>JBJMMQ010000128.1:0-49658 GCA_045804705.1 Chloroflexota bacterium
CTTCCCGCTCGACCGAGCGTTCGAACAGTTGCTCATCGGGGTTCTGGAAGACGAATCCGACCGTTGCGGCGAGATCGCCGATGGATCGATCTGCCGTGTTTCGCCCATCGAGAAGGACCCGCCCGCTCGCAGGTCGCAGCAGGCCGTTGAGGTGCTTGACGAGTGTCGTCTTGCCAGACCCGTTCTGACCGAGGATGGCGACGGCCTCGCCCGGCTCGATCGTCAGGGTGACGCCGCGGACGGCTTCGATCCCGGTGGGATAGCGGTGCACGACGTCCTCGAAGGCGACACGAACGCTGGCCCGGTCCGGGTGAGGCCTCCAGTTCGTCATCGGCGGGCTCGGGTCGGATCGCTCGCGCAGGCCACCGACTGCGGCGCGTGCCGCAAGCGCGCCCGCGATCGCCTCCTCGTCGAACGCCCGCTCCGGCGGCAATCCAGCCGCGTCCGCGAGGCGAACGAGGGTCGGGGACGGGGGGCCGCCGGCCGTCTCTGCCGCCATCAGGGCTGCACCGGGCGTGTCGAGTGCGATCGTCCGGCCCGCGTCGAGGACGACGAGCTGGTCCATCCTGCCGATGACGGTCGGATCGTGGGCGGCGCACAGGACGGCGCTACCGGCACGAGCCAGCTCGTCGAGCAGGTCGGTGACGGACACCGTCCCCGCAGGGTCGAGCTGCGCCGTCGGCTCGTCGAGTACGAGCACGCGTGTGCCCATGGCGACGATGCTGGCGATGGCGACGCGCTGCTGCTCACCGCCCGAGAGCGCGAACGGCTCGCGATCGGCCAAGTGACGGATCGATAGGCGCTCAAGCGTCGCCTCGATGCGACGGTCCATCTCATCGCGCGGGACACCGAGATTCTCGAGCCCGAACGCGAGCTCCTCGCGGACCGTCAGCTTCGACGCCGAGAGCTGGTTGGCCGGTGTCGCGAAGATGATCCCGACGCGTCCGAGGAGGGCGCCTCCGGCGGCTGTCGCGGCGTCCTGGCCATCGACAGTGACTCGCCCGTCGAGCGTCGCCCGAACGACGCGCGGGACGAACCCCGCCGCTGCGAGCGCGAGGGTCGACTTGCCCGCCCCCGTCCGGCCGGCGATCCCGACCTGCTCACCCGCGGCGACCGAAACGGTCACGCCATCGAGGGCCGGTTCGCGACGACCCGGATACCGGACGCCCAGATCCTCGATCTCGAGGGGAGCGGCCGCGCGGATATCGACGTCCGTCGTCATACCGGGATGATCCCGAGCGCGACGAGAAAGACCGCGACGGCGCCAGCGACGATGGCCAGCCGAAGCCACCGATCGGCCGGTGGATCCGCCACTGTCCGATAGGCCGTTCGTCCCGGTCGCGCTCCGAACCCACGCGCCTCGAGGGCGAACGTCCGCTCGCGGGCATCCACGAGCGAGCCGAGCAGAACCGGCCCGATGAGCGGCACAAGAGAGCGGATCCGCCGCACGAACGACCCCTCCAGTGACAGGCCGCGCGCCTGCTGCGCCTCGAGGATCGCCCCCGCGCGCGTCCCCATTCGCGGCACGAGCTGGACCGCCGACAGGACCACGAACGCGATCCTGTGACTTGCGCCGCGTGCGATGAGCGCCTCGAGCATGTCGTCGGCGAGGGTCGTGAACAGGAACGTGACCGAGGCAAGGAACGCGACCAGCACTCGGCCGGCCGAGATCAGCCCGAACGACAGACCCTCACGGGTGACCGCGAACGGCCCCACGGCGAACAGCACGTCCTTGGCGGCAGGAAAGAAGAGGCTGTTGATGACGACGATCGAGAGCAGCAGGACCGCCGGGATGCGCATCGCGCGAACCAGTGCCCGCAACAGCCCCACGGTCCAGGCCGCCAGGACGATGGCGACCGCCAGGATGGGCAGCACCAGCGGAGGGAGCAGGAAGGCCGCGAGGAGCACGAGCCCGAGCGCCATCAGCTTGGTCAACGGGTTCCGCCGGTGAAGCCAGCTCGATCCGGCGATGTAGTACCCGGTGGTCGCGGACATCCCTCGCCGTCAGGGCGCGACGACGATGGTCGAGGCGACCCTCACTCGGCGACCGTCGTCTCGCCGCGGCTGTACATCGTCCGCACGGTCACCGGCAACGCGCCCAGGATGACGAAGACGATCGTGTAGCTGAGCGTCTTGTCGAGCGGGTCGCTCACGAAGCCCTGAGCGAACGCGGATTGGAGGACGTTGAGGCCAAGCGTCCGAAAGAGGGCGACGAGTGCGTCCGTTCCACCGCCCGTCACGCCGCCGAACACCCCGGCCGCGATGGGCGCCGAGATCGCCGCCGCGACGAGGCCCGTCGTGAGGCCGCCGATCCAGACCGGGAAGAGCCGTGCGTTCTCGCCGCGCCGCGCCCAGGTCCACGCCCCCAACGCCACGAGGAGGGCGACGACTGCCACGGCCACGAATCCGACTGGATCGGGGAGAGCCAAGCCACTCAGATCGGCGCCACCCAACAGGCTGTCCGGTTTGCCATTCGCGTCGACGCCGGTGATCGTCGAGAAGTACCCCGTCGGACTGAACAGCAGCCGCAGGATCGCGAAGACGAGGGCGAACGCCGCGATCGTCGTCGCTCCGATCAGGTACTGGCGGATCCGCGGGTCGGGTCCCGAGAATGCGAAGACCGTCCGGCTGGTGATCCAGGCGACGACGACACCGACGGCGATCGAACCGACCGCGATCGCCAGGAAGGTCCACTGGTTCCGTGTCAGCTGATCGGCGTCTGCCACGCCGAGGTCGGGGATGCCGATCGTCGCCTGGACGACGAGGAACGCGACGAACGCACCGACGATCCCCGCCGCGAGGGCGAGGAAGCCACCAACGCGGACATCGTCAGGACGGAGCTGGAAGACGCCTCGGCTCGCCCAGAAGCCGGCCATCAGACCGATGACGCCGGCGACCGGCGCGAAGAACGCCGCGGTCGGGCCGGCGCCGCCCGGTAGCGGCAGGATCGACCAGATGAGGTTCGAGAGGATGCCCGTCAACGCGCCTGCCCACGGTCCGGCGAGCGCACCGACCAACACGGTTCCGATGGAATCGAGGTAGATCGGGAGACGCAGTGCGACCGCGATCGACCCGACCGCGATGTTGATCGCGATGGCGACCGGCATGAGCGTGAGGACGGCGGTCGTGAGGTCGCGCGACCGACGCGCGATGACGGCGAACAGGATCGCACCGACGACAAGAGCGACGAGATAGACGAGCTGGATGCTGGGGATGCAGCCTTCGGTCTGGCCCTCTGCGCAGATCGTCAACCAGCTGAGATCCATCGAGTCCTCCGATTCCGTCTCCGCCCGGTCTCCCCGTTCGAGCGCAAGTCCCCTTTAGCGTGACACGTTCGCGCGGTCCGCCGCCAGCCCTCCGACGCGTTCGATGAGTCGATCGAGGAACGTCGTGACATCGGCTGTCACGGCGACATCGAGGTTCGGGGCCTTGCCGGTCAATCGCCGCCGGTCGGCGACGGTCATCCCGGTCGTCAGCTCGCCGCGCGTCTCGACGTCCACGTACCACGCCTCGGTGGTGACAAGACTCCGGTCGAGTGCCGCGGCGACGGCCAGCGCGTCGTGGATGAAGGCGCCGTAGAAACCGTCGTAGCGGAGATGGAACTCCATGTAGTAGCGGAGCGCATCGGCCACGTAGCGGATGATCGGGTTGCTCGCCACTGACCGGCTCGCCTGCATCGGGTCCTCGCCGCGCGCCAGAGCGATCGAGTCGTCTGGGGTGCTGCCAGCGCGCCGTGCAAGCCGGACGACGTCGTCAGGCAGGATGCGCGCCTGCTCGGTGACGTCGAGCCCGAGAGCGAGCGGGCGGGGGATGGTCGGATCAGCTTCGCATGCGTCGGCCCAGGCCCGGAAGACGATCTTCGCGGCGTCGGGGTCGCAATGGACGTTCCACTCGTTCGTCTGGGTGCTGTTGCCGGGGACGCCGAACGCCCCGCCCATCAGCGTGTAGCTCTTGAACAGCCGCGGCAGACCAGGCTCGCGGAGCAGCGCGATGGCGAGATTGGTCAGCGGCCCCAAGGTGATGAGCGTGATCTCGCCCGGGCGACGTCGCGCCTCCTCGAGGATGACATCGACCGCGTGGCGGTCCGACAGTTCGCGACTCGGTGGCGGCAGCTCGGCATGGCCGAGACCCTGGGGCCCATGTGTCTCCTCTGTCGTCTCGAGCCCCCGGACGAGCGGGATCTCGCGGCCCAGGGACACCTCGACGTCGGATCGCCCGGCGAGCTCGAGGATCGCCCGCGTGTTGATGCCGACCTGCCGCGCAGCCACGTTGCCCGAGACGCAGGTCGCGGCGACGATCTCGGCGTCGGGTGAACCTGCTGCGTAGAGCAGCGCGAGGCTGTCGTCGATCCCCGTGTCGACATCGAGGATGAGCGGGGTTCGACTCGTCGTGTCGGTCATCGATCGATGCTAGCCGAGAGCGTCGATCACCCGCGCCGTCGCCTCATCCTTGGTCAGGCCATCGACATCGACCATCAGCGCGCCGATCGCTTCGGCGAGGGGCTCCCGCTTCTTGGCCTGGTCGGCAAGGAACGCCTCCGGATCCGGACCGTACGACGGTCGGTGGCTGTCGGCTGATTCGAAACGCCCGGCAAGGACGGCGGGCGACGCGTGCAGCCAGATCACGATGACGTCGGGTGAGACAAGCGCCTCGCGGCATCGTGCGTCGTCGATGACACTCGCGGCAGGGCTGATCACGCTCGGTCGTGGATCCGCGAGCGCGTCGAGGAGTTGGGCAGCCTCCCGCGCGTGCATCGCATCGACCCCTTCCGAATCGCGCAGCTCACGGACGGTCTTTCCTGTCCCGGCCTCGATGTCGACGTCCGAATCGCGCCACGCTCGACCGAGCCGCTTGGCAAGCGCGCGACCGACGGTCGACTTGCCCGCGCCCATGAGCCCGGCGATGACGATATGACGCGGGAGCTCGGTCATGCCGCAAGGGTATGCCCGTACACTCGGACCGTGGATGCCCCCGCGCCGATCGCGCCGCCTGCCGTCATCGGGATCCTCGGCGGTGGGCAGCTCGGGCGGATGCTCGCGATGGCAGCGCGGGCGATCGGATATCGGGTCGCCGTGCTCGATCCCGACCCATCGTGCCCTGCCGCGGCTGTCGCCGATGAGGTGGTCGTCGGCGGGTATGACGACGTCGCGGCGGCGCGGCGGCTGGCAGGCATGAGTGACGTCGTCACGTACGAGCTGGAACACGTCGCGGCCGACGTCGTCGAGGCTTGCGCGGCCGTCGTCCCTGTGCGGCCGGGCGTCCGGCCCTTGCTCGTGACCCAGGACCGGCTCACGGAGCGCCGGTTCGTCGAAGCTGCCGGGATCGTCGTGGCACCGTGGCGCCAGATCCGCTCCGTGGCGGACGGGCTTGCCGCCGCCGCGGACCTCGGCCTCCCGCTCCGCCTCAAGGTGCCGATCGGCGGGTACGACGGACGCGGCCAGGTTCGTCTCGTGGACGCACAGGGATTCGACGGCGCTTGGGATGCGCTCGGGCGCGCGCCGGGCACACCGCTCCTCGCCGAGCGCGAGCTCGACTTCGACGTCGAGCTGTCGGTCATCGTCGCTCGCGGTCTCGATGGCTCCTGTGCCGCCTTCCCCGTCGCCCGCAACCGTCACGACGCAGGGATCCTGGTCGAATCCGTCGCGCCGGCACCGGTGGAAGCGGAGGTCGCGGCGCGCGCGACGACGATCGGTGCCACCCTCGCGGGCGCGATGGATCTGTGCGGGACGCTCACCGTCGAGCTGTTCCTGCTCCGCGACGGTTCGCTCGTCGTCAACGAGCTGGCGCCCCGCGTCCACAACTCCGGCCACTGGACGATCGAGGGTGCGGCCACGTCGCAATTCGAGCAGCACATCCGGGCGATCACGGGTCTCGGCCTTGGCTCGGCCGCGGCGCTCTCCCGGACCGCTGTGGTCAACGTCCTCGGCACGGGTTCGCGACGCCCGGCGCGACTGGCCGGTGCCGACGCCGCTCTCGTCGATCCTTCCGTCCACCTCCACCTCTACGACAAGCGAGAGGTGTTCGAACGCCGCAAGATGGGCCACCTGACGGCGCTCGACACCGACGTCGACGCCGCACTCGAGCGGGCACAGCACGCGCTCACGATGCTCGACTGGGTCGATGACACCACGGAGGACGACCGATGACCGAGAGGTCCGCGACACCGATCGTCGGCGTCGTCGGTGGCAGCCGTTCCGACTTCCCGACGCTCGAGGCGGCCGTCGCAGTCCTCGACGAGCTCGAGGTCCCCTCGGAGCTGACGGTGGTCTCCGCCCACCGGACACCCGATCGGCTCTTCCGCTACGCGGAGGACGCGGCGCCTCGCGGCATCAAGGTCATCGTCGCAGGCGCGGGCGGCGCGGCCCATCTCCCGGGGATGCTCGCCTCGAAGACGGCCCTCCCTGTCATCGGCGTTCCGATCCCCACGCAGCATCTCGGCGGGCTGGATTCCCTGCTGTCGATCGTCCAGATGCCCCGAGGCGTGCCCGTCGCCACCGTCGCGATCGGGAACGCAACCAATGCCGGCCTGCTCGCGGCGGCCATCCTGGCCCTATCCGATCCGGGACTTGCCGACCGCCTCGCGGCCTGGCGCGCTCGCCAGACTCAGGCTGTCCTGGACGACGCCGGCGAAACCGGCTAGCTGGCCTGGTCCACCCAGGGTGTCACGGCTCCCCTGATCCCGACCGGCAGCGACCAGAGGGTCGACGTCGCCGTGATGAACAGCCGCTGACCATCGCGACCGCCGAACTGGCAGTTGCTGGCCTGCTCGGGCAGGAGGATCCTGCCGAGCTCACCGCCGCTCGCGTCGAGGACGTGGATCCCGTCGCCGGCCGATGTCCACACGTTGCCGTCGATATCGACACGAAAGCCGTCCGAGACGCCGGGCTCCATCACCTTGAAGACGCGCGGCCGTTCGAGCCGTCGGCGTTCGACGACGTCGAAGGCGAGCATGTGGTGGTATCCACCGTCGACTCGCGCGATCGACGTGTCGGAGACATACATGACGCTCTCATCGGGCGAGAACGCGAGGCCGTTCGGATGGATCAGCTCGCGGCTCGCGACCGTCACCTCGCCCGACCCCCGGTCGATGCGGTAGACGAAGCAGCCTTCCTGCTCGGAATCGGCCTTGTATCCCTCGCTGTCGTCGAGGATCCCGTACGGCGGATCGGTGAACCAGATCGCGCCGTCGGAGGCGACGACGATGTCATTCGGCGAGTTGAACCGTCCGCCCGCGAACCGGTCGACGATCGTCGTGCGGGAGCCGTCGCGCTCGTACCGCGCTACCCGGCGCGTCCCGTGCTCGCAGGCGAGGATCGTGCCGTCGTGGTCGAGCGTGTGCCCATTGGCGAAGTCGGACGGGTGGAGGAAGACGCTGTCACCGTCGGCATCGGACCACCGCCGCACGGCGTTGCTGCGGACATCGCTCCAGAGGAGCGCATCCTCGTCGGGGATGTAGACGGGTCCCTCGGCCCAGATCGCACCGTCTGCGTGTGGCGTGATCGCCGTCCCGTCCGGGACGAGACGATCGAACCGGGGATCGAAGGCGACCCGGGTCACGGGCACCGACACGCCCGTCCGAAGGCTCATCGGAACGCCTCGCCAGGCTGTGGGATGACCGAGCCGCCCTCGTCGACATCCCGATGCTCCGCGAGGTGCAGTCCAAGGTCCAGCGCGGTCTTCAGCAGGACGAGGACGAGGACGGCGGCGGACGAGGCGCCCGTGAATGCGATCGCCATCCCGCCGACGATGATCGTGAGGTGCAGGACGAAGAGCCGCCCGTACGGCGCGCCCATCTGGCGGGCGACACTGGTTCGCAGGTACTCGCCGCGGCCGATGTAGTTCAACCGATACGAGATGCCGTGGCTGATCGCGAGCCCGATCAGGACGAAGGCGACCGACACTGGATCATTTGCGATGCCGGCGGTCTCGTCACCGAACGCCTGGAACTGCGGCAGGGTCAGGACGAAGATGCCGTGGACGACCCAGAAGATGCCGTAATGGACGACGAAGAACGGGATGAGGGTCGCCTTGGCAGCGGCGCCACCGATGATCGGCCGTCCGTTGTACCGCACGGCCGACGAACCGGCCGGCTCGGGGCCGGCGGCCTTCGACATCTTGAGGATGTTGAAGATGCCGACGACCCCGTTCTCGAGCCAGTAGATGGTCAGGATCGTCCAGACGTTCCACCCGAGGAACAGGACGCCGAACAGCGGGATGGCGTTCGCGACGATGAGCGCCGCGACGGCACCGGCTGACGAGCCGACTCGATACCAGGCGATGAGGCGCTCCATGCGCCTCGGATGCTAGCGGTTACGCATCGCCCGGAGTGCGCGGCTTCGGAGCGCCGACCTCCACGGTCCGTTCGTCGGTTCCGCGGACCAGCGTGACCGCGAACGGCGGCTCGAGCGTGCCGAGTGCTGCATACAGGTCGTCCGCGTCGCCGACGGCCTTGCCCCCGACGTCGACGATCAGGTCACCCGACTCGATGCCGGCCGTCGCGGCGAGCGAGTCATCTTCGACGCCGCGGACGAGGACGCCCTCACGCTCGGGGAGGCCGACAGACCGGCGTAGCCGACGGGCGACATGGGACGGCGCAACGGCGACACCGAGGCGAGCCCGCGTGGGCGATTCGCCCCGGGCAAGGGCATCAACGCGGGTGCGCAGCGTCGCGTCTGCGGGAAGCGCGAGGTAGAACCCCTCGCCGATCCGGTTGGTGTTGATACCGACGAGCTGGCCGGCGGCGTTCAGGAGTGCTCCGCCCGAAGACCCCGGCGCGAGAGGCGCGGTGTGCTCGACACTGCCGTCGATCCGGCGGCCACCGGGACCGCGGAAGGCGCGTGCGACGGCGGAGACCATCCCGAACGTGACTCGCGTGCCGCCACCATGGCTTGCGCTCGCGCCGAAGACTGCGGTCCCGACAGCCAGGTCGGCGCCCTCGGCCCACGTGACGGGCGCCGCGCCGGCTGTGTCGACGTCGATGATCGCGAGATCGCCGTCGCCGTCCCAGCCCGCGACCGTGCCGCGAGTCCGCCGCCCGTCGGCGAACGTCACCGTGACCTCATCGCCACGCAGGTTGTGCGCATTGGTCAGGACCTTGCCGTCGGCGACGACGACGCCGGAGCCGCGCGTCCCGCGACCGATCCCGACGACCGACGATCCTGCGCTCTCAGCGACCGTCGTGACCGCGGTCTGGAGTTCCTCGATGACACTCATGTCGTTCTCGTTCCTCGCTTGTCGAATAGACTTGTGACTTGCAATCTACTACTGACTACGTCCGGTGACAAGCCCCGGAGCGGGACCTACCATCGCGGGCATGGCCGACACGAGCGTCACGCGCGAACCTTCGCCGCTCGAGGCGGCGCTCGAACGCGTCGGTGACCGCTGGAGTCTGCTGATCGTCGAGGGGCTCCTCGACGGCCCGAGGCGCTTCAACGAGCTCGCTGCTGCCGTTCCCGGGATCGCTCCGAACATCCTCACCGACCGGCTGCGACGCCTCGAGCGTGAACGGATCCTCGTGGCGACGCCGTATCAGCAGCGCCCGCCGCGGATGTCGTACGCACTGACCGTCGAGGGGCACGACCTCGCGTCGGTGCTTCGGATGCTGGCCGACTGGGGAGCTCGCGGAACACCGGATGCCGAACCGACTCGTCACGGCCTGTGTGGCACGCCTCTCGAGACGCGCTGGTATTGCTCGACCTGCGAGGTCGCGGTCGAGGACCCCGACGCGGACGGGTCACGGACGCTCTAGCCCGCCCGGCGGCTCCATCCCTGACCCCGGCTACACTCAGGCCCGTGGAAGACGAGCGCTGGGAATCCGGGATGCCGGTCCTCGACCGCCAGCCTGTCCGCGCTCCCGTCCTGCCTCCGAGCATGCAGGGACTGCCTCCGCGCTCCGTGCCGGAGGTCGAGCCGACTCCTCTCCAGAAGCACTACATCAACCTCAGTGTCATCGTGCTCATCTGCGGCGCGATCGCGATCACTGCCCTGGAGATGGGCACGCCCATCGGAAGCCCGTTGGTCAAGCTGTGTGTCCTCGTCGCGGCACCGCTCCTCGTGGTCACGACGGGAGACGCGGTCCTGCGCATCTGGCGCTCGGCGTGGGCCTGGATGCCGGTCGACCGGACCAAGGGGCTTTTCCGGCTCGCCTGGGTCGCGGTGAGCCTCATCGGCCTTGCCGCGCTCATCGCGGCGTCGATCATCGTCATCCTCGCGTGAGCGGCCGATCGTGACGGACAGACCGCACGACCGCGGGCCGGATGGGCGTTCGACCGACCTGCCGTCGGGGGCCGGCGTGCCGCGATGGATGGCCGAGTCCCTGAACTTCTGCTCTCGCTGCGGCGCGCGGCTGGCGTTCGGCGCCATCGCCGGCGAGGACCGCGACCGCCTCGCCTGCACCAGCTGCGGGCATATCGCCTACGTCAACCCGCGTCTGGTGGTGACGACGTTCCCGATCACCGAATCAGGCGAGATCGTCCTGATCCGTCGCGGGATCGAACCGGGCAAGGGGTCCTGGGCACAGCCGGGCGGCTTCCTCGAGATCGACGAGACGGTCCACGAGGCCGCGATCCGCGAGACGCTCGAGGAGACGGGCCTCGTCGTCGACCCTGGCGAGATCGTCGGGTTGTACACGCGACTGGAGGCGAGCGTCGTGACGATCGCGTTCGAGGCCCGGATCGTGGGCGGCACGGCGGCGCCGACCACCGAGGCGACCGAGATCGTCGCCTACGCCCCGGAAGACATCCCGTGGCCGAGCATCGCGTTCAAGACGACCCACTGGGCCCTGCGCGACTGGCTCGGGCGGCGACACCCCGAGTTGACGCCGCCGGCCCTCGCAACAGGGACCTGACACTCCGCGCGACGGCGAGTGGAGGTCCGCGTCAGGGCCGGAAGGGCGTCAGGGCCGTATTGCTGATCGTGCCGACGAACCCGGCCACGATCCCGACCACGAGGACCACGCGAGCGAGCGTCGGTCTCTGCGGCGCGACGACTCGGACGACCGCGAGGACGAAGCAGATCAGGGCGACCTTCAACAGGATCGACACGAGCGGTGGGACGGCCCCGATGATGGGGTTGAGCTCGCGAGACACGACGAGGGCCGTGAGAGCGTCGGCGACCTGCGCGACGACGAAAGCCGCAGCCAGGACGGCGGGGTATCCGCGGGCACCGACTTCGCCGCCGGTGGATGCCACTATGTCAGGTCGATGAAGACGTTCTTCGTCTCGGTATAGAGGTCGAGCGCCGACATCCCGAGCTCTCGCCCGATCCCGGACATCTTGTAGCCGCCGAACGGCGCCTCGGTGTGGACAGACGAGTTCGAGTTGACGCTGATGACGCCGGCCTGGAGCGCCTTGGCCGCTCGGAGGGCCTTGCCGATGTCACGGCTCCAGATCGAACCGGACAGTCCGTACGGCGTTGCGTTCGCGAGCCGGAGCGCCTCCTCCTCGGTGTCGAAGGCGATGATCGACACGACGGGACCGAAGATCTCCTCGCGCGCGATCCGCATGTCATTCGAGACGCCGTCGAAGACGGTCGGCATGAGATAGGCGCCGTCCGCGAGGGCCGGATCTTCGGGGGCATCGCCGCCGACCACGACGGTCGCACCCTCACCGAGCCCGATCTCGATGTAGTCGCGGACGCGGTCGCGCTGCTTGAAGCTGACGAGCGTCCCGACCTCGGTCTTGTCCTCCGACGGCGGCCCCACCACGACGTTGCGCGTCGCCTCGGCGAAGAGCTCGACGACGCGATCATGAGCGGACCTCTCGACGAGGATCCGTGACCGGGCGCAGCAGTCCTGGCCGGTGTTGTCGAACACCGAGGACGGCGACTCGCGAGCGAACTTCTCGAGGTCAGCGTCGGCGAAGACGATGTTCGGGCTCTTGCCACCGAGCTCGAGGGAGATCTTCTTCACGTTGCCCGATGCCAGGCGCATGATCTCCTGGCCGGTCGTCGTCTCACCCGTGAACGCGACCTTGCCGATGCCTGCGTGGGCCGCGATCGACGCGCCTGCGGACCCGCCCGGCCCGGTCACGACGTTCAGCACTCCGGGCGGGATCCCAGCCTCGAGCGCGAGCTCCCCGAGCCTGATCGCCGTCAGCGGGGAATACGACGCGGGCTTCAGGATCGCGGTGTTGCCGGCCGCGAGGGCCGGCGCGACCTTCCACGAGGCCATCAGCAGGGGGAAGTTCCACGGCACGATGAGACCGACGACCCCGATGGGCTCGCGGAGTGTCAGATCCAGCCCCGGCTTCGAGACCGGGATCGTCTGGCCGAAGATCTTGTTGGCAGCTCCGGCGTAGTAATCGAAGACGAGGCTCGCCCCCACGATCTCGCCGCGGGCGCCGGTGATCGGCTTGCCGACGTTCCGGCTCTCGAGCTGAGCGAGCTCCTCGGAATGCTCCTTGATGAGGGCCGCGAGCTTCGCCAGCGATCGGCCGCGCTTGCCGGCGGCCCACGTCGCCCAGCCCTTGCGATCCTCGAACGCCTTCTGCGCGGCCGCGACAGCCCGGTCGACGTCCTCGCGACCCCCGAGCGGCGCAGTGGCCATGACCTTGCCCGTCGCCGGGTCGACAACCTCGAACGTCTGCCCATCTGCGGCGTCGACGGTCTCGCCGCCGATGACCATCTGTGTGGCACGAACATCGGTGGTGGCGTCTGTCGTCATCAGTGGATCCTCGTCAAGTCGGACCGTCTCTGGCGCACTTGTCGGTCGCGGGGCCCTTCGGCCGATTCTAACCCCGCCTCACGTTCCACCCGGTGACAACGATGCCGATCGCGCGTCCCCAACGCGAGACGCTCGCCGCGCATCATGTTGACGTAGGGGATCGGAGCGACCCGTTGCAGCCCGTCACCGCCCAAGTCACGCAGACGGCACTTCCCGACGACGCGGGGCTCGTCCAGCGAGCCCGGGCAGGCGATGCCGAAGCGTTCGACGAGATCGCGGCCGTTCGGCTGCCAGGCGCCTTCCGCTTGGCGTCGGCGATCCTCGGGAGCGAAGCAGACGCGGCAGATGCGACCCAGAACGCGTTCCTCGCCGCCTGGCGGCAGTTGCCCCAGCTCCGCGAGCTCGAGCGGTTCGATGCCTGGCTTCACCGGATCGTCGTGAACGAGTGCCGGATGCGTGTCCGGCAGCAAACGCAGCGGCGCGAGGTCGAGCTCGTCGACGACGCCTCCTCCGATCGGCCCGGCGGCGTCGGCATGGATACGTCGTCGTTCGACGCGATCGAGATCCTCGACCTGCTCGAAGGCGCATTCGAATCTCTGGACGCGGACGACCGGACCCTGGTCGTCCTCCACCACCTCGAGGACAGGCCGCTCGATGAGATCGCGGCGATCGTCGACATGCCGGTGGGTACGGTCAAGTGGCGCCTACACGAGGCCCGCAAGGTGCTGCACGGCGCGCTGGAGGCGGATCGATGACCGAAAGCCGCTCCGACGACCTGCTCCGACGGATGCTCGAACGTCGCGCCGTCGAGCCTCCACCGGGCTGGCTCCTGGCGAGCATCAGCCGGGCCGTCCACGGTGCACCGCCGAGTCCCGCGAGACCGAGGCCGTGGTGGCAGCCGCGCCATCGAAGTGGACAGGTGGTCCTCATCGCCGCGTCCGTGACGCTTCTCCTTGCGCTCGTCGTCGGGGCGCTCGTGGCGGGCGGCCTGATCACCCGGAACCCCAAGTCGCCGCTCCCTGCGGATGTGGTTCTTCCATCCGCGAGTCCGATCGCATCGCCGGATCCCTCGTCGGCGGTGCCCTCTGCGAGCGTGCGACCGCCGAACGGCGGTGGCCCGAACGCGCTGGCCGACGTGGTCGGATCAGCGTGGACCCTCCCCGCAGGGTGGCACTACGACCTCGTGTGCGACGAGGACGTGCCCTGTCGACTCCATCTCTACGACGCGTCGGGTGGTGAGCAGGACGGCTGGCCCGTCGTCATCCCTGGTGACTGCATCAGCTCATCGGTCGCCGTCGGCTCCGATGATTCCGCTTTCGTGGCATGCAACCTCGCCGGTGCTGCGGTCGTGACGGGACTGGACGAACACGGGAAACCCCTGCATGGCTGGCCCGTGAAGGTCAAGGGAGCGGTCGCACCATCGACCTGGAACGACCTGAGAAATGGGGACCGCTCGCCGGAGATCGCCGTCGGCCCCGACAAGGCGGTCTACGTGGCCGTCGCGCGGAAGGGCCACGGCAGCTATGCGATCCATGCGTTCGCGCCGGACGGGACGGGTCGAAAAGGCTGGCCGGTCAGCCTGGACGGCGGCGGCCAAGGATTCGCGGTCGCTCTGAACGGGAGCGTCGTGGCCTGGTGGTATGAGGGGTATCTGTCCGAGATCGGCATCGGTGCGACACGGACTGTGTTCACCGAGATCGGCCCTGGTGGGAAGGTCCTTCCCGGGTGGCCGAAGGGCTCCGTCGGCGCAGCGTCCGGGCCCGTCGTCTGGAAGGACGGCAGCATCTTCTACACGAGTGCCAGTGGGAAGGTCTGGGGCCACGATCGGACTGGCAAGATCATCGAGGGCTGGCCGCATGCGTTGCCCGAGCCCGTCGCACCCAGCCTCCGGGCGGACGGCACCATCAGTTTCATCGGTGAATCGCGTGTCGACGTGTTGGACAGACGCGGAAAGGCAGTCCCGGGCTGGCCGTATAGGCCGAAAGGCTCTTTCATGGGTCCGGGCTGCGAGACGGGCGGCTACAGCGCGCCGCTCGCGAGGGTGGCACTCGACGGGCGCTTGTTCATCGCCGTTTGGGACGGGAGTCGGTCGGACATCGTCGCGTTGGGCGCCGACGGGTCGACGACCGATGCGTGGCCCTACCACGTCGCCGCCGGCTGGCGGGTCACTGATATCGGGTTGATGGCGGACGGAACCGTCGAGGCGGGGGTGGCGACAGATCCCTGCGGCGTCGCCCAGTACACGACGATGAGGTTCACGTCACAGGGAACACTTCTCACTGGTGGATTGCCGACTTCGCTCAACGACGTCTACGAGGCCATGCGCCTCGATGGGCTTCGAACGACAAGTGGGAACGGCACGTTCGTCCAGGGAGCGCAGATCGATTTCGAGGTCGGCCTCGTGAACCAGTCGAACCGGACGATCGTGTTGCCTTACGTCGAAAGTTCGGACAGCTCCGGGTACATCGCCGGCCAGGTGCAGACATCGATCGAGCAGTTGGGCGCAGGACCGACGCTGACGTGTCTCTCGGACGACGAGAACGTGGACGAGGACGATCGGTATGCGACGGGAGAGGCTGTCATCGTCAGCCGCGAACCCATGACGATCCCGCCGGGAGGGAGGATGCCGCCGGTTTCTGTGGGCCTCAGCCCTGAGGTCACGGCGTGTCTCCCGGCCGGGGACTACCGGTACCGGGTCGAGTACGAACAGCTGGGCGACGTTGGTTACGAGGCGATCGACAGGTCGACGTTCGACATCAGGATCACCGCTGCCGGTCCCGTCGCTACGCCCGCGCCGACCGCGACGCCGACCCCGACTCCAACCACACCGCCACGGCCGACAGCCGGCCCCACACTGCCACCGGCCGGCCCGAGTCCGACCCCTTAGGCGGTCGCTGTCAGTCGTCCGATACGGAAGCCGCGGGTTCGTGCGCGGGGGCCTCGGCGGCGACGATAGCCGCGCCGATGATCCCCGCGTCGTTCCGCAGCTGCGCCGCGACGACCGCACAGCGCACGGTCAGCTTCGGGATGAACCGGTCGGCATTCTTGCTGACGCCACCGCCGAGGATCATGAGGTTCGGCCACATCAGCTGCTGGATGCGGTCGAGATGCTCGTCGAGGTCGACCGTCCACGCCTTCCACGACAGACCGCGCTTCACGCGTGCACCCGCGGCCGATCGCTTCTCCGCGGCGCGTCCGCGGATCTCCATCTGGCCGAACTCGGTGTTGGGGACGAGGACACCGTCGTTGAAGACACCCGACCCGACGCCCGTCCCGAGCGTCAGGAAGATGACTACTCCCTTCTCGCCGGCGCCGATGCCGAAGCGCATCTCAGCGATCCCAGCTGCATCCGCGTCGTTGATGATGGAGACCGAGCGCTTCAGGAGCCGGCCCATCCGGTCGACGACGGGGAAGTCGATCCATGCCTGATCGATGTTCGCCGCCGACATCAGCCGACCGTCGATGGTCACGCCCGGCAGTCCCAGGCCGACCGGCGTCGAATCGCCCAGGCCGGTCGAGCGCGACAGTCGCTTGACCAGGCTCGAGACCGAAGCGAGGATCGCGTCGGGCGTGGAGGGCGTCGGCGTCGCGACGCGGATCCGCTCGGATCGCAGCCGGCCCGACTCGACGTCCACGACCGCAGCCTTGATCCCGCTGCCTCCGACGTCGACGCCGATCGCTATCCTGCCGCTGGCCACGTCGGCCGTCTCCGCCGCTTCGTCGGTCATCAGAAGTAGTTGACGGTGATGCCGCCGTCGACGACGAGGGACGCCCCGTTCGTCCAGCGCGACTCGTCAGACGCGAGGTAGACGGCCATGTGGACGATCTCCTCGGGCTTCCCGAATCGGCCCGTCGGGTTCCGGGCGAGGCGCAGCTGCTTGGCGGCCTCGTCCTTGACGAGCCAGTCCATCAGGAGCGGGGTCTCGACCGGGCCGGGGCAGATCGCATTCGTTCGGACACCTTTCGGCCCGAACTGGACGGCAAGGCTCCGGGTCAGCGAGAGGACGGCCCCTTTCGATGCCGTGTAGGCGTCCTGGGGGACACTGCACCCGAGGATCGCGACGAAGCTGGCGATGTTGATGATCGATCCGCCGCCGCCGTCGATCATCGCCGGGATCGCGTACTTGCAGCCGAGGAAGACGCCGCGCACGTTGACGGCCATCACGGCGTCCCATGTCGCGACGTCAGTGTCGGTCACCGAGTGGTCGGCCTCGGGCATGACGCCGGCGTTGTTGTAGAGGGTGTCGACGCGGCCGTAGGTGGCGAGTGCGTGGTCGACCATCGCCTTGGCGTCGGCCTCCTTGGACACGTCGACCTTGACGAAGGACGCCGTTCCCCCGGCCTTCTCGACGAGTCCGACGGTCTCCGCGCCGGCCGCCTCACTGTATTCGGCGACGACGACCTTCGCCCCTTGCGCCGCGAACATGAGGGCAGCGACGCGTCCCATCCCGCCGCCGCCGCCGGTGATGATGGAAACCTTGTCCTCGAGTCGCATGTCTCTCCCTCTCGCGCCCTCGCAGGCTGTCCGTCGCGTCAGAGTAGCGCTCGGCCCGAACGCGCGCGTGGCACGATGTCACGACTCAGGACCGGAGGAGCGACGGCATGGCCGGACCCGGACAGGACCTCATCGATGCAGTCAACGCCGACGACGCTGCTCGGGTCGCTGAGCTGCTCGCGACGGATCCGGGACTCGTGTCCGTGCGGGACCGCGACGGCGTCTCGGCGCTGATGCTGTCGCGTTATCGGTTCGATCGCGCGACGACCGATGCCCTCCTCGCCGTCGACCCGGATCTCGACGTGTTCGAGGCGACGGCCCTCGGCTACATCGACCGGCTCCGCGAGCGGCTCGAGGAGGATCGCTGGCGCGCACGGGCCTACTCCGCCGACGGCTTCACGCCGCTCCACTTCGCCGGGTTCTTCGGGAAGCCCGAGGCCGCCAAGGCCCTGCTCGAGGCAGGGGCCGAGGTCAACGCCTATTCGACGAACGAGCTCCAGGTGCAGGCGCTCCACAGCGCAGCGGCAGGCCGCCACATCGAGGTCTGTCGGGTGCTCATCGCCGCCGGCGCTGATGTCAACGCCACGCAGCGTCACGGGTTCACGCCGCTCCACGCCGCGGCACAGCACGGCGACCCAGAGATGGTCGAGCTGTTCCTGTCGGCCGGCGGGGATCCGTCAGCCGTCACCGAGGAGGGGGCCACGCCGGGGGACATCGCCGACGCCGAGGGGCACGTCGACGTCGCTCGGCGCCTGCGCGAGGTCGCGGCCGGCTGACACACTGGCGCGGCTCGATCCGCTCCTGTCAGGAACCCGTTTCGGTTATCTCAGCGTGGCTGCGGTCGAGTTCGGACATCCATTGCATGAACGCACGTCGGTTCACGTTCGAATGTTCCGATGGCGTTCCTGGTAGGAGCGCGGGCCGAGCGCCGGGGCCTGGCCAGGGATCAGCCGCGTTCGAGGTACCGCTCGCGGTCCCAGGGGTGAACGATCGAGTCGTATGTCTCCTGCTCGACACGCGCCGCGTTCAGGTAATGGTCCACCACGTCCTGGCCGAAGATCTCCACGGCGGCCTCGGACCGCTCGAGCTCCCAGATCGCCTCGTACAGCGCCCGCGGCATCCGCTCGACACCGGTCGCGAGGTAGCCGTTGCCCTTGAACTCGGCGTCGAGCGGCAGCTCGTGTTCGATGCCGTAGAGCCCGGCGCCCATCATCGCGGCATAGGTCAGGTAGGCGTTCATGTCGCCACCCGGGAAGCGGTCCTCGACATGGAGCGCGGGCCCGCGACCGACGAGCCGGAAGCCCGTCGTCCGATTGTCTCGACCCCAGACGACGTTGACGGGTGCCCACGACAGTGACGCGTAGCGCTTGTACGAGTTGATGAACGGGGCGATGAACACGGCCAGCTCGCGCGAGAGCTTCATCATCCCGGCCATGAACTGCTGGCCGACCTCGGATAGCCCGTACGGCCCGGCCGGGTCGCCTTCCGCGGCATGCATCAGGGGCACGTCCGTCTCTGCATCCCAGAGGCTCATGTGGAGATGCCCGGACGATCCTGTCCAGCGGTGGTCGGGCTTGGCCATGAAGGTGATGCCCCAGCCATTGAGGTAGGCGATCTCCTTCGCCCCGTGCTTGAAGACGACGCTCCGATCGGCCGACTCGAGCACGTGGTCGTAGCGGATGTTGACCTCATGCTGGCCGTTGGCCGCTTCGCCCTTGCTGAACTCGATCGGCACGTTCGCCTCGGTCATCTGGTTGCGCAGCAGGCGGTGGAGCGGCTCGGCCTTGGTCGCCTGCAGGAGGTGGTAATCCTCGTTGTAGTGGCCGAACGTCTTCGGGACGGGCCAGCCCCGGTCGGCCAGGTCCTCCCACGAATCCTTCAACACGTAGAACTCGAACTCGGAGCCGGCCTTGAGCGTGTATCCCGCGGCGGCAGCGCGATCGACCTGGCGCTTCAGGATCGTCCGGGGCGCGACCGGGATCTCGAGCCCGGTTTCCTCGTCCACCGCGTCCGCGAGGACCATCGCCGTGCCCGGCAGCCACGGCAGCACTCGCAGCTGGTCCCAGATCGGCTCCGCGATCCAGTCGCCGTAGCCCGTCTCCCAGTTCATCAGCTCGAACCCCTCGGGGGTGTTCATCTCCATGTCGGTACCGAGGAGGTAGGTGCAGAAGTGGGCGCCGTGCGACACGACGCCGTCGAGGAACGCCTGGCCCTGGACGCGCTTGCCCATGAGCCGGCCCTGCATGTCCGTGATGGCGATGACCAGGGTGTCGATCTGCCCGTCGCGGACCATCGCCTCGAGCTCGGCGAGGCGCTGGTGCTTCTGGCCGTGGCCCTGGTCGTCGCTCATGCTCATCTCCGGTGTGCTCCGAGGGGGTGGAAGGGCCGGCAGACGGAGTCGCCGGCCCGTGGATGTCGGTCAGGCCGAGACGGTCCCGCCGACCTCGCCTGCCGCGTGGTCGAATTCGCGTTCGATCTCTGTCAGCTCCTCGCTGTCGCCCATGACGCGGGGACCCTTGAAGTTCCGCCGGGCGGAGGCGTAGTAGTACACGAGCAGGAAGGCCACGATGATGACCATGAACGGCAGGCTGATGTTGCCCGACGTCGGCCAGCTGAACAGGACCATCAGGACGAGCACCCAGAAGATGGCCGTCCAGGCGATGGGCTTGGACCAGCGGCCGAGGCTCCACGTCCGTTCCTTCAGCCAGTCCTCGGTCGTGGCCCCAAGGTAGATGCAGATGCCGTAGGCGGCGTAGAGGAAGATCGTGCTGACGGCCGTGATGATCACGACCGCGACGCCGGTCCCGACGACGAAGGCCGCGACCGAGAACAGCCACGCGATGACGACCATCGCCGTCAGCGAGTTGGCCGGCGTCCGATAGCGGTGCGAGACCTTCTTGAGCCAGCCCGACCCGGGGATCCCGTCGTCGCGGCTGAACGCGTAGAGCATCCGACCGGCGGACGCCACCGATGACAGCCCGCAGAACGCCATCGCGATCGCGATGCCCGCGAGGAGAAGGTCACCGACCCCGAAGCCGGCGATGACGATGGAGTCCAGGTTGTACTGGAGGATGCTGATCACCGCGTAGCCGTCGCCGAAGTAGTACTGGCTGGCACCCGCCTGGAGCGGCGACTCGAGCGTGGCGGGGAAGAGCGTCGAGAGACTCGGCAGGTGGGTCGTCAGGGCGAGCAGGAAGATGAAGCCGACGACCGCCGAGACGGCGACCGACAGGAAGATGCCCCACGCGCTCGCGACTCGCGCACTCACGGTCTCTTCGGCGACGTGCGCCGAGGCGTCATAACCGGTATAGGTCCAGTTGGCCTGGAGCAGCGAGAAGAAGAAGGCGAGGACGATCGGGTAGGTGATCGCCGCGCCGTAGTCGAGCTTGAAGTCGCCCACCGCGTTCTGCCAGCTGCCGGCGACGTCCTGTGGTTGGATCGCGAACAGCGTCAAGCCCGAGACGTCCGGCTTGCCGGCGATGAAGACCAGCAGCACCACCAGCGCGACGATGCCGATATGCCACCAGACGCTGACCTGGTTGAGCAGGGCGACGAGCCGGATGCCGGCGATGTTCAGGATGAGCTCGATGATCATGAGGATGCCCATCGTCACGAGGGCACCGGTCAGGACGATCGCGTCACCGATCGCGAGGATCGTCGTCGTGTTGCCGTAGTCGACACCCATGTTGGCGAGGATCGGCGTGACGATCGTCGCGTTCAGGAAATTCGCGGCAGCCCAGTTGATGCCGGCGACGATGGCGAACTGGCCGATGAGGTTGAGCCACGCGGTCCACCAGCCCCAGTTCTTGTTCTTCATGCGGCTGGCCCAGTAGTAGAGGCCGCCCGCGGTGGGATAGGCCGACGCGATCTCGCCCATGGATGCTGCGATGAGGAGCACGAACACGGTCACGAGGGGCCAGCCGAGCAGGACCGCCGATGTCCCGCCCCAGGCCAGGCCGTAGTCGTAGAGGATGACCGCGCCGGTCAGGATGCTGATGATGCTGAAGCTGATCGCGAAGTTGCTGAACCCGCCCATCGAGCGGAACAGCTCCTGTGCGTAGCCGAGCTTGTGCAGGTCCGCGACGTCCTGTTTGATGACGTCGTCGCGGGATGTCGCCTGTGTCATCGGTTCCTCCCTCACTCGAGCCACGGTCGTCGGGGCCGGCGACCGGGGAGGCGGCTGCAGCCCTGTGGGCGCGCCGCGCGGAACGCGGGGACGTGCTGGATGACGGGATGCTTAGCGGACGGCCTTGGGCGCCGCCGATGCCGCGCTGGGGCGCGGGGTGTGTCGCTGGCCCTCCTTTCCGGATGATGCTCGCGGACTCGGCCGATGATACGGCCGGCCTCGGCGATTCGGAAGGCCGTGTCTCAGTAGAGCATCGTCGTCCCGGTAGGGAAGACGAACTCGAATGCGGTGGGCGGGAGTGATGTGTCCGGCCGAAGCTCGACGACCCGCGCATCGCGCGTGACTGTGCCGCCGATCGACTCCACGAGCCGGAGGATGACGCCGGTCTCGCGGTCGACCGCGATCGAGATGTGGAAGTCGGGTCGGTCGCCGGGCAGCTCCGTCGTCCGCGGATGGTCGCACTCGAGGAGGACCGCCTCCCGGCCGCCGACGATCTCGGTGCCGGTGACCATGCAACGGCCGGTCGAGAGCACGTTCTGGCAGTAGCCGGCGGGGTGGACGAAGGTGTCGGGCAGGGTCTCGGCTGGCAGCGGGGTGATCGGCTCGTAGACCTTCGATGGCCCTGGGAAATCGCGGTCGGCGAGACCGCGCGGTCGATTGCGGATCGGGCGCTGGGTTCCGAGGCGATGCGTGCTCGAGTAGGTCCGGATGAGGTCGCCGTCCGAGATCCAGATCTCGTAGTCGCCGCGCACGCCTTCACCGGGCCTGGACGTCGTGACACGTGCATCGCCGGGGTGGCGAAGGACCGTATCCATCAACATCAGCTCCTCGCCCCGCGAGGTCCCAGTCCGCTCCTCGATCCGCATCCGGAGCGTCGCGAGGCGGCATTCCGCGTCGCGCATGAAGTCGAACAGCTCGGCCACGGTCGGCAGCGTGTCAGGGAGCGCGACGACCTCGGGCAGGCGTCGACCGTCCACCGCGGCAGGAACCACGGCTGCGCGATCCCAGAGGCGGGTATCGGTCATCGCGCGGATTGTAGCGGGGCCGTTCGGACCGTCGTCGGCCTACCCGGATAGCGTACCGTCGTTGCGTGGACGGACGAGCACGGAATCTGTTTCCGTTGCTCCTCGCGTTGGCCGTCACGGCCTGCGGCTTCGGCGCGAGCGCATCGAGTCCGTCGTCGCCGCTTCTTCCGCCGCCGGCCCCGTGGTCGACCGATCCCTGACGGCCAAGGATCTCGAGCTGCATCCCGCCGAGCTGACCGCGCCGTCCGGCTCGGTCATCGCCCTCGCGTTCGACAACGCGGATCCGGATGTCCCACACGGACTCGCGCTCTATGGCGATGCGGCGCACACCGTCACCCTCGGAACCGCCGAGGTCATCGTCGGTCCCGCGCATCAGGTCTTCCGGATCGCCGCGCTCCCGCCTGGGCGATACCAGTTCTCGTGCGTCGTCCATCCGGCGACCATGGTCGCCGACCTGGTCATCGAACCCTGACCGGTTTTGCCTCAGCCGCCGGCCGGGCCGCCGCCGAGGCCGGGCTCCGTCATCGCGGCCGGATCGAGCAGCCGGTCCAGCTCGTCGGCATCCATCCCTCGCTCGAGCGCAAGCTCCCGGATGGTCCGGCCAGACTTCAGGGCCGATTTCGCGAGCGCGGCCGCATCGTCGTAACCGATCACCGGAGCGAGGGCGGTGGCGAGCATCAGCCCCTGCTCGACGAGCGCCGGGCCACGTTCTGTTGCGGTCAGTCCTTCGACGCAGCGGGCGCTGAGGTTGTCCGTCGCAGCCGCGAGCAAGGTGATCGACTCGAGGAGGGCGTCCGCCGTCACCGGCAACATCACGTTGAGCTCGAGGAAGCTGCCGGTCTGGCCGAACGCCACGGTCGCATCGTTGCCGACGACGCGAGCGACGACCTGGGTCAGGCTCTCGATGATCACCGGGTTCACCTTGCCGGGCATGATGCTGGACCCGGGCTGCGTCTCGGGCAGCGCGATCTCCGAGATGCCGGCACGGGGGCCCATGCCCATCAGCCGCAGGTCCGAGCCGATCTTCCAAAGGCTGAGGGCGATCGTCCGGATCGCCCCGTGCGCGGCGATGGCCGCGTCGATCGTGGACTGCGCATGGAAGTGGTTCGAGGTTTCGCGCACGGTCAGGCCGGTCAGCGTCGACAGGCGGGCGCACGCTCGCAGCGCGTATTCAGGATGGGCATTGATGCCGGTCCCCACGGCGGTCCCGCCGAGCGGCACCTCGAGCAGCTCCGCCTGCGCGGCGCGTGCCCGGCGCAGCGCGTTCTCGATCTGCCCGGCATAGCCGCGGAACTCCTGACCGAGGCGGATCGGCGTCGCGTCCTGGAGATGCGTCCGTCCGGTCTTGACGACGGGCCAGAACTCCTGCTCCTTCGCGACGAGCGCGGTGTGGAGCCGCTCGAGCGCAGGGAGCAGCTCCTCCTCGATGGCGACCGCCGCGGAAAGTTGCAGTGCCGTCGGGATCGTGTCGTTCGAGCTCTGGCAGCGGTTGACGTCGTCGTTGGGATGGATCTTCCGGCCGTTCCCGAGCCGAGCGGCGGCCAGGTGGGCGACGACCTCGTTCATGTTGGTATTGGTCGAGGTTCCCGACCCCGTCTGGTAGATATCGATCGGGAACTGGTCGACATGGTCGCCGTCGGCGACCGATGCGGCCGCTGCGGCGATCGCGTCGGCGACGTCGGGCTCGAGCAGTCCCAGCTCCCGGTTCGTCTCCGCGGCCGCAAGCTTGACGAGGGCGAGTGCCCGCAGGAATCGGCGGGGCATCCGTTCGCCCGAGATCGGGAAGTTCAGGACCGCCCGCTGGGTCGAGGCGCCGTAGAGGGCGTCGGCCGGCACTTCCATCTCGCCCATCGAATCACGCTCGATCCGCGTCGCGGCCGGCGGTGTGTCCGTCATGGACCGGATTGTATGTCGGGCGTTGGCCGGGCTAGGGCACCGGCGGAGGTGGAGTCGCGTTCGAATCGGACCGGGCGCAGTCGCCGGGGTAGGAGGCCACCTCGGCCAACGTCGAATCCTTGTCCACGACCGTGATGACAAGCTGGCCATCCGCATGGGCGAACGGTGTCCCCTTGACGATCACGGTACCGGTACCGGCTTGGGCCCCCCGCCGCCCGCGGCGCCGGGCTTGGCCGCGCCGATCGGCGTCGTGGCCAGAGTGACACCCGCGAGATGGAGGCGGGCCGGCTTGCCGGTCGGATCGGTGAAGGCGACGTCCTGATCTCCCGTCCAGGCGTTCCCGGCCAGCGCCTTGAAGAAGAACCCTCGCGCGGTCAGCCACTCGCCGCGCGGCGCGCCGTCGTAGATCCGGATCTCGTCGACCCAGTACGAAGAGCCGTCGCCTCTGAAGTAGAGATTCATGCGCATCTCGACGCCGTTCTCCAGCCAGGTCGCCTCGAGAGTCCGGTAGGTCGGCGTGCCCGGGTCCGAATTCAGACCCAAATTCGGTGTCGTCGCCCGGAACGTCTTGCCGCCGACGTCGATCGAGAACTCGCGAGCGGTCAAGGCCACGACCTTGGTCTTCCACTCGATCTGGTTGCCGGCTTTCTCGGCTGGCCCGTTCGACGGGCCCGCGACGGGCGGCACTCCAGCGCGACCGCCGACCCCGAGCACTCCCGCTCCGAGCGCGCCCAGCAGCAGCGCCGCGAAGACGGCGATCCCGACCCACCGACCGATCGGATTCGAACCCCGTCCGTGCTCCGCCGCGATCGCGACGTTCGCGCGGACGGAGATCGGCACGGGGCCCGTGTCGAGGCCGCCGAGGGCCGCCGCGTCACTTCGCATCGAGGCAGCGAAGGCTCGGCACGAGGCACACCCGTCCAGGTGCGCCGAGAGTGCCTCCTCGTCCGGCGAGTCGAGGGTGAAATCGAGCGAGGTTGCGAACGACCGACGGGCGGTCTCGTGGTCGATCACGCGGAGACCTCCGTTCCTTCGAGCCGGTCGCGAAGCCGGAGCCGGGCGCGGCAGATGAGGGACCGCGTCGCTAGCTCGGTCCGGCCCAGCGCATCGGCGACCTCACGGCCGCTGAAACCGTGCGCCGCAAGCAGGAGCGCGGTCCGTGCGTCGACCGGTAGCTCCGAGAGCGCGGCCCACACCTCGCGCCGCATCTCGCCTCGAAGGTACGTGTCGTCCGGCGGCGGTTCGGTCCGATGGTCGACGAGCCGGCCGAGGACGCGGGTCACGACCGTCCTGTGCCGGCCGCCGTCGACGACGAGGTTGGTCGCGACCCGGTACAGCCACGCGCGCGGCTGGTCCGGTGTCCGGCCCCGGCGGACCTCCTCGATCAACCGCAGGAACGTCTCGGACAGGATGTCCTCCGCGGCACGCGGGTCGCGTTCGATGGCGGAGATGAATGAGGCGAGCTCGCGATGGTGGGCGTCGTAGATCGGGAGGACCGTGCCCGTGACGTCGTTCGATCGGCCCGCCCGCGAGATGCTCACTGAGGCGGTTCCCTCCCGTTCGCTCATGTCCATCGGACGGCCGGGAGCCGGATCTGTTGCACAGCGAGATCGTCGCTGGTCATGGCCGTCGGCGTCGGGTCAGGCATTCTCGGCCTAGACTCTCGGCGTGAACGCCTCTTCGAGCGCTGGCGCTGCCGCCGAGATCGACTCGGACACGTTCCGCCGCGTGATGGGTCATTTCGTCACCGGCGTCACCGTCGTGACCGCGCTCGACGACGCACGTCCCTTCGGGATCACCGTGAACGCGTTGAGCTCCGTCTCGCTCGATCCGCCGCTGGTCATGGTCGCCCTCGACCGTCGCCGCTTCCTGACGCCGATCGTCCGCGCGGCCGGTCGTTATGGCGTCAGCATCTTGTCGGAGGATCAGCAGGCGCTGTCCGATTGCTTCGCCGGCGCCCCCGTCGAGCCTGGCCGGCTCGATTTCTGCGGCGCGTCCTGGCATGCCGGACCGACCGGTCTGCCTCTGCTCGACGAGGCGATCGCGACGCTCGAGTGCACCGTCGTCGGCACGTTCTCGGCGGGAGACCACGACCTGTTCATCGGTCACGTCGATTCGCTCGCCAACGACCCGCAGCACCCGATGCCGCTCATCTACTACCGCCGCCGGTATCTCCGGATCGAAGGGTCCGAGACGACCGAAGTGGAGGGCAAGCCGGAGGGTTAGCATCGGCGGACCATGCCGACGATCCGTGCCAACGACCTCGACGTCGGCTTCGAGATGCGCGGCAGCGGCCCGCCGCTGGTCATCGTGCACGGAGCCGCGACGACAGCGTCATATACGTTCGGACGACAGCTACCAGCGTTGGCCTCCGCGTTCCAGGTCATCCTGCCCGACGCACGCGGCCACGGCTCGACACGCTGGGACGTCGCCCGTGGTTTTCGGGCGGAGCTGCTGGTCGACGACCTTGCGGCATTCGTTGACGCGCTCGGTCTCGCGACATTCCACCTCGTCGGCTACTCGATGGGCGGCATGACCGCGCTCGGGTACGCCGTTCGGCATCCCGAACGGTTGCGCACGCTCGTCGTCGCTGGGATCACGACCGCCCGGGAACCGCGCGCGTCCGTCGTCCGACGGCTGATGGACCCGGATCGGATCCAACGGGACGAACCGGCCTGGGCCGCCGACCTCGCGCGGCTCGACGAGACGCAGGGATCGGGTGCCTGGCGGCGGCTCGTGACGGCCGTCGCCGACGATGTCGCCGCCCAGCCGCTCCTGACTCCACCCGAGATCCGCCGCATCACGGCGCCGACGCTCGTCATGTGCGGCGACCGCGACCCGCTCGTTCCGGTCGACCAGGCGGCAACGCTCGCGCGCGCTGTCCGCGACGGGCGTCTGCTCGTCGCCCCCGGTGCCGGTCACGACCTGACGAACGAGCAGCCCGAGCTGTGCGCGACCGCTCTGCAGGCCTTCTATCGTTCGACGGAGGACATCGCGTCGGCCAGGGCCCGCGCAGCCGCTCCCGACGCCGCAGCGGAGGTTCCCCCATGACCACCTTGCTCGCGCTCTATCGCCGGCCCGATGGCGGATCCGAGGCTCAGGCGACCTTCGAGAGCCGCTACACCACGGAGCACCTGCCGCTCGTCGCAGGGACGCCCGGGCTCCGCGAGACGCGCGTGCAGCGGGTCGTCGAGGCCCTCGGTGCCGAGACGGACCTCATCCTTGCGACGTGGATGCGTTTCGATGACCGAGAGTCGCTGGACGCTGGGCTGCGCTCCGACGCGATGCGTGCTGCGGGCCGAAACCTGCGTGAGATCGCGCCGGGACTCTCGACGCTGTACGTGCTCGAAGATGTGCCGGAGATGACGGCGGCGGCTTCCCGCGGCATGGATACTGTCTGAACGCAGTCGCTGGCCGAAGTCGAGGAGCGTTCGTTTGACCGACACCGCGCCGAGGAGCGAACCCGGCCGCGACGAGACCTCACCTCCGCTCGTCGGCGTGGCGTTCCCGGCGACCGCCCCGGCCTCCGCCGCACCGGCAGCCATCCTGGCCGGCGTGGCACTGGTCACGCTCGACCGCCCTACCGCCCTCAATGCGTTGAGCTTCGATCTGCTCGACCAGCTCGTCGACGCACTCGAGACCCTCGATCGCGACCCCGCCTGCCGGGCCGTTGTCATCACAGGAGCGGGGACGCGCGCGTTCGCGGCGGGAGCCGACATCCGCGAGCTCGAGCCGCAGACCTCGGCCTCGCTGACCGCCGGCGGCAGGTTCCGGACCTGGGACCGGCTCGCGATGATCGGCTTGCCGATGATCGCAGCGGTACGGGGCGTGGCGCTCGGTGGCGGCTGCGAGCTTGCGATGACCTGCGACATGGTCGTCGCCGCCGACGACGCGAGCTTTGGTCAGCCGGAGATCCTGCTCGGGGTGATGCCGGGCGCGGGTGGCACGCAGCGTCTGACGCGGGCCATCGGCAAGGCGCGTGCGATGGAGCTGATCCTCACCGGTCGCCCGATGAGCGCCGACGAGGCGCTAGCACGCGGCCTCGTCACGCGGGTCGTCCCACCCGAGGCCACGCTGGACGTGGCACTCGAACTTGCGGGCCTCGTCGCGACGATGCCGCCACTCGCGGTCCGCGCCGCGAAGGCGGCCGTCCTCGACGCGAGCGACAGACCGCTCGCCGACGGGCTCGCCAGGGAGCGCGCCGCATTCTTCGCTCTGTTCGACACGGACGACCAGGCGGAGGGGATGGCCGCCTTCACCCAGAAGCGCCCGCCCGTCTGGTCGGGACACTGACCCCGAGCGCGCACGGAGGAGACAGCGGATGGATCAAGACCCATCGAGTGGGACCGACCGGGGGCTCGACATCGAGCGGGACCTCGGCGACGAACCGCCCGCGGCGATCCGCGATACCGCGCCCGACTACCTCGCGCCCATCGACGAGTCGGCACCTGTCAGCGGCCATTCGCCGGCGCCCGAGCCGATCTCGTCACCGGCCGACGCGCCCGAGCAGGACTGGGGTCACGCCAAGGGCCTGCTGTACCCTGCGTTCCGGCCCATCGGGACGCAGGGTCTCGAGATGGCCTCGATCGACCGGCTCCAGCTCGCCGCCCACTCGGCCCAGAGCCATGCCCAGCCCCTGATCGACGAAGGTCCGGCCGGCTTGCCGGTGGTGTATACGCTCGATGCCGGGGCGTACGACATCGTGGTCAACGGCGATCACCTCCTCGCCTGGGGCGTCGAACCGTCCGAGATCCAGGACGCCGCATTGCGGAACCTCGGGGCCTGGTCCGCGACCGCGAGCTGGACCGACGAGATCTCCGGCGAGCGGCGGTTGATCAGCTCCGATACAGGCGACGGCTGGGACGCCGCCCGGATCCTGCTGCCCGAGGTCGTCGACCACCTCGTCGCGGAGCTCGGGTCCGTCGGCCGGATCCTCATCGGGCTCCCGGAGCGACATCTCCTGACCGCCGCCTCCCTGCGGCCCGACGACCCGGACTTCGCCGCGCTCTTCGCCGATTTCATCATCGAGCAATCGGGCGCCGCCGACGAGCCGATCGATCGGCGCGTCTTCGAGCTCGTGGACGGTCGACTCGTCGATTTCGCCGGCATCTGACGGGCGGCGATGCCGGACGATCCGACTGCCGAATCTGCGGGCGCCGACCCGGCGCCGCCGCTTGTTCGTACCGAGACGGCGGACGGCGTCGCGACCGTCACCCTCGACCGACCGGACGCGCTCAACGCGCTGACCATCCCGATGAAGAAGGAACTCCTCGCCGCGTTCCGGTCGATCGGGCGGGACGGCGCTGTCCGAGCGGTCGTCCTGACCGGCGCGGGGCGGGCGTTCTGCGCCGGCCAGGACCTCAAGGAGCGTCTCGAGCCGGACGCGACCCCGCTCGCGGTCGAGGTCCGTGAGAGGTACAACCCGATCATCAGGGCGATGCGCTCGCTGCCTCAGCCGATCGTCGCCGCGGTCAACGGTGTCGCGGCAGGCGCCGGGGCCTCGCTCGCTTTCGCGTCCGACCTCCGGATCGCGGCCGACGGGGCCAGCTTCGTGCTCGCGTTCGGGCGGATCGGCCTGATACCCGATAGCGGCGCGACGTGGTTCCTGCCGCGACTCGTCGGTCCGGCGAAGGCAGCAGAGCTGGCGCTCCTCGGATCGACTCTGACGGCGGTGGACGCTGAGCGGTTCGGGCTCGTCGTCTCGGTCGTGTCGCCTGATTCGCTCGCTGGGGAGGCGAGGGCCATCGCCCTGCGCCTCGCCGGGCTTGCGCCGCTCGCTCTCGCGCAGACGAAGCGCGCGCTCGATCGGAGCTGGTCTGTCGGCCTCGACGACGCTCTCGAAGACGAAGCGCTGCGGCAGGGGATCGCCGGTGCCACGTCGGACCACGCCGAAGGTCTGGCTGCCTTCATCGAGAAGCGGCCGCCGCGATTCACCGGGCACTAGGAGAGGTGTCGGCGGCGGATGCCGCCGTTGACGTGTCAGCCCTCGCTCCGTAGGCTTCCCCTAACAATCGTTAGTTAGGGGGAGCGACGGATGGTCGAGACCAGCCGCCGGAGAGAGATCGAGGACGCAGCGAGCTCGCTCTTCCACGAGCACGGTTACTCGGGGACGAGCGTCCGCGACATCGCGCGCGCCGTCGACATGCAGGGTGCCAGCCTCTACGCCCACGTCGCCTCCAAGCAGGAAGTCCTGTGGACCATCGTGGAGCGAACGGCGACGCGCTTCGAGGCCGCAGCGGACATCGTCGAAGCGGGCGATCCCGGCGCCGTCGTCTTCGGGCCCGGCGTCCATCTCATCTCGCTCGTCCGGGCGCACGTCGGCGTGGTGACGGACGACGTCGAGCGGGCGAGTGTCTTCGTCCATGAGTGGCGAGCGCTCGACAAGGGCCGGCGCGATGACATCGCTCGCCGCCGCGACGCGTACGAGGCGCGCTTCCGCTCGACCATCGACCACGGCGTCTCGATCGGCTCCTTCGAGGCAGTCGATCCGATCGTGACAGCGGCATACATCCTGACCGCGCTCAACGGCCTCGTCACCTGGTACCGGCCCGAGGGACGTCTCGCGGCCCGCGACATCGCCGATGCCTACGCCGACCTCACGCTCCGCGCCGTCCAGGCGCATGGGGGACGACCATGACGGACCCGCTGGCACTCGAACCCATCCTCGGCCCGAACGAGCGCTCGCGCCCGGCCTTCAACGACGACCTCCCGCACGACGAGCGCTTCGGCCTGTTCGAGGAGCACATCGCGGCCGGTCGCAAGATCGAAGCGACCGACTGGATGCCCGACGAATACCGGACCGCGGTCCTGCGCTTCGTCGAGATGCACGCGAACAGCGAGCTCATGGGCGTCCTCCCAGAACGCGAATGGCTGATGCGGGCGCCGACGCTGCGTCGGAAGCTCGCCCTGACGGCGAAGGTCCAGGACGAGGTCGGGCACGCTCAGCTGCTCTATCGCGTGGCGGAGGACCTCGGCAAGCCGCGCGAGGCGATGTTCGACGACCTCCTGGCCGGCAAGACGAAGTTCCACAACGTCTTCCACTACCCGACCGTGGGCTGGGCGGACGTCGGGATGATCGCGTGGCTCGTCGATGCGGCCGCGATCGTCGCACAGCAGGCGCTCCGGGACAGCAGCTACGCGCCATACGCCCGGACGATGCGGAAGATCTGCTGGGAGGAGTCGGTCCACATCATGCATGGCCGCGACGTCGTGGTGACCATGGTCACGGGGTCGCCGGGGCAGCGCGCCGCCATCCAGGACGCGCTCGACCGGTGGTGGGGGCCGCTGATGCAGATGCACGGGCCGCGTTCCGCCCGGGAGACCGATCGCGACCTCCACTGGAGGATCAAGGCGAAGACGTCCGAAGAGCTGCGCCAGGAGTTCCTCACGATCTACGTCCCGCGGATCCGCGAGCTCGGCCTCGTCATCCCCGACCCCGAGCTGCGGTTCGACGAGGCGACGGGACAGTGGCTCTACGCCGATCCCGACTGGGCCGAGCTTCGGACCGTCGTGACGAACCACGGGCCGATGTCCGAGCAGCGGCTTGAGTTCCGCCGGGACAGTCGTGAGGAGACGCGCTGGGTCCGCGAGACGATCCTGGGCGTCGCGGCGGCGGCATGAGCGTGGATGCCGCCCCCGAGCTCGAAGCGTGGGAGGTCTTCCGCCGCGAGAAGGACGGCGACCCGATGCGCCACGGCGGGAGCGTGATGGCACCCGACGCGGAGCTCGCGGTCCACTACGCCCGGGAGCTTTACGGCCGGCGCCAGGAGAGCGTTCGGCTGTGGGTCGTCCGGCGCGGGGACATCCTCGACCTGGACGATCCCGACCTCCTCCAGCCTCCGCTCGACCGCTCGTTCAAGAAGCCGGGCGGGTACGTCATGCGCGACAAGCTCGCCGCCGCCCGGGAGCAGTCCGGCCAGGCGAAGCCGAAGGCGCGCTCGAAATGACCGCCACGGCGGCGCTCCCGACGACGGCGCTCGGCGCTCTCCTGCGTGCGATGGCGGACGACGAGTTCGTGATCGGCTTCTCCGACTCGGAGTGGACGGGCATCGCGCCGCTGCTCGAGGAGGACGTCGCGATGAGCTCGCTCGCGCAGGACGAGCTCGGGCATGCTGCGGCCGTCTACGGGCTCCTCGCGGAGTTGACGGGCACGGACGCGGACGCACTCGCGTACGACCGCGAACCCGACGAGTACCGGCATTGCCGGCTGCTGGACCACGGGCGGGGCGACTGGGCCATGACGATCGCCCGCCGCTACCTCTATGACACCGCGGATTCCGTCCGGCTCGAGGCGCTCACCGGGGGGTCGTGGGCGCCGCTGGCGGAGCTGGTCGGAAAGCTGCTTCGCGAGGAGCGCTACCACCTGATGCATGCGGGCGCGTGGCTCGATCGGCTGGCCCGCTCCGACGGCGAAGGTCGGGAGCGGCTCCTCGGTGCGCTCGGCGAGCGGGCGCCCGATGCGGCGACGGTCTTCACGCCACTCCCCGATGAACCGGCACTCGTCGAGGCCGGCATCGTGGCCGCCGCCTCCACGGACCTCGAGGACCGCTGGAGAGCCGCCATCTCCCCGACCTTCGATCGGCTCGATCTGCCGATGCCGCCGCGCGCCCGCGATCCCGAACGTGGCCGCGACGACCACTCTGACGCGTTCCGTTGGCTCTGGAGCGAATTCACGATGGTCCGCCGGTCGGACCCTGGAGCGACGTGGTGAGCGAAGGCGCGACGCAGATCGGGATCGCCCGGCTCCGGGCCGGCGCCGTCTCGGGACGGCAGGTCGTTGACGAGCCGGCCGTCCGGGCGGCACTTGTCGATGTCCCGGACCCGGAGCTTCCGATGTTGTCGGTCGTGGACCTGGGCATCGTCCATCGCGTCGACGTCTCGCCGGCCGATGGCTCGATCCGGGTCGAGATCCTGCCCACCTTCGTCGGCTGCCCTGCGCTCGAGCTGATCAAGGACGCGATCGCGACGCGACTCGCCTCGTTCGGACGCCCCGTCGAGGTCGTCGCGACCTTCGCCGTTCCGTGGACGAGCGACCGGATCACTCCGGCCGGTCGGGCCGCCCTCGAGGATGCCGGCATCGCGCCGCCGGGTCCGACGACGGGGACGGCACTGATCGACCTCCAGGCCCGCGTCCCGTGTCCACACTGCGGGTCGCATCGGACCCATCTCGAGAACGTCTTCGGCCCGACCCAGTGCAGGACGATCCGGTACTGCACGGACTGCCGCCAGCCGTTCGAAGCCATCAAGCCCGTCTGACCGTGGCCGCTCCCACTGAACCCGTCGGGGTTGTCGGAGCCGGGACGATGGGCGCCGGTATCGCGCAGCTCGCCCTCGAGGCGGGTCACCCGGTCTGGATCCACGACGTCGATGCTGCGGCCATCGGCCGCGGCAGGGCGCGGATCCGTACCGGCCTCGAGCGACGGGCAGCGCGGCTCGATCTTGACGCGGACTCGGCCGACGAATGGGTCGAGGGCCGCCTCGGCCGACTCCACGACGCCGGGAGCCTCACGGACCTCGCCGACGCACAGCTCGATCTCGCCGTGGAGGCCGCGCTCGAGGATCTCGAGGCGAAGAGGGCGATCTTCAAGGCCCTCGACGCCGCTTTGCCGGCAGGCTCGATCCTCGCAACCAACACGAGCGCACTTTCCGTCGGCGATATCGCCGCCGCAACGACGCACCGAGAGCGCGTCATCGGGCTTCACTTCTTCAATCCGGCGCCGGTGATGCCGCTCGTCGAGATCGTCGCGCCGGACGCAGCCGACCCGTCCGTCGTCGATCTCGCGACGACGCTCATGACCGCGTGGGGCAAGGTCCCCGTCCAGTGCCGGGACACGCCAGGTTTCATCGTGAACCGCGTCAACCGACCATTCACGCTCGAAGCGCTCGCGATGCTCGAGGCGGGCGAGGGGACGATCGAGGGCATCGACGCCGCTGTCCGCGCGGACGGCTTTCCGATGGGCCCCTTCGAGCTGATGGATCTCGTCGGCATCGATATCAACCTCGCCGCGGCACGCGGCGTCCACGCCGGGGCGGTCGCTGCCGGCGATCGCGCGGCAGAACGATTCCGGCCGTCGCCGATCCAGGAGCGCCTCGTCGCACAGGGACGGCTCGGGCGCAAGACCGAGGGGGGCTTCTATCGGTACGACGATGGTCGCCCGGCGGGCCCTGCGGGCGACCTCGCCATTCGCCCCGGAGACGGTCTGCCGCTCGACGGCTCGCAGATCGCCATCCGGATCGTCCTCGCCGTCGTCAACGAGGCCTACTGCGCAGCCGGTGACCGAGTCGCCACGAAGGCTGACATCGACCTCGCGATGCGCCTCGGGGCGGGTCATCCGAGTGGACCTTTCGCGCGGGCCGCTGCACTCGGCGGCGCCCGGGCCGTCATCACCGCGCTGCGGGCACAGGCAGACGGCCCTCGCTTCGTCCCGGCACCCGCGCTTCTGGCCGAGGCCGGTCAGCCGGTACCATCGGACTCATGACCCGAGACACACACCGCCCGCTGCGCGATGCCTGGATCGTCGAAGCCGTGCGTACACCCATCGGCCGTTACGGAGGCGCGCTTGCCAGCGTCCGGCCGGACGATCTCGCAGCTGCGGTCCTCCGTGCCGTCGTCGATCGTGCCGGCGTCGACCCGGCCATCGTCGAGGACGTCATCCTCGGCTGCGCGAACCAGGCCGGTGAGGACAACCGGAACGTGGCGCGGATGGCGCTGCTCCTCGCCGACTTTCCCGTCGAGGTCGGCGGCCTGACCGTCAACCGGTTGTGCGGCTCGGGCCTCCAGGCGATCAACACCGCCGCCCATGCCATCGCGGTCGGGGACGGCGACGTGTTCATCGGCGGGGGCGTGGAATCGATGACCCGGGCGCCCTACGTCCAGCTCAAGGCCGAGGGACCATGGGACCGCGGCCCGCGGGAGCTTGCCGACACCACTCTCGGCTGGAGGTTCGTCAACCCACGCCTCGCCGAGCGCCACTACCCGTATTCGATGGGCGAGACCGCCGAGAACGTCGCCGAGCGCTGGGGCGTTTCGCGCGAGCGCCAGGACGCCTTTGCCCTCCAGAGCCATGAACGGGCCGTCGCAGCCATCGACGATGGCCGATTCGCCGAACAGATCGTGCCGATCACGGTCCCGCAGCGGAAAGGCGATCCAGTCGTCATCGACCGCGACGAACACCCGCGTGCCGACACGACGCCCGAGGCGCTCGCCCGGCTACGACCGGCGTTCCGGCCCGACGGAGGCACCGTGACGGCCGGCAACAGCTCGGGCATCAACGACGGCGCGTCGGCGGTGCTCGTCATCGAGGCCGACCGTGCCCGCGACCTCGGTCTGCGGCCTCTCGCCCGGGTGGTCTCCACCGCCGTCGCGGGCGTCGACCCGGCGTTCATGGGCATCGGACCGATCCCCGCGACGCGCAAGGCGCTCGATCGCGCAGGTCTCACCGTCGCGGACCTCGACCTCATCGAGCTCAACGAGGCCTTCGCCTCGCAGTCGCTCGTGTGCATCGACGAGCTCGGCCTCGATCCGGCGAAGGTCAACGTCAACGGCGGGGCGATCGCGCTCGGTCACCCGCTGGGCATGAGCGGCGGCCGCCTCATCACGATGCTCACCCACGAGCTGCGGCGAACCGGCGGACGGTACGGCCTCGCGACGATGTGCATCGGAGTCGGACAGGGGATCGCGACGGTCGTCGAGCGGCTGGACGACTGACGGCGCCTAGGCGGATGTGTCGAGGGCGAAGATCGCCCGTGCTCCGGCGAGACCCTTCAGCTCGTGCTCGCCCCGGCCCACGAACGACAGGCCGGACCCGTCGAGCAGGTCCCGTGTCGTCGAGCTGACGAGGACGTCGCCGGGCCCCGCGAGGGCGGCGACGCGCGCCGCCGCGTGAACCGCGAGACCGCGAGCTTGGCCACCGGCGATCGCAACCTCGCCCGTGTGCACGCCGGCGCGGATCTCCAGCTCCAGGTCGCGTACGGCCTCGGTCATCGTGTGGGCACACCGGACGGCGCGCGCCGCTCCATCGAACAGAGCCAGGAAGCCGTCCCCGGTCGTCGCCATCTCGCGTCCGCGGAACCGGTCGAGCTCCCTGCGCATGATCTGGTTGTGCGCCACGACCACGCGTCGCCAGGCCTTGTCCCCGATCCGGCTCAGGCGCGCAGTGGAATCGACGATGTCCGTGAACAGGACCGTCGCGAGGGTGCTCTCGTCCTCGTCTGGCTCCAACCCGAAGATCGCGGCACTGGCGAATTCGACCGCGTTGAATGTCTCATCGCCGATGATCCAGGCATCGTGACCAGGCGGGATCTCGTACGCGTCGCCCTGGTGGATCTCGAGCTCGGTGCCGTCGTCCATCTGGACATGGAGCGCGCCCGACGTCACGTACCCGACGTGCCGGTTCTCGCAGGATGGCGTCTTGACGACCGGCTTGACGTCCGTCGACCAGCGCCAGCCGGGTTCCCAGGTGAATCGCGCCACAGCGGTCTCGTCGAGATTGACGACGTCGACATGTCCGAACGTGAACGGTCGGACGTGATCCGGCGAGGCGAGGCTCTTCCGCTGGAGGCGAGGCATCTGCGCATCATCGCGCAGTCGCGCGGTGTCGCTCGGCCCGACACGACATTGACACCCGTCTGGTACGAGAGTTTCGGCGCGCATGCTTGTCGAAACCAGTTGCCGTGCGTACGATGTGTGCACGCACTGATCTCACACCGACCCAGCACTCCTCCCGGAGGGATACGCCCGATGATCGAACAGCAGCCGACGACCATGGTCTCGCTCACAGATGCCGCCGTGCTCAAGCTCACTGAGCTGACGAAGGAAGAGACCAACCCGGCGATCGGCCTGCGCGTCTACGTCTATTCCGGTGGGTGCTCCGGCTTCCGCTACGGGATGATGCTCGAGGACGCCCCGACCCCCGAGGATCGCGTGCTCGACGTGAGCGGCATCAAGGTCTACGTCGATGGCCAGAGTGTCGACCTCCTCAAGGGCTCGCAGATCGACTACGTCGACACGCTCATGGGCGCGGGCTTCACGGTGAACAACCCGAACGCCGTCGCGGCCTGTGGCTGCGGCTCGAGCTTCCGGACGGCGGACGATGGCGGGGCTCCGCGCGGATGCGCTCACTGACCGACTGACATCGGCGGCCGAACGGCCGTCACGCGACCATCAAGCCGCCGGGCGACCGGCGGCTTCGTCGTTCCCGGAGGACTAGACTCCGGATGCGATGGAGATCCCGCTCTTCCCGCTGCACACGGTCCTCTGCCCGGGGATCGTCCTGCCGCTGCACGTCTTCGAGGATCGCTATCGCGCGCTCACGCGTCACTGCCTCGACACGGGCGAACCATTCGGCGTCGTCCTGATCCGCGAGGGCGCCGAGGTGGGTGCGACGGAGCGGCCGCTCGCCATCGCCGCCGTCGGAGCGCTCGTGGAGATCAGGGAGGCGGGCCGCTATCCGGACGGTCGATACGACCTGCTCGCCGCCGCCACCGGCCGGTTCGCGATCGAGACCGTTGACCAGGGTCGCGAGCCGTATCTCGTGGCGGACGTGACGCCGCTCGAGGACGAGGTCGGCGACGAGGCGCGAGCCGAGCGCCTGTCGGCCTCGGCGATCCGCCGGTTCGTTCGCTACCTCGAGCTGATGCGCGCGCGCGATGGCGAGACGACCGAGGTCCTCGACATCCGTGTCGAAGTCGACGGGCGCGACGGCGGGGAAGACGAGACCGACACGACCGACGCCGGCGCTGCGCGCGGGCCAGCCGAGCCTGAGATCACGCGGTCTGCCGAGGATGCCGCGGAGGCGTCGCCCGCCGACCGCAAACGCGACCTGGTCATCCCGGACGACCCGACGGTCCTGTCGTACCTGCTCTCAGGCATCGTCCAGCTCGAGCTGCCCCGCCGGCAGGCGCTGCTCGAGGCCGCGACGACGGTGACCCGGCTGGAGGCGCTCATCCGCCTCCTCGACCGCGAGCTCGTGCTGCTCGCCCACCGACTGAGGCTCTACTCGCCCGACGTCGGCACGCTCCGAGGACCCCGCCGCAGCTGACTCGCCGCTCAACGCCGTCCGGGCGCGTGGGTTACTCGCTGAACCGCTCCTCTTTCCAGGGGTCCGCGTCGTTGTTGTAGCCGTAGCGTTCCCAGAAGCCGAGCTGGTCGTGGTCGAGGAACTCGAGGCCGCGGATCCATTTGCTGCTCTTCCAGAAGTAGCGCTTCGGGATGACCAGCCGGAGCGGGTAGCCGTGCTCGAGCTCGAGCGGCTCGCCGCCGAACGTGTCCGCCAGGAGGACGTCATCGTCGTCGAGCACGGACAGCGGGACGTTCGCGGTGTAGCCCTGTTCGGCGTGGGAGACGACGTGGGTCGCGTTCGGTCGCACGCCGGCCATCTCGAGGATGGTCTGGATGGCGACGCCTTCCCAGTCGGTGTCGAGCTTCGTCCAGCGCGTCACGCAATGGATGTCCGTGTGGACCGTCTTGCGCGGCAGCTCCTTGAACTGCGCCCAGGTCAGCGTGAACGGCGAGTCCACCTCGCCCCAGACCTTGAAGTCCCACGTCGCCAGATCCGTGTGTGGGACGGACCCGTAGTGGAGGACCGGGAACTTGTCGGTCTTGTACTGACCTGGCGGGATCCGTTCGGCCATCGCCGGATCCTGTTCCTTGGTGCCGAAGAGTCGTTCGAACATGGCGGATTGCGTCCTCGTGGGCTGCTGGGGTGCGGTCGGCATCGTCTCACACGCCGATGACGGTTCGGTGTCCCCCGGGCCGCCGGTGCCGCCTGCGGTACCCTTCGCCCGTGCCGACGCTCGATCCAGCCAGCGCCCCGCGTCTCGTCATCGTCATGCCGGCGTACAACGCGGCACGGACGCTGGAGCGCACCTACGCCGATATCCCGCACGCGCTCGTGCACAGGATCATCCTCGTCGACGACGTGTCCCGCGACGAGACTGTCGACATCGCCCGACAGCTCGGTCTCGACGTCATCATCCACAGCCAGAACCGTGGCTACGGTGGCAACCAGAAGACGTGCTACGACGCGGCTCTCGCCGCAGGCGCGGACATCGTCGTCATGCTCCATCCCGACTACCAGTACGACGCGACGAAGATCCCGGCGCTGATCGCGCCGATCTCTGACGGTACGCACGACCTGATGCTCGGCAGCCGATTCCTGGGCGACCCGTTGGCTGGTGGCATGCCTCGCTGGAAGTACATCAGCAACCGGTTCCTGACGGGCCTCGAGAACCTGGCGTTCGGTCTCCACCTCTCCGAGTACCACACGGGCCTTCGCGCCTACAGCCGACGATTGCTCGAGACGGTCCCGTACAGGCTGAACAGCGACGACTTCGTGTTCGACCAGGAGCTGATCGCCCAGGTCGTCGCGGCAGGCATGGCGGGACGGATCGGCGAGGTGGCGGTCCCGACCCGCTACTTCGAGGAGGCGTCGTCGGTCGGCTTCCGCCGGAGCGTCGTCTACGGCCTGTCGACGCTGCGCGTCGTCGCGCGCTACATGTTGCATCGCACGCGCGTGCGGCGGTCGGCGAAGCTTGCGGCTCGCCGCCGGCCGGACTGAGGGAGGCATGCGGATCGGTCGCGGGGCGCTCCTCCGCGCAGTCCTCGGCATCGCGATCAGTCTCTTCGCGATCTGGGTCCTCATCGGCTCGGTCGATCTCGAGGCTGCGTGGACGGTCCTGAGGACGGCCTCGCCGGCGTGGATCGCGGTGATGCTGATCACCGCCACCATCGACATCGGCGCTCGTGGAGCACGCTGGCGGGCGCTGCTCGCCCCGATCGCGCCGCTGCCGTATCGGCGTGTCCTCGGGTACACCTACATCGGCTATCTCGCGAACAACGTCCTGCCGGCACGGCTCGGCGAGCTGTACCGGAGCCACGCGCTCGGTGACGGCGAGGGCGTCAGCCGGACGACTGTCCTCGGGACGGTCGTCGTCGAGAGGGTCGTCGACACGATCATGGTCGTCGCCATCGCCGCGCTCGCGGTGCTCGTCCTGAGCGTTCGGGGCGTCATGACGAGCGCGGTGTTGCTTGGCCTCGCGTTCGTGAGCCTGCTCGTGATCGCCCTCGCGGTCGGGATGTTCGCGCACCGTCTCCCGGGCGCCAGCCGGGTCGAGGCCATCATCGCCCGGCGCCCGCGGCTCCTCGAACTGGCCAGGCGACTCCGCGAGGGCCTCGCGGTCGCCGGACGGCCGCGCGTCGTGGCGATCGCGATCGCGTTCAGCGCCGTCGCGTGGAGCGCGTCGATCCTGACCTTCCTCGCCGCCGGGCAGGCCGTCGGCGTCGAGCTGACGGTGGCCCAGGCAGCCCTGCTGTGCAGCGGCGTGGCCCTCGTCTCGATCGTTCCTGCAGGTCCGGCGAACGCGGGCACGTTCGAGTTGACCGTGGTGCTGATCGCCGAGGGCTTCGGGATCTCGCGCGATGACGCGTTCGCGATGGGCCTGCTCGTCCACCTGATGGTCCTCGCGACGACATCGGTCGGTGGGGTCATCGCGCTCGTCGCCTACCGCCGGCGTCGAGCCATCGCCGCGGCTGATGCCGATCGTCCGGTTGCGGTCGTGCCCAGCGGCGAGGACGCGGACGCACCGGCGTGACCGGGGATCTGCCGCACGTCTTCGAGCCACTGCAGCTGCGCCATCGGACGCTCCGGAGTCGCATCACATTCGGCGCTCATACGGCGAACATGGCCGAGGACGGACTTCCGGGAGCCCGGCACATCGGCTATTACCGGGAGCGCGCGCTCGGCGGTGCCGGGATGATCGTCGTCGAGCCCGTCCCGGTCCACCGGACGGGTGTCCTGACCCGCGGCAACTTCCGCCACGACGATGACGCGATCATCCCGGCGTTTCGTCGGGTCACTGACGCCTGTCGCGACGCGAATCCGGATGTCGTGCTGATCCACCAGCTCTATCACGTCGGCCAGCACGGCGACGCCGACAACTCGTTCGCCCCGAACTGGTCGCCGTCCGGGCTCCCGTCCTACCACGACGCTGACGGCAGTCACGCGATGAGCGAGGCCGAGATCCTCGAGCTCATCGACGGGTTCATCGGCGCGGCGGGGCGCGCGCGGGCGAGCGGCTTCGACGGGATCGAGGTGTTCGCCGCGTACCACGCCGTCGTCGACCAGTTCTGGGGCACGTGGTCGAACCGGCGGACCGATGGCTGGGGCGGATCGTTCGACGGGAGGATGCGCTTCTCGGCGGCGATCCTCGGCGGGATCCGGGAGGCCTGCGGCGACGACTTCATCGTCGGGCTCGCAGTCAGTGCGGATCCAGGGTCGCCGGCGATGCTGTCAGTCAGTGAGCTGTGCGACGTGGTCGCGTGGCACGACGAGCGTGGTCTGATGGATTACGTGACCTGCGGCACGGGCTCCTATTTCGACTTCCACCAGATCATCCCGCCGTCGCTGTACGACCAGCGGTTGGGGGAACCCTTCGCGGCGGCCCTGAAGGGCATCGTCCAGAACGCGAAGGTCCAGGCCGAGAGCCACATCCGGACGCCGGCCGCCGCGGAGGAAGTCATCGCGGCCGGGCACGCGGACATGGTCAGCATCGTCCGCGGCCAGATCGCCGACCCGCACCTGGTCGCCAAGGCGCGGGCCGGCCGCGCCGACGACGTCCGGCCGTGCATCTCGTGCAACCAGCTGTGCTGGGGCCGTCGGTCGCGCGACTACTGGATCTCGTGCCTCGTCAACCCGTCGGCCGGGCGTGAATGGGAATGGGGCGGCGATCGGTTCGAACCCGCCGCCCTGCCGCGTCGCGTGCTCGTCGTCGGTGGCGGGCCGGCCGGGCTCGAGGCGGGTCGGGTGGCCGCCGAGCGAGGGCACGTGGTCACGCTCTGGGAACGCGGCGACGCACTTGGCGGCCAGTTCCGGCTGGCCGGTCTCCAGCCGTCGCGGGGACAGATCACTGACCTCATCTCGTGGCACGAACGCCGGCTCGCGGCGCTCGGCGTCGACGTCCGCCTGGACTTTGACGCCACCGCGGACGTCGTCGCCGCGTTCGGGGCGGACGAGGTGGTCGTCGCCACTGGCGCTCGGCCGGCCCGCGCCGGATTCCAGCGGGCTCTGCCGATGGTCGACCGGCTCCCCGGTGTTGAGGGAGCGGAGGTCGTCGCGATCCACGACGTGCTGGACGGCACGCGCGGCGCCGCGGGCCGTCGTGGGCGACGTGTCCTCGTCCTCGATGACCTCAACGACTGGCGCGGGCTCGGCACCGCGCTCGCACTCGCCGAGGCCGGGCACGAGACGACCATCGTGACGTCCGCCCCGGTCGTCGCGGGCGGCCTGTTCCACAGCGCCGCGGACGGTCCACTTCGAGCGCGGTACGCAGCCGCCGGCGGGCGGTCGGTCACGAGCGCGGTGATCACCGGCTGGGAGAAGGGCCGAGCGACACTCAGGTCGCTCCCGGCCGGCGTGGAAACGACGATCGAGGCCGACACCCTCGTCATCGCCGAGACCGCCATCTCGGAGACCACCCTCGCGACTGACGTCACCGCACGAGGCATCGACTTCCACCTCATCGGCGACGCCGTCGCTCCCCGTCGGGCAAGCCTCGCCTTCTACGAGGGTCGAGAGCTCGCGCGACGGCTCTGATCGTCCTCGCAGCCGTACCATGTGGGTCCGCGGATCTGCGCTCCCACTCGAGGTGATCAGATGGCAGTCCCCGACCTCGAACACCCGTCGGCGCGACGCGGTCGTGCCGCACGCCAGACCGAGCGCTTGGCACGCCACATGGACACCGTCCCGTACCTGACCCGGCGGCTCGCGCCAGTCGAGGTGATCTCCACCGAAGGCCTCGAGCAGATCGAGGCGAACGCCGACACGCTCCTCGAGGAGGTCGGCATCGAGATCGTCAACTTCCCCGAGGCGACCGAGATCTTCCGCAACGCTGGCGCTGACGTGACAGGCCAGCGCGTCCGGTTCCCCCGCGGCATGTGCCGCCAGCTCGTCCAGGCGACGGCGCCACGCGTGTTCACCCAGGTCGCGCGAAACGCCGCCCGGAGCGTGCAGATCGGCGACCCGTACATGGTCCTCGTTCCGACCTACGGCTCGCCGTTCATCCACAACCTCGACGACGGACGTCGCTACGCCACGATCGAGGACTTCCGGAACTTCGTGAAGCTGACCTACACGAGCCGGACGCTCCACCACGGCGGCGGGACCCTGTGCGAACCGGTCGACCTGCCCGTCAACAAGCGTCACTTCGAGATGGTCTACAGCCACATCCGGTACTCGGATCGCGCGTTCATGGGTTCGGTGACTCACCCGAGCCGGGCGCAGGACTCCGTCGACATGGCACGCATCGTGTTCGGCGCGGACCGGATGGAGCGCGAGCACGTGATCATGGGCCTCGCGAACGCGAACTCGCCCATGTCCTGGGACTTCAACATGCTGGGCTCGGCCAAGGTCTACGCCGAGAACAACCAGATCATGCTCATCACGCCGTTCATCCTCGGCGGCGCGATGGCTCCGGTCACGGTCGCGGCACAGGCGACCCAGACGCTGGCCGAGGCGCTCGCCGGGATGGCGTTCTGTCAGATCGTCCGGCCCGGCGCGCCGGTCATCTTCGGATCGTTAGCGTCGTCGATGTCGATGCAGTCGGGAGCTCCGACGTTCGGGACCCCGGAACCCCAGCTCGTGCTGTTCGTCCTCGCCGCCCTGTCGCGACGCCTCGGCGTCCCGTTCCGCAGCGGCGGCAACTTCACGGCCTCCAAGCTGCCCGACTACCAGGCGGCGTACGAGAGCGCGATCAGCTACATGGCGACGATGCAGGCCGGGGTCAACTTCAACCTGCACACGGCGGGCTGGCTCGAGGGCGGGCTGGCGATCGGCTACGAGAAGTTCATGCTCGACGAGGACCAGGCGTCGATGACGGAGGCATACGTCAAGGGCGTGGATGTCACCGACAACGGCTATGCCCTCGATGCGATGCTCGGCGGCGGCCCCGGCCAGCACTTCCTTGGCTCGCCGCACACCCTGGCCAATTTCGAGAACGCGTTCTGGCGGTCGGAGCTGTCGAACAACGACTCCTTCGAGCAGTGGGAGATCGACGGCGGCCTCGATGCCGCGCAGCGGGCGAACCGTCGTTGGAAGAAGCGCCTGGCCGAGTACGAGCAGCCGCCGCTCGACGACAGTGTCCACGAGGAGCTCGTCTCCTGGATGGACCAGCGCAAGGGGAGCTTCCCCGACTCTGACGTCTGACGGTCCGGTGGCCTCGGCGGACCCGCTCCTCCAGCCGTTCCAGCTCCGCCACCTCACGTTCCGCAATCGGATCATGAGCACGGCGCACGAGCCGGCCTACGCGGAGGACGCGAAGCCGAAGCTGCGCTACCAGCTCTACCAGGAGGAGAAGGCGAAGGGCGGCATCGGGCTGTCGATGTTCGGTGGCTCGACGAACGTGGCGCCCGACTCGCCGCCGATCTTCGGCCAGCTGTACGCCGGCGACGACGACATCATCCCGTACTTCCAGCAGCTCGCCGACCGGATGCACGCGCACGGCGCCGCAACGATGATCCAGCTCACGCACCTCGGCCGGCGGACGGTCTGGGACGACGGCGACTGGCTGCCGACGATCTCGGCGTCGTCGGTCCGGGAGCCCGCGCACCGGTCGTTCCCCAAGGAGATGGAGCTCGCCGACATCCGTCGGGTCGTCGCGTCGTACGCGGCGGCGGCCCGGCGGTGCAAGGAGGGCGGGCTCGACGGCCTCGAGATCGAGGCCTACGGGCATCTCCCAGACCAGTTCTGGTCGCCGCTCGTGAACAGGCGATCGGACGAGTACGGCGGTTCGTTGGCGAACCGGATGCGCTTCTCGATCGAGGTGCTGGAGGCGATCCGCGCAGCCGTTGGGTCGGACTTCGTGGTCGGCATCCGGATGACCGGCGGCGAGGACGTCGAGGGTGGACTCACCGAGGAAGACGGGTTCGAGATCGCCCGGACGCTCGCCCGCACCGGGACGATCGACTTCATCAACATCGTCAAGGGTTCGATCGCGACCGACGAGGCGATCTCGCACGTCATCCCGGGTCTCGGCACGCCGATGGGCCCGGCCCTCAAGTTCGCTGGCCGCTTCCGCGAGCGGGTGGACCTGCCGATCTTCCACGCCGCGAGGATCGCGGACGTCGCGACCGCGCGCTACGCGATCGCGGAGGGCCTGGTCGACATGGTCGGGATGACGCGGGCCCACATGGCCGACCCGCATATCGTCCGGAAGCTCGAGGCGGGAGAGGCGGACCGAATCAGGCCCTGTGTCGGTGCCTCGATGTGCATCAACCGGCTCTATCTCGGCCTCGAGGCGCTGTGCATCCATAACCCCGCGACCGGCCGCGAGGAGACGATCCCGCACGTCGTGACGCGATCGGACGGGCCGGCGCGCCGCGTCGTGGTCGTCGGCGGCGGGCCCGCTGGCCTGGAGGCGGCACGGGTCGCAGGGGAGCGGGGCCATTCGGTCGTGTTGCTGGAGGCGGCGGACCACCCGGGCGGGCAAGTCGTGCTCGCGGCCCGCGCCACCGCGCGACGGGGCGACCTCATCGGGATCGTCGACTGGCTCGTCTCCGAATGCCGCCACGTCGGCGTCGACGTGCGGACGGGCGTCCTCGCAGACGCTGCGACGGTCGCGGCGCTGGATCCGGACGTCGTCATCGTCGCGACCGGCGGTCATCCGCGTCTGCCAGCGTTGACTGAGGGCGACGGCCTCGTCGTCTCGACCTGGGACGTGATCGGTGGCGCCGTGGCGCCCTCGCGAGGGCAGGTGCTGGTCTACGACGACCATGGAACGGAGGACGCGCTGTCCTGCGCCGAGCGGATGGTCGCCGCAGGCTCCGACGTCGAGATCGTGTCACCGGACCGGTATATCGGGCAGGAGGTGAACGGGACTGCGTATCCGCGCTACTTGACCTCCTTCTACGAGGCGGGCGTCCGGATGACACCCGATCATCGGCTAACGGCTGTTCGCCGCCGCCGCGACGATCGCCGGCTCGAGGTCGACCTCTGGAACGACTACACGCGTTCGACTGTGCAACGGGTAGTCGATCAGGTCGTCGTCGAGCACGGAACGCTGCCGAATGACGAGCTCTACGTCGAACTCCAGTTGGGCTCGTCGAACAACGGCGAGCTGGACCTCGACGCCTTCATCGATCGCCGGCCCCAGGAGATCGTCACCGACCCCGCCGGCAGATACCAGCTGTTCCGGATCGGCGACGCCGTCGCAAGCCGCTCGATCCACGCGGCGATCTACGAGGCACGCCGGCTGGCGATGGTTCTCTAGCTAGGAGCCTGTGGCGTCCGGACCCGCTGGCGCGACCTCGGACTCCGCCTCCTGAACTGATTCGGCGAGCTCGTCGACGGACTGGCCGGTCGTCTCCGCGGCCTTGGCGACCGCGGCCTCGACGTCGCCAGCACCTTCGGTCGTGCGCTGGCGCTGGAGCGTCCGCAACTCGTCGACCGGGATATGGCAGGCCATTTGGTGCCCCGGCTCGACCTCGACGAGCGGTGGGACCGTCACCTCGCACAGGCCCGCGATCGCCCGATGACAGCGCGTGTTGAAGACGCAGCCCGAAGGCGGGTTCGCCGGGCTCGGGATCTCGCCTTCGAGCAGGATCCTCGCGCGCGCCTCGCCGTCGACGTTCGGGACGGCCGAGAGGAGCGCTTCGGTGTATGGATGGTTCGGGCCGCGGAAGACAGTCTCGGAGTCGCCGACCTCCATGATCCGACCGAGGTACAGGACGGCGATCCGATCCGCGAGGTAGCGCACGACGCCGAGGTCATGCGAGATCAGCAGGTAGCTCGTCTTGCTCCTGAGCTGGAGCTCCGACAGGAGATTGAGGATGGCCGCCTGGACCGACACATCCAATGCGCTCGTCGGCTCGTCTGCGACCACGATCCGTGGGTCACCGGCGAAGGCGCGTGCGATGGCCAGACGCTGCTTGAGCCCGCCCGACAGCTGGCGCGGCTTCAGGTCGAGATGGCGCTGGGTGAGCCGCAGGTCCGCGGCGAGCTTGTCGACCCGCTCGTCGACAGCCTTGCCACGGAGGCCGGTGAGCTTCGAGACGGAGCGCTGCAGGATGTGCCGTGCCGTCCAGCCCCGGTTGAGCGCCGAATCGGGGTTCTGGAAGACCATCTGGATCGAGCGCTTGTCGTCCGTCGGGCGCTGCGTCGACAGCGGCGCGAGAGCGTGCTCGCCGAGCTCGAGATTCGACCCAGCGTCGGGGCGTTCGATGCCGAGGATCGTCTTCGCCAGCGTCGACTTGCCCGAGCCCGACTCGCCCACGAGCCCGAGGGTCTCGCCGTCGAACAGTTCCAGGTTGACCTTGACCAGCGCCGGGACGTCGTGTCCGCTCTGGTGGAACGTCTTGGAGACGTCATCCAGCGCGAGCACCTGGTCTCCGTGGACCGTCTCCTGACCGACGATCGACGGCGGCTCGGTGATCTCATCCAAGCGGTCGCGGTGGTGGCAACGCGTCCATTGGCCTCCGCCGACATCGACGACGGGCGGCACGACGGTCCGACACAGCTCATCGGCCAACGGGCAGCGATCGACGAAGACGCATGTCGGCAGGTCTGTCCCGATCTGGGGCAGGTTGCCCGGGATCGTCGAAAGCGCACGCTCCGACTTGCGGACGCCGCGCCGGGGGAGCGACCGCAGGAGACCGAGCGTGTATGGGTGTTGGGGATTCGCGAAGACGCTCGCCGCATCGCCCTCTTCGACGATCTTGCCGGCGTACATCACTCCGACCCGGTCACACAGGGTCCGGATGACGCCCAGGTTGTGGGCGATGAGGAGGACCGCCGCGTTCGTTTCGGCCTGGAGGCTCCGCACCAGGTCCAGGACGCTCGCCTCGACGGTCGCGTCGAGCCCGGTCGTCGGCTCGTCGAGGACCAACAGCTTCGGATCGGAGGCAAGGGCGATGGCGATGACGACGCGTTGCTGCATCCCGCCCGAGAGCTGATATGGATAGCGCTGCGCGACTTCCTCGGGGTCCGCGATCTGGACGCGTTGAAGCGCCTTCAGCGCGCTTTCCTGCGCCTGTTGCCGGCTCTGACCGAGGATCGTGAAGGCCTCGGCGACCTGCGGGCCGATCTTGGTCGTCGGGTTGAGGGCGGCGCCTGGGTCCTGGTAGACCATCGAGGCGTGGTGGATCCGGAACTGCCGGACCTCCTCATCGCTCATCTTCGTGATGTCGCTGCCGGCAACGAGGATCCGACCGCCGGTGATGACGCCATTGCGGGGCAGGTAGCGAACGGCGGCGTATGCGGTCGTCGACTTGCCGCAGCCCGACTCACCGACCAGCCCGTATGACTCGCCGGGCCGCACCTCGAATGACACGCCTCGGAGGACGGGCCGTCGGATTCCGCGGACCACATAGGAGAGTGACAGGTCCTCGACCCTGAGTGCCGCCTGCGGTTCGGGAGGTATGGCGCTCGTTGGGATCGGCGCGATCTCGGTCGTCATTCGTTCAGCACCGACTGCAGCGAGTCCGCGATCAGGTTGACTGCGACGACGACGCTGGCGATCGCGAGTGCCGGGAACAGCGTCGGCCACCAGGCCCCGCTGATCATGTTGTTGTACTCCTGGCTCACGGTCAGCCCCCAGTCGGCCGACGGTGGCTGGATGCCGACGCCGAGGAACGACAGCGTCGCGATGGTGAAGATCGCGTAGCCGAAGCGCACGGTCATCTCGACGACGGTCGGCCCGAGGACGTTCGGGAAGATCTCGCGGGTCAGGATGAACGGCCCCGATTCGCCGCGGAGCTTCGCCGCGGTCACGTAGTCGAGCTGCCTCTCCGAGAGCACCGCGGAGCGGACTGTTCGAGCGACGATCGGCGTGAACAGGATCCCCACGACGCAGACGACCACGAGCGGCGACGTTCCGAGGACGACAAGCGTCAGCAATGCGACAAGGACGACCGGCAGGGCGAGGAACGCCTCCACGATGCGGCTCAGGACGTCGTCGATGGTCCCTCGGTAGTAGCCCATGACGAGGCCGAGCACCGTGCCCGCGGCCACTCCGAGCATCGCAGCGAGTGGAGCGAAGAGAAGCACGTCTCGGGATCCGACCATCACGCGCGACAGGACATCCCGACCGAGCCGGTCCGTGCCCATCAGGTGCTCAGGGCTCGGTGGCAGGTGGCCGCCGGTGAAGTAGTTGAAGGGGTCATACGGAGTGATCCGCTCCCCGAGGATCGCGGTGATGATCCATCCGATCACGACGATGTTGCCGATGATGAAGGCGGGCCGCCGGACGAGGACGATCAGGCGTTCGCGCCGAGCGCTGGCCCGCTGGGCGCGCGACGCCGCCGTGGCCCCCACGGGGACCTCTGCCGGCGGCAGGCCCTGGCCCGCCGCGATCGAAGCGGACGGGTCCATCAGCGGTCGGCCTCGAGCCGGATCCGGGGGTTCATCCAGGCGATGATCAGGTCGGCGACGAGTGTCGCGACCATGTAGACGAGGCCGATGACGACCA
>JBJMMQ010000129.1:0-3439 GCA_045804705.1 Chloroflexota bacterium
AATGCTGGGTGCCGCCGGACTCGATCTGGTTGTGGTGACCAACCAATCCGGTGTCGCGCGCGGCTACTTCGACGAAGCCGACCTGGCTCGGCTCGGGAAGCATCTCGGTCGTGAGGTCGCTGCACTCGGCGGACGGCTGGCCGGGTTCTACGCCTGCCCGCACCTCCCCGAAGGCTCGGTCGAGGCGTTCGCGATCGAATGCACCTGCCGCAAGCCCGCTCCCGGCCTGATCGAGCAGGCGGCCGAGGAGATCGGCGCCGACACTCGCGGGAGCTGGTTCATCGGCGACACATGGATGGATGTCGCCGCGGGTGCCGCAGCGGGATGTCGGACGATCCTCGTCGGTCCCGAGCACCGAGACCGGCCGGGGCATCCACCGAACGTCGTCCCGGATGCTGCCGTTCCCGACCTCCTCGCTGCCGCGCATGTCATCCTCGCCGCGAGCCCGCCGCAGACCAAAGTCGCGGGGCCCTCTCCCCAGGCCATCGAGGACCGTCCCGGGGAGCTCGCGCTATGAGCCGCGCCCTGCTCGAAGCCATCGATTCGATGGCCGGACGGCGCGTGTTGGTCGTCGGCGAGGCGATGCTCGACACCTACCTCATCGGTTCTTCGACCCGGCTCAGCCGCGAAGCGCCCGTCCCCGTCGTCGCGGTCGACGAACGGATCGATGCAGCGGGTGGCGCCGCCAACAGCGCGGCGAACCTTCGAGCGCTTGGAGCTCGGGTCGAGTTCCTGTCGGTCATCGGGACCGACGACGAGGCCGATCGCCTGCGCGCGGCGCTGCGCCAGGCTCGCGTCCCCGATCACGACGTCCTGAGCGCCCCGGACCGACGGACGCTCGCCAAGCAGCGCGTCCTGGCCGGCGACCAGATGCTCGTGCGCTTCGACAGCGGGACGACGGGACCCCTGCCCGCCGCGATCGAGGACGAGTTCATCTCGCGCCTCCGTGACGCCATCCCGGACGTCGATGCGGTCCTCGTGTCCGACTACGGCTACGGGATCTTCGGGGGACGAGTCTCAGCGGCGCTTCGCCAGGGGCTGGAGGCGGACCCCAAGGTGGTCGTCGTCGACGCCCGCGATCCCGCTGTCCACAAGCGGCTCGCCCCGACCGCGGTCAAGCCCAACTACGCGGAGGCCGTCCGACTCCTCGGTGAACAGGAGCTCGCCGATCCTGAAGCTCGGGCGAGGCAGATCGTGGCCGGGCGGCAGGTCCTCCACGAGCGGACCGGTGCCCGAGTCGTCGCGGTCACCCTCGATCAATCCGGCGCGGTCATCCTCGAGCAGGGACGTGAGCCATACAGGACCTATGCTCGCCCGCGCGGCAACGAGCGTGCCTGCGGAGCCGGCGACACGTATGCGTCGACCTTGGCCCTGGCCCTCTCGGCCAACGCGCCCGTCCCGATCGCCGCCGAGCTCGCCGCCGCCTCGGCCGGTGTCGTCGTCGGTCGCAGCGGCACGGCCGTTTGTTCGGTGGCGGACCTCGCGGCGGCGGTCGGGCGGACGTCCAAGCGGATCGATTCGGCCGCGGCGCTGCGCGAGCGGATCGCCTTCCTGCGCACACAGGGCCAGCGGATCGTCTTCACCAACGGCTGTTTCGACCTCCTCCATCGCGGCCACGTCTCGTACCTCAACCGGGCCAAGGCGCTCGGCGACGTGCTCATCGTCGGCGTCAACGGCGACGACAGCGTTCGCCGGCTCAAGGGCCCCGACCGGCCGCTCAACGCCCTCGACGATCGGCTCGGCGTGCTTGAGGCTCTGAGCTGCATCGACCACGTCATCGCGTTCGACGAGCCCACGCCGGAGGCGCTGATCGACATCGTGCGTCCCGACGTCTTCGTCAAGGGCGGCGATTACACGCTCGAGCGGCTGCCCGAGGTGCCGCAGGTCGAGCGGCTCGGTGGACACGTCCGGATCCTGCCCTACGTCGACGACCACTCGACGACGGGACTCATCGAACGGATGCGTGAGCCGGCAGGAGCGGTACAGCGGCCGCCGACCACCGCTCACGTCGGGGACGGCGGATGACGCTCACGGACCCATCCCGGGTCGCCCGCTGGGCCGATGCGCGGCGCATCCTGGTGGTCCGCCTCGACGGCCTCGGCGACGTGCTGATGACGACGCCGGCGATCCGCGCGTTGGCTGGCGCGGGTCGTCGCACGCGGCGAGAGATCAGGCTTCTGACCTCACCTGCCGGTGCCGCGCTCGCGCCGCTGCTGCCCGAGGTCGACGGCACGATCGTCGCGGAGCCGCCCTGGCTCAAGCCCGGGGAAGGGTCGCCACGTCCGGCCGACGAGGACGCGGCGGACATCGAGCTCCTCGCCGAGAGATTGCGCGAGGGCCGCTTCGACGCGGCCGTCATCTTCACGGTCCAAAGCCAGAGCGCGCTGCCGAGCGCGATGCTCTGTCTGATGGCGGGTATCCCGCTGCGGCTGGCGCATGCCCGCGAGAACCCATATCGGCTCCTGACCGACTGGGTCCAGGACCCGGAGCCGCTTGCGCCGGTCCGGCATGAGGTCCGCCGCCAGCTCGATCTCGTTGCGGCGATCGGCGCGAGGGTCGAAGACGAGCATCTGTCGGTCCGCGTCCCGCCGGCGGCGTCCCGCTTGATCCGCGAGCTCCTGCGCGCGATGGGCATCGAGCCCGGCGATCGCTGGGTGGTGGTCCACCCCGGCGCTTCGGCGTCGTCACGACGCTATCCGATCGAGGCGTTCGCGCGTGTCGTTGGCGCGCTCGTGCAGGAGCACGGAGTGCGCGTCGTGCTCGCCGGCGGTCCCGAGGAGATGGAGGCGGTCGCCGAGCTGCAGGCGGCGGGCGGGCCCGGCTGCGTGCCGATCGCCGGTGTCCTCGACCTGGCGCATCTGGCCGCCCTTCTCGCGGTCGCACCCGTCTTCATCGGCAACAACTCAGGGCCGGCCCATCTGGCCGCTGCCGTCGGGACACCCGTCGTCGACCTGTACGCGCTCACCAACCTGCAGCACGCACCGTGGGGGGTGCCTTCTCGCGTCCTGGCCCACGACGTGCCGTGCAAGGGCTGCCGAAAGAGCATCTGCCCGGTCGGCCACCACGCCTGCCTCCGCGGCGTCCTTCCGGCCAGCGTCGTCGCCGCGACGCTGTCGCTGTTGGAACCCGCAGTTTCCGGGACGCGCGTCGACGTCGTCCGACCGCCGGCCGGCATCCTGTCGGGACTCGAGGTGGGTCACCCATGAACGACGTGCCGACTGTCGACGTCCTCATCCCGACCTACTGCCGGCCGGCGGCGCTTGCTGTGACGTTGACCACTCTCGTCGGGCAGACGCATCAGCCGCTGCGGGTCGTCGTCTCCAGCCAGAGCCCGGAGACCGAGCCCGTCCTGTCTGACGAGGCGCTGGCGGTCACGCGCGTGCTGCGCGCGCAGGGCCGCGAGGTCGAGGTCGTCAGGCATCTGCCGCGACGCGGCATG
>JBJMMQ010000130.1:0-10510 GCA_045804705.1 Chloroflexota bacterium
TGCGGCAACTGCATCGGTGTCTGTCCGACCGGCGCCCTCATGTTCAAGTCCGAGTTCGACATGCGCGAGGCCGGCACGTGGGACGAGTCGGCCCAGACCGTCACCGACACGATCTGCCCGTACTGCGGCGTCGGCTGCGCGGTCTCGCTCCACGCCCAGGACGACAAGATCGTCAAGGTCACGTCACCGACCGATTCGTCCGTGACGGATGGCCACCTGTGCATCAAGGGCCGCTTCGGCTTCGAGTTCGTCAACAACCGTCCGGGCCGCACACCAAGCGAGTGACGACGGGCTGAGAAGGGGTCGCGGGCTTCCTAGCCGAGGCCGCTCAGGTCGCGCAGGTCGATGCGCGCGTCGTGGGCGTAGACGTTGAAGCCGTCGGCGCGCAGGAAGCCGACGAGCGTGACTCCGAGCCGCTCGGCGGTCTCGATCGCGAGGTCGGACGGGGCGGACACCGCACACACGATCGGGATCCCGGCCACGGCCGCCTTCTGGACGATCTCGAAGCTGACGCGGCCCGACACCATCAGCACGAACCCGTTCAGACGCCGCGCCCCGACCAGAACCTGCGAGCCGATGAGCTTGTCGAGGGCGTTGTGGCGGCCGACGTCCTCGCGGATCGCGATCAGCTCGCCCGACGGCGAGAAGAGTCCGGCCGCGTGGAGGCCGCCCGTCTCGTCGAAGGCCCGCTGCGCTGCCCGCAGCAGAGCCGGTAACGCGAGGATGACCGGGCGCTGCACGAGGGGGCCGTCAGGGATGGGATCCGTTCGCTGGGCGACCTCGTCGATCGAGGCCTTGCCGCAGATGCCACATGACGCCGTCGCGATGAAATGCCGTTCGGCGATCTTCGAGTCATCGAACGCCTTCGAGAGCCGAACGAGGATCGTGTCGTCGGGCTGGCTGAGCCGGCCCGGGTCGCCGCCGGTGGTCCCCACGACCTCCTGGCCCTCGAGAAGGCCCTCCGTCAGAAGGAAGCCGATGGCGAGCTCGGATTCATGGCCGGGCGTGCGCATCGTGACGGCGACGGCGACCGGGTCCTGGCGCGGACCCGCAGCGCGGATCTCGAGCGGCGCTTCACCGACCACCCGGTCGTCGCGCACCTCGAGCGAGTCGCCCCGGACGGCCACGACCCGCCGGCTTGTGACATGCCGAACGGGCGTGGCGTCGCCGGTCACGCCGGACATGTCGTCGTCTCGATCGCCCGGGTGAATGCGGTGAGGGCATCGCTCGCCGTCTGCGCGGCGTCGAGGGCCTCGCTCAACGCCCCGATGCCGGCGAGCCCACCGCCGGTCTGGGCCCAGGCGATGAACGCGTCGGCCGCCGCCCCGTAGGCGTCAAGCATCCCTCCCGCGGACGCGTGGGCCGCCGCGTAGCAGTCCGCCGGCGGGTTCTCGCGCAGCCAGTCGCGTTCCGTGTCCACGAAATCAAGGATATCGACCGCAGCGCGACGGACGGCGGCCGGATCCTGTGCCTGTGCCGCGCTGGACAGGGCTGCATTGAGTCTCTCGACGGTCGCTCTGTCGTCGTTGACCCGACGGAGGAATGCCGCATATGCGAGGCGGGGTGGTCCGCTGGCTCGTGGCGCTGGCGTCTTCGCGGCCGTCGAGGGCAGCGCCGGACCTGCGCTCGCGCTTGGTTCGCTGCTCGATGTCGCGGCGACGCTCGCGGTTGCGGCGGGGATCAGGGACGCCGTGGCGGCGGGCGGCGACGCTTCCGCGATCGGCGGACGAGACGGCGTCGGGTCGGACGCGGCCCGACCGAGGAATGCCGCCCCGAGGACCACGACGGCGACGGCGAGCGCACCGAGCAGGACCCACCACCGTCTGGACATCGGCCCGAGTGTATGGGCACGGGCCGAAGAGGACGCGGGGCGGGTCTCGGACGACCATCATGACGCGATGGCACTGACCGACCGCGAGCGCCGGTTCCTCGAGGCCCAGCGTCGCGTCGTCCTCGTGACGGTCGCCCGCGATGGACGGCCGCGACCGATGCCGATCTGCTTCACCCTCGCGGACGACGCGGCCGTCCTGTACACGCCGCTCGACGACAAGCCGAAAGCCACCGACGACCTGTCGACGTTGGCACGTGTCCGCGACATCAGCGCCGACCCCCGGGTGGCCGTCCTCGCAGACCGCTGGGACGAGGACTGGACACGCCTCGCCTGGTTGCGGGCGGAGGGCCGCGGCGGTCTCCTCGAGCCTGCGCCTGAACACGCCGCCGCGGTCGCGGCCCTGCGCGCGCGCTATCCGCAGTACGCCACCCATCGCCTCGACGGCCGCCCACTCATCCGGATCGAGATCGGGCGGGTGACGACGTGGGGTCCGCTCGACTAGCGGTCGAGGAACAGCGCGGTTCCCATCGGACGGAGGCAGTGCGTCGAGCTCATCGCCTGGAGGTAGCCGCCGGCGTTGAGCAACGCGACGATCGCGCCTTCCTCGACCACCGGCATCCCGTAGTCCTCGGCGAACACGTCGCCCGCCTCGTTGATGTGGCCGGCGATCGTGACGATCTCGGTCCTCTCGGCGTCGGCCGCGGCGCAGACCACCAGCTCCTGCGCGAAGCGGTAGATGAAGTACGAGCAATTGACGTTCCAGCCGATGTCGAGCCCGACGAACGTGACCCCACGACGCTCTTCGACGGTGACCACCTCGCCGAGGAGGATGGCGGCATCCTTCGACAGCGCATCGCCGGGCTCGCAGGCGATCGTGACCCGGAGCGGCCCGAGATGCCGGGCGAGGACGGCGGCGTAGGCGTCGCGGTCCACGCCATGCTCATCCTCGCGCGCGGGCGCACCGAGGCCGCCGCCGACATTGACCTCGCCGATCCGATGACCGGCGGCGACGAGTCGTTCGACCGCCTCGACGGCGACCAGCAGCGCCTGTTCGAAGGCGTCGAGGCCACCGGCGAGCCAACCCGAACCTGCGTGGAAATGGACCGTGTCGATCGCGAGTTCGTGGCGCGCCGCGGCGCGGATCGCTTCGTCGAGCCGCTCCAGGCCGATCCCGAACTTGGTCGGGCGGTCGCCGGCGTACTCGAGATGGGCGTTGTAGCCGGCGCCCGCACCGGGATCGATGCGCAAGCCGATCGCCGTGCCGGGCGCCCGCCGCCCATATCGCTCGACCTGGCTGATCGCGTCGAGGTTGACGTGGACACCGTGCGCCAGCAGCACGTCGAGGTCACGCTCGGAGACGTTCGTTCCCGTGTAGCTGATCTCGCTCGCGAGCCAGCCGCACGCCAGCGCACGCTCGACCTCCCCCGGCGAGCAGGCGTCGATGCCGACACTGTCCCGCGTGCCGGGCTCCCCGAGGCGCCGGAACACCTCGAGCACTTCGGGGAGTGGGTTCGCCTTCAGGGCGAACCGGAGGCGGTACGGAAGCCCCGTCCTCCTGAGTGCACCCTGGAGCGCCCGCGCGTTCTCGGCGAACCGCGCCCGGTCATAGACGAAGAGCGGCGTTCCGTGCTCGCGGGCGAGCGCCTCGGCATCCTCGCCGGCGATGCGCAACCGGCCGGCGGCGATATCGAGCCCCGGCCGCACCCACCATGGAGCGACGGGCGCTTCAGGCGCTACCGGCACGTCGGGCTCGACGGAGCCGGCGGTCACGCGTGCGGGTGGGGATGCGAGTGTGAGTCCTGCTCCGCCTGCGCGAGCGCCCGCGGCTTCCATTTGTCGGGGCCTTCCTCGATCGGCACGCCGAGAGCGGCGACGAGACGCGCGGTCGCCGCGCTGATCTCGGCCACGGCCCCGTCGAACGCCTCGGCGTTCCGCGCGGACGGCTTGGCATAGCCGCTGATCTTGCGGACGTACTGGCGGGCGGCGGCCTCCAGTTCGCCCGTCGTCGTCACCTCATCGGCACGACGGAGGGTCTTGATGCTTCGGCACATGCCGGTACGGTACGACACCCGGCTATGCTCGGCCGGTGAGCGCGTTGTCGACGACCCCGAGGCCGCTCGGAATGGCGTCCTGACCGTGGCTGCCGCTGGTTTCTGGGCGTTCGTCGGCGCCTCGTCGCTCATCCTCGGCGCCTTCATCGCGATGTCGGGCAGGCTGTCCGGCCGCTCACTCGCGCTGCTCATCGGGTTCGGATCAGGCGCGCTGATCAGCGCGGTCGCGTACGACCTCATCGAGGAGGCGGTCAACGTCTCCGCGACCGGACTGTCGGTCGCGGCCGGCTTCGTGGCCGGAGCGGTGATCTACTTCATCGGGGACGAGCTGATCGAGCGGATGCCCGGCAGCGGCGGCCTCGAGATCCTGCTCGGGGCGGTCCTCGACGGCATCCCTGAGTCGGTCGTCCTCGGGCTGTCGCTGGTCGCTGGCGCCGGCCCGAGCGTGGCCGTGCTCGTCGCGATCTTCATCTCGAACGTGCCCGAGGCGGTCGCCTCCTCGTCGGGGATGCTCGCATCCGGTCGCCGGCCGGCGTGGGTCGTCGGCGTCTGGTCGCTCGTCGCTCTCGCCAGCGCCCTCGCGTCCGCGATCGGCTACGGCCTGTTCGCAGGTGCGCCGGGGGACGTCATCGCCTTCATCGACGCGTTCGCCGCTGGCGCGATCCTGACCCTGCTCGCGTCGGAGCTCCTGCCGTCGGCCCACGCCGAGAAGAACAAGCTCGTCGGCCTCGCGACCGCGAGCGGCTTCGCTGTCGCGGCCGCGCTGACCCTCAACCGGTGAGCGCCGCACGCGAGCTCGCCGACCGTCTCGGGATGCGGGCACATCCGGAGGGTGGCTGGTACGTCGAGACGTGGCAGCCGACGGCGCCCGACGGCTCGCGCGGTCCCGGCAGCGCGATCCTGTTCCTTCTTGCCGCGGGCGAACGTTCGCACTGGCATCGACTCGATGCCGACGAGATCTGGCAGTGGTCGGCCGGCGACGACCTCGAGCTCCGCACGTGGACCGAGGGTGAAGCCACGATCGCGTCGGCGCGCCTCGGCGGCAACGTGACGACCGGCGAGACGGTCGTCCAGGCCCTCGTGCCGGCCCGAGCGTGGCAGAGCGCACGGACGCTCGGGGAATGGACCCTCGTCGGCTGCATCGTCGCCCCGGCGTTCGAGTTCGATGGCTTCGAGCTCGCGGCCCCCGATTGGGAGCCGCCGGTCGATTCGACTCGCGACCCGCGCTAGCCCTCAGCCGCCCTCGCGCAGCCCCCACGGCGACCCGTAGGCCGTGAGCAGGTCGAGGAAGGGCACGGCGTCGAACGCCTCGGGTCCCAGCACGCCGGATCCCGTCCAGACGCCGGTCGCGAGAAGCTCGAGCGCGATGACGGGGTTGATCGCCGTCTGCCACACGACCGCCTGTGACCCGTCCCGGGCCATGGTCACCTCGTTGTCGACGACGTGGTAGAGGTAGACCCGCCGCGGGTTCCCGTCCTTGCCGGTGCCGGTCACCAGCGTCCCGGCGCACGTCTTCCCGCGCATCCGGTCGCCGATGCGGGCTGGATCGGGCAGGCACGCAGCGACCACGTCCCGTGGAGACACCTCGACCCCGCCGACGCGGACCTTGTCGGTGCGGTCGAGGCCGACCATGTGGAGCACCTTCAGGACGTTGATGAACTCGTCGCCGAGGCCGTACTTGAACGTCACCCGTCGCGCCTTGACCCAGCGCGGCACGAGCAGCACCTCCTCGTGCTCGACGTTCACGCACTCGACCGGTCCGATCCCCTCCGGGAAGTCGAACACCTCGGGCTCGCTGAAGGGCGGCGTCGTGTACCAGCCGCGATCCGCCTCCCAGATGACCGGCGGGTTGAGGCACTCCTCGATCGTCGTCCAGATCGAGAACGACGGTGCGAAGTCGAAGCCGTCGACGACGAGGTTCGCCCCGTCACGGATCCCGATCTCGTCGATCTCGGAGAACAGCTGGTCCTGGGCGTAGCGCGCGAACACGTCCGACAGCCCGGGCTCGACCCCCATGCCGACGAGCGCCAACCGCCCGGCCGCCTCCCATTCCCCGGCCCTGGCGAACTGCTCGTCCCCGAGCTTGACACCTGTCCGCTCGTACGGGGCGTCGGAGTCCGGGCGCGACAGCGACATCGCCATGTCGAGGTAGTCGGCGCCGGCCGCGAAGGCACCGTCGAAGATGGGCATGACGAAACGTGGGTCGACGGCGTTCAGGACGTGGGTGATGTCGTGTTCGCGGCAGAGCGCCGCGACGTCCTCAGGGCGAGACGCGTCGACGCGTGCAGCGATGAGACGGCCGTCGTCAGGCAAGCGCCCGGTCGCGGCCTCGGCCCGGCCGACGTCGTAGTCGGCGATGACCATCCGCTCGAAGAAGTCACGTCTGGCGGCGATCGGCACGACCGCGCTCCCGACGCCACCCGCGCCGACGACGAGGATCCGCATCCGATGACCTCCTGAAGGGAAGACGCGCAGCGCCCCAGTTTGGGGGTGTGCGCCGCGACGCGTAACGCCGTCCCGGCCGGCGATCAGCCCCCGCCGAGCTTCCAGTCGATCGAGCCGGTGAAGCAGTGATTCAGCTTCGCGCAGGCCCCGTGGGTGAGGTCCCATGTCCGTCCGGCCACGAACGGGCCGCGATCGACGACGGGCACGGTCAGGGTCACGCCCTTGTAGCGGAAGGTGACGCGGGTCCCACAGGGCAATGTCCTGTGAGCGACCCCGACGAGGGTCTTGGTCAGGGTCTTTCCGCAGGCGGTGCCGTTGCCGTACAGACCGGGCCCGAACCACGAGATGTCGTTGTCGTGGTGCCAGCCGCCTGCAACGCCCGTCCCGCCTGCAACGCCCGCCCCGCCTGTGCTGCGCGGACGCGAGAGAGCGACCGATCCCGCTCGCGCCACAGGCTGGGCGCCTCGAACCGGAGCCGTGGGCGGCTCCGAGCGCAGGTCGGGCTCGATCACGATCGAGCGTCTCTCCAGGTGACCGGCGGACCGGGACCCTGGATCCGGGGGCTGGATCGTCATCACCGTCCCACGCGGAAGCGTCGCGACCTCGACCTGTCGGAAGAGACCGGGGTCCACTACGTCGGGGGGGCTGGGAACCCGCGAACCGACCAGACCGGGGACGGCGACCGAGGCGAGGATGGCGGTGAGCGTCACCCTCGCGACGACATTCCTGTGTCGCACGTCTATGAGGGACCGTAGCACGGATCGAGGAAACCGAGCATTGCGACGCCGCGAGTGGCCAGGACGAAACCGTGGCAGCATCGGGGCGATGCCCACCATGACCTGGCCCGTCATCGGACCACTCGACCTCGCCCGCACGCTCGGGCCCTTGTCGCGCGGACCTGCCGACCCCACGATCCGGATCGCGCCGGACCGGGCGTGGTGGGCGACTCGAACGCCCGATGGTGCGGCGACCCTCGCCCTCGCCGTGCACGACGGCGAGATCCATGCAGATGCCTTCGGGCCGGGCGCGGAGCGAGCGCTGGTTGGCGTACCCGCGCTGCTCGCGCTCGACCGGGACGCGCCGCGCATCCCGGCCGGGCATCCTCTCGTCGCCGAGCTCGAGCGACGCCACGCGGGCATCCGGATCGCGCGGACCGGCGCCGTCCTCGAGTCCCTCGTCCCGGCGATCCTCGAACAGAAGGTGACGGGGCTCGAGGCACGCCGGGCATGGACGCGGCTTATCCGCGTCCACGGCGAACCCGCGCCGGGGCCCGTGGCATTCGGGCTGCGGCTTCCTCCGTCGCCCTCGACGCTGGCGGCACTCCCCTACTACGACTACCACCCGTTCGGCGTCGAGCAGCGCCGGGCCGACCTCATCCGGGCGATCGCCGCGCGGGCACGCTGGTTCGAGGCGATCGCAGAGATGCCGCTTGCGGACGGCTATGAGCGGCTCATGGCCGTGCCGGGGATCGGTCCGTGGACGGCGGCCGAGGTCGGCGTCAGGGCCCTCGGTGACGACGATGCGGTCAGCGTCGGCGACTTCCACCTGCCGAACCTCGTGGCATTCGCGCTCGCTGGCGAGCCACGCGGGACGGACGCCCGGATGCTCGAGCTGCTCGAGCCGTACGCGGGCCACCGTGCGCGCGTCGTCCGGCTGCTCGAGACGAGCGGGATCCGCGCGCCACGATACGGACCGCGTCTGTCAGTGCGAGGGATCGAGGACTTCTGAGAGCCGGATCAGCCCGCGCGGTAGAGCGCGAGTGCCTCCGCGAACCGGCCGACCGTCTCGGGCGTGCACGGTTCGAGGACGACGATCGCATGGTCGGCGCCGGCATCGGCGTGCGCGCGCAGACCCGCGGCGATGTCGGCGGCTGAGCCGGTCAGGCCGGGGCTCGTCGGTGCGTCCGCCGGCGCCGCAGCACCCGAGTCGGGATAGCGGACGATCAGACCGACGGTGACCGAGATCGTGGCCGGATCGCGGCCCGTGCGTTCGCACGCATCGAGCAGGTCCTGTCGTCGGCCCGCGAGACGTTCGTCGGGCTCCCCGAACCAGGCGGCATTCCAGGCATCGGCGTGACGCGCCGTGAGGTCCAGCATCCGTGGGCCCTTCGCCGCGACGAGGATCGGCATCTCCGGCCGGGCGGGTGGCCGGAGAACGACGTCGCGTACGGTCACCCAGCGTCCGCTCAGATCGGCCCGACCCTCGCGGATCAGAGCGGTGATGACCGCGAGCGACTCCTCGAACCGTCCGACTCGATGGTCGAACGGGAAACCGAACGCGTCGAATTCGGGCTCATGCCAGCCTGTCCCGACGCCGAGGATGAGCCGTCCGCCGCTGACGTGATCGAGGGTCGCCGCCATCTTCGCGAGCAGCGCCGGGTTCCTGAAGGCGGTGCACATGACGATCGTCCCGAGCTCCACCCGCGACGTCGCCTCGGCGATGGCCGACAGGATCGTCCAGCACTCGTGGATCCCCGTCGTCTCGCCGTCGAACCGGTACAGCAGGTGATCGAACACCCACACCGAGTCGAAGCCGCCGGCCTCGGTTGCGATCGCGACGTCCCGGATCGCCCCGTAGTCGGCGATGCCTCCGCCCGCGTCATCCTCGCCGATCGGCAGGACGACGCCGACTCGCATCCGTGCATCGGTCATGCCCTGAAGCGTATGCGAGCGAGCGCTGTACCGTAGCGCCGGAGGTACCCGCGATGCCTGATTCGAATATGCCAAGGATGCCGAAGTCCCCGCCCGAGCTGATCGCGCGGTTCGATGCGATCGCGGCGGACTTCCCGGCGGCGCAACGCCGGATGACGTTCGGCTACCCCTGCCTGTACGTCGGCGGGAACATGATCAGCGGCCTCTTCGGCTCCCGCTGGCACGTGAAGCTCGGGCCGGAGGAGCGGCACGCGCTCGAGGCGATGCCGGGTGCCGAACCGTTCGAGCCGATGCCGGGCAGGCCGATGACCGGCTTCACGCTCCTGCCCGAGTCCGTCGTCGATGACGACGGCGAGATCCACCGCTGGGTCGAACGAGCGGTCGACTATGGGGCGACGCTGCCTCCGAAGGTCCCCAAGGCGAGGTCAAAGACCTAGCGGACGCGAGCCGGACACGCGGACGCCCGGCCCGGTCGAGCCGGAGCGGGCGTGATCGCGTGTGAGGAGGAGGTCAGCCGCGCGCAGCGGGGCGGATGTTCTGGTTCAGGTGGAAGAGGTTCGAGGCGTCGTAGCGGCGCTTGACCTCGGCCAGGCGCTCGTAGGTGCCGGCGGGATAGGCGGCGCGGATCCGCTCGTCGCCCTCGGCCTCGAGGAAGTTGGAGTAGACACCGACGCTGTTCGGGGCGAGCTTCTCGTGAAGGCCCACGGTCCAGGCGACGTGTGCCGCCTCGGTCGAGGGATCGTCGTAGAGCGTCATGATCGTCGCCATGACCGCCGCATCGCGATGCGCGAACGCCGTGTCGGTCGCCGGGATCCGAGCCATCGCTCCGCCGAGGACCCGGAGCTGGATCATCGCGCCGGGAGAGCTCGGAGCGGCGACCGCCTCGAGGATCGCGTCGACGGCATCGTCATCGAGCGTGCTCAGGAATCGCGACCGGTGGACGCCCAGCGAGCGCTGCTCGGCGTCACGGAGCATCTCGTAGATGCCCGGGTAGGGCATCGGCATGGCCATGTCGGCGAGCGGCGTCGCGAGGTCGCGGAAAGGCTGGAGCGCGGCCTGACCGTCGGCCGGGTCGCCGGCCCAGACGAACATGATGACCAGCGACGTCGTGCCGACCAGCTCGGCGGGGATGAACGGGGCCGGTGGGAGGGCCATCAGGAACGAGATGGTCGAGAGCTCCTCCGGCGCGGCGGCGGCGATCGGGACGAGACCCCGCAGGACGTCGCGGGTGGCGGGCATGAACAGGGCGCCACCGAGGATCTCGCCGACCGGATACAGCTTGAACTGGAAGCGCGTGACGACACCGAAGTTGCCGCCGCCGCCGCGGACCGCCCAGAACAGGTCGGGGTGCGATTCCTCGCTCGCCGTGACGACGCGACCATCGGCGGTGGCGATCTCGACCGCGACCAGGGCGTCGATGGCCAGGCCGTACTTCCGGACGAGCCAGCCGATGCCGCCACCGAGGGTCAGGCCGCTGATGCCGACCGAGCCCGTGTCACCGAACGGTGTCGCAAGCCCGTGCGCCGCCGCGG
>JBJMMQ010000131.1:0-4154 GCA_045804705.1 Chloroflexota bacterium
TTCCAGGTCAACCTCTTCTGGTTGATCGTCATCGCGCTCAACTTCATCCTGTTCTTCATAATCATCTGGTCCTTATCGTTCAAGCCGGTCTCGAAGATGCTGGCCGACCGCAAGACCAGGATCGAGGAGGGGCTGAAGGACGCCGAACAGGCACGCCGCGATCGCGAGAACGCGGAGCAGGAGCGCGTGGCCACGCTGAGCGAGGCGCGCCGCGAGGCGAACGAGATCCTGACCCGCGCCCAGAAGGTCGCCCAGGAGACCCGCGACGCGGACATCGCGGCCACCCGCGAGGAGCTCGAGCGCCTTCGCGTCCGCGCCGCCGCCGAGATCGAAGCCGAGAAGACCCGCGCCGTCGCCGAAGTCCGCGCCGAGGTCGCCGACCTTGCGCTGGCCGCGGCCGGCAAGGTCGTCGGCGAGAGCATGACCGACGCTCGCCAGCGGCGGCTCGTCGAGGAGTTCCTCGCCACCGCGGGCTCGGGCGGATCGAACAACTGATGAACCACTCGGTGAGCGTCTGATGGCACAGCGCGACACGGCTGCACGTCGCTACGCGGAGGCCGCCTTCGAGGTCGCCCTGCGTGACGGCACGGTCGAGACGTGGCGGGCCGAGCTCGACGCCGCCGGGGCGATCGCCGCCGACGAGACGGTCGGCCGGGCGCTCGCCAATCCCGCCGTGCCGCTCGAGACCCGGACCCAGATGGCCGAGTCGATCTTCGGCAAGGTCGTCGGCCGGCCCGTGCTCAACCTCATCGGGCTCATCCTCCGGCGAGGCCGGATCGAGCAGCTGCCCCGGGTCGCCGCCGAATTCCGGCGCCTCGACAACGCCCGACAGGGCATCACCCTCGCGACAGCGACAAGCGCCGCGCCGTTGAGCCAGGACGAGGTCCGGGCACTCACGGCGCGGATGGAACAGTTGACCGGCGGGCGGGTCGAGCTCGACCTCAGGACCGACCCAGACCTTCTGGGCGGGCTGGTCGTCCGCATCGGCGACCGCCTGATCGATGGAAGCGTCCGAGTACGCCTCGAGCGACTACGCAACCAGCTCGTTTCGGGCGCCCTCTAGGAGATCACAGCAGATGTCCTTTCGTTCCGACGAGATCACCAGCATCATCAAGTCCGCGATCGACTCGTTCGACTCCGGTGTCGAGACCCGCAGCGTCGGGACCGTCGTCGAAGTCGGCGACGGTATCGCCCAGATCTACGGGCTGTCGGGCGCGCTCGCGTCCGAGCTGCTCGAATTCCCCGGAGGCTTGATGGGCATGGCCCTCAACCTGGAGGAAGAGACTGTCGGCGCGGTCATCCTCGGCAACGCGACCGCGATCAAGGAAGGCGACACGGTCAAGACGACAGGCCGCGTGGTCGAGGTCCCGGTCGGGGCCGCGCTGCTCGGCCGGGTCGTCGACCCGCTCGGTCGGCCGCTCGACGACAAAGGCCCGATCGCGTCGACCGCCACCCGGCCGGTGGAGCGCATCGCGCCAGGCGTCATCGTGCGCAAGTCGGTCGATACGCCGGTCCAGACCGGCGTCAAGGCGATCGACGCGCTCATCCCGATCGGCCGCGGTCAGCGCGAGCTGATCATCGGCGACCGCCAGACCGGCAAGACGGCCATCTGCCTCGACGCGATCATCAATCAGAAGGGCAAGGGCCTCGTCTGCATCTATGTCGCCATCGGGCAGAAGCTGTCGACGGTCGCGAACACGGTCGCGATCCTCGAGCAGTACGGCGCGATGGAGTACACGATCGTCGTCGTCGCCGGCGCCGAGGATCCGGCACCGCTCCAGTACCTCGCCCCGTATTCGGGCGTCGCGATGGGCGAGGAGGTCATGGAGAAGGGCGTCGAGGTACCCGGTCAGGGCCTCGTCAAGGACGCCCTGTGCGTCTACGACGACCTCTCCAAGCACGCCTGGGCGTATCGCGAGATGGCCCTGCTGCTCCGCCGCCCGCCGGGACGCGAGGCGTACCCCGGCGACGTCTTCTACCTCCACAGCCGGTTGCTCGAGCGCGCCGCGCGGCTCAATGACGAGAACGGCGGCGGGTCCCTGACCGCGCTGCCCATCGTCGAGACGCAGGCGGGCGACGTGTCGGCCTACATCCCGACCAACATCATCTCGATCACGGACGGCCAGATCTTCCTCGAGACCGACCTCTTCAACGCGGGCCAGCGCCCCGCCCTGAACATCGGCATCTCCGTGTCGCGCGTCGGTTCTGCGGCGCAGACGAAGGCGATGAAGACGGTCGCCGCGCCGCTCAAGCTCGACCTCGCCCAGTACCGCTCGCTCGCGGCCTTCGCGCAGTTCGCGTCCGACCTTGACAAGGCGACACGCGACCAGCTGACCCGAGGCGAGAAGCTGTCCGAGATCACCAAGCAGCCGCAGTACCAGCCACTCGGCGTCGAGAAGCAGGTCGCGATCCTGTACGCGGCCACGAAGGGCAAGCTCGACGACGTCCCGACGCCGCGCGTTCGGGAGTTCGAGAGCCAGTTCTACCGCTTCCTCGAGACGGAGCGACCGGCGATCCTGACCGAGCTCGCCGACAAGAAGGCCCTCTCGCCCGAGCTGTCCGCAAGCCTCGACGACGCCATCGATGCGTTCCGCACGTCGTTCCTGGCCTAGGTACGGGGTCGCACGCAGTTGGCAAGCCAGCGGGACATCCGGCGCCGCATCGGTTCCGTCAAGAACATCAAGCAGATCACGCGCGCGATGCAGTTCGTGGCGGCCTCGAAGCTGAAGCGCGCTCAGGACGCCACGCTGGCGGCCCGGCCGTACAGCGAGAAGCTCGACGAGGTGCTCGCGGATCTCGCCGCGGTGCTCGGAGGCGAGGACCATCCGCTGCTCGCTGAACCGACGGCCGGCAAGCGGCTCGTCGTCCTGATCACGACCGACCGGCCGCTGTCGGGCCCGCTGAACACGAACATCGTTCGGTTCATCGCTCGCGACATCATCGACAACCCGAGCGACGTCGCCGTCATCACGGTGGGACGCAAGGGTCGTGACGCGATGCGTCGCACGGGCGTCCCGCTCGAGGCCCACTTCGCGACGTTCGGCGATCGGCCGACGTTCGCGGACGTCCTGCCGCTCGCCCGGCTCGTGACCGACGACTTCCTCGCGGGCGCCTACAGCCGGGTCGACATCGTCTACAGCCTCTGGGTCTCGACCCTCGTCCAGCGCCCGACGCTGCTGACGATCCTGCCGATCCAGCCTGCCGAAGACACCGAGGGCATCCCCGGCCACCAATTCATCTTCGAACCGTCGGCGGCGGCGGTCCTCGACCGGCTCCTGCCGCGTTACGTCGCGACGCGCCTGTTCCAGGCGGTCCTCGAAGCGAAGGCGAGCGAGGAGTCGAGTCGGATGGTCGCGATGAAGAACGCGACCGAGAACGCCGAAGAGCTCATCGAGGACCTGACCCTCTCGTACAACAAGGTCCGTCAGGCCAACATCACCCGCGAGATGATCGAGATCGCGTCCGGCGCGAACGCTCGCTGACGCCCAGACGCAGGAGGCACCGACCGACATGACACTTGCCACACCGGCCGCGACCGGCCGAGTCATCCAGATCACAGGGCCCGTCGTGGACATCGAGTTCCCGGCCGGCCATCTCCCCGCCATCTACAACGCCGTCGAGATCCAGCGCGACGGCCAGGGTCCGTTGACCTGCGAGGTCCAACAGCACCTTGGGAACAACTGGGTCCGCGCGGTCGCGATGACGACGACCGACGGGCTCGCCCGCGACGTCGAGGTGGTCGACACGGGCGCCCCGATCTCCGTCCCGGTCGGCGAGGCGACGCTCGGTCGTGTCTTCGACGTGCTCGGGCACGCGATCGACGAGAAAGGCCCCGTCAACGCCGAGGTCACCCTGCCGATCCACCGTGACCCGCCCGCGTTCGACCAGCAGTCGACCGAGATCGAGGTCTTCGAGACCGGCCTCAAGGTCATCGACTTGATCTGCCCGTTCAAGAAGGGCGGCAAGATCGGAATCTTCGGCGGCGCCGGCGTCGGGAAGACCGTCATCATCCAGGAGCTGATCCGGAACGTCGCCCAGGAGCACGCCGGCGTGTCCGTGTTCGCGGGCGTCGGCGAGCGCAGTCGCGAGGGCAACGACCTCATCGCCGAGATGACCGAGTCCGGCGTCATCGCCAAGACCGCGTTCGTGTTCGG
>JBJMMQ010000132.1:0-11784 GCA_045804705.1 Chloroflexota bacterium
GCGTCGTGCGACGTCGATGAACCCCCGCTGGTCGGGGCCGACCTGGTGGATATATACGTGGTCGAAGCCCGCCTCGAGATAGGCCCGGATCTTCTCGAGGTGACGCTCGGCGTCCGGACCGCAGGGCACCGATTCGGCGACCTGATCCTCGGTGACCGATGACGTCAGCTCCTCGAAGTGCGATGGCAGGGGAAGCTCCTGGCTCGCGGCTCCGTGGACCGCCACGTTCGGCCACCATTCACGAACCGTCTTCTTCGCTTCCGCCTCCGATGCCGCCCAACACACGGTCACCTGGCCGTACCGCGGCCCGTCCCCGCCAGCGCTCCGGTATCGAGTCACCAGCTCTGCTTCGGGGCCGGTCCCGATCAGGCCGTCGCCCAGCCTGCCCGCCTGCTCAGCGGCCTTCGGTCCGCTCGCCGCGAGGTAGATCGGCGGGAGACGGTCGGGCAGGGTGTACAGGCGGGCGTTCTCGACGGTGAAGTGACGGCCGCGATGGTTCGTGAGCTGACCCTTCCAGAGCTCGCGGATGACCTCGACGGCCTCCTCGAGCATCTCCGTCCGGACTTCGAGACTCGGCCAGCCGCGGCCGACGACGTGCTCATTGAGATTTTCGCCGGTTCCCAGGCCGAGGAAGAAGCGCCCGGGCATCAGCGCAGCGGTGGTCGCGGCGGCCTGGGCGATGATCGCCGGATGGGTTCGGATCGTCGGACACGTCACGCCCGTCCCGATCGAGAGTCGGTCCGTCGCCTGGGCGATGGCGCCGAGCACGCCCCACACGAACGGGCTGTGCCCCTGACGATCGATCCACGGATGGAAATGGTCCGAGATGAGCGCGAACGTGAAGCCCGCTTCCTCGGCGGCGCGTGCATTCGCCACGAGGTCCCTGGGCGCATGCTCCTCGCTTGACAGGGCATACCCGATTTCGGTCATGGTCGGTGTCTCCTCGGCGGGCTCCGGGCGGGGGCTGACCGAGCATCGGGCGCTCGGCCGGACATCCGTGCCGCTGGGGCCCGTCGGGCGGCTGTCAGTCGCGTGACAGTGGCGCCAGTCGGGTGCAACGTACTGCTGGTCTCGGCCGTCGCTGCCGCAACTTTGCCCGGCGCACCGTCGGTACATGGAGCGACAGTCCGCGGTTCTGTCTCGGCGGCAGACCGTCCCTGAGTGGCCGCGCCGGATCGCGGTGGAGGTGTTCGGCACGTTCGCACTCGTGTTCGTCGCCGTGGGGGCCGACGCGATGGGCAAGGTCAGCGATGGTGCCGTGTCGGATGCGGCCCGGGCGGTCGCGCCGGGTCTCGTCGTCGCAGCGATGGTCCTCTCGCTCGGCGATGTCTCCGGTGCCCACTTCAACCCGGTCGTGACCCTGGCGTTCAGTCTGAAGCGCCTGTTCCCGGCGCGATGGCTCGTGCCCTACTGGATCGCCCAGCTCGCCGGGGCGATCACCGCGGCGCTCGTCGTCCGTGCGATGTTCGGCGATGCGGTCCGCGCGGGAGTCTCGACGCCGCACCTCGTGGCCTCCGGGACGGCCGTCGCGATAGAGGCCGTCCTCACCTGGTTCCTCGTCGTGGTCATCCTCGGGACCGCGGACAGGGCACGGATCGTCGGGCCGGATGCCGCCTTGGCGGTCGGGGCGACGATCGCGCTCTGTGGCCTCATCGCATTGCCGATCGAGGGCGCGTCGATGAACCCGGCCCGATCGCTCGCTCCGGCACTCGTCACCGGCGCATTCGGAGACGTCTGGATCTACGTCCTCGGGCCGCTCATCGGCGGGTGTCTCGCCGTCGGCCTCACCCGGCTCGTCCACGGCGCGACCGACCACGACAGCAAGGCCGAGGAGGCAGCCCAGGGGGAGGCAGCGGCCGGCACTAGCGATCCACCGCCTCACTCGCCGCAACCAGCCGCTTCGGCGCGGTCAGCCGCCAAGCCTCGGTGAGAAGCGTTTGCAGGAGCGCGTCATCGATGCGCGCGAGTTCGGCTGTCACCCAACCGTAGCGACCGACATACGCGGAGGGTCGGAACGTCTCGGGGTCGAGGTCGATGAGATCGGCCTGCGTCGCCGGCGTCGCCTTGATCGACACCCGATCACTCCCCTCCCCGCCGATCGCGAAGATCTTGCTCCGGACGCGGAACGTGATGTCCGTCTCCCAGGTGAGGACCTCCTCGACTTCCGGCAGCGACATCGCGATCGAGCGGACGTCATCGAAGGTCGCCATCGTGGCTGGGTCCGGGCCGTCGTCAGGCCGGCTGGTTGTCGATCTGCGCCCGCTGCAGGCGACCCGAGAAATCGACATAGATCGACTTCCATTCGGTGTACGTGTCGAGCGCGACGTGACCGGCCTCGCGGTGCCCGTTGCCGGTCTCCTTCCAGCCGCCGAACGGCAGATGGACCTCCGCGCCCGTCGTCCCCGCGTTGACGTAGACGATGCCGGTCTCGAAATCGCGCATCGCCCGGAAGGCCGTGTTCACATCCCGGGTGAAGATGCTCGACGAGAGCCCGTACCGCGTCTGATTGAGTGCGAGCATCGCGGCGCCGTAGTCGTCGACCGGGATGACCGACAGGACGGGCCCGAAGATCTCCTCCTGGCCGATCCGATCCATCGGGCCGACACCCGCGAAGATCGTGGGCTCGAAGAAATGGCCGTCCGTGAGGCCCTCGCCGGTCCCTCGGTCGCCGCCCATGACGAGATCGCCTTCGCCGCGTCCGATGTCGACGTACGACGCCACCTTGTCAGCGGCGCCGGCGTTGATGAGCGGGCCGACATCGACGGCCGGATCCGACCCCGAGCCGAGACGAAGGCGGCGGGCGCGCGCCTCGAGGCGCTCGAGCAGGGGCTCAGCGACCGAGCGCTCGACGATGACGCGAGAGGCGGCCGTACAGCGCTGGCCGGTCGTGCCGAACGCGGACCACAGGATCCCGTCGGTCGCGAGGTCGAGGTCCGCATCGGCGAGGACGACGACGCCATTCTTGCCACCGAGCTCGAGCGAGACGCGCTTGAGGCGACGGCCCGCGCGGGTCGCGATGTGCTTTCCCGTGACGGAGGAGCCGGTGAAGGAGATGACGGCCACATCGGGGCTGTCGACGATCGCGTCACCGACCTCGCCACCGGAGCCCGTCACGAGGTTGACGACGCCCGGCGGGAAGCCCGCCTCGGCCATGAGCTCGACGAGGAGCGTCGCGCAGAGCGGCGTGTCGGACGACGGCTTGAACACGACGGTATTGCCGGTGACGAGCGCGGGCATCGTCTTCCAGCACGGGATCGCCATCGGGAAGTTCCAGGGCGTGATGATCCCGGCCACGCCGAGCGGCTGACGGATCGACATCGCCCATTTGTCGGGGAGCTCGGATGGGACGGTGTCGCCCTGCATCCGCCGACCCTCGCCGGCCATCAGGTACGCGATGTCGATGCCTTCCTGGACGTCGCCTCGCGCCTCCGCGATGACCTTGCCCATCTCGCGTGTCATCGCCTGGGCGAGCTCTTCCTTGTGCTGTGCCATCAGCGCCCCGAACGCGTAGAGGATCTCCCCACGCTTCGGTGCGGGTGTGCGTCGCCACATCGGCCCCGCCGTTTCGGCGGCCCTGATGGCCATCGCGACGTCGGCCTTGGTGCCCAGCTGGAACCGGCCCACGACGTCGCGTGTGTCGGCAGGATTCAGGCTCTCGAAGGTCTCACCAGAGGTCGAATCGACCCACTCTCCGGCGATGAAGTGGCGGAAGGTCGGGGTCTCGACGGCGGTCTCGGTCATGCCGCCGAGTGTACGACTCCGCTCAGACCCGTTCGACGGCCATCGCGACCGAGCCGCCTCCGCCGAGACACAGCGTCGCGAGACCGAATCGGCCCTGCCGCCGGACCAGCTCGTGCGTCAGGGTCGCCACGATCCGTGCCCCGCTGGCGCCGATCGGATGGCCGAGCGCGATCGCCCCGCCGTTCACGTTGACCTTCGACCAATCGAAGCCGAGGGCGCGACCGTCGGCGAGCGTCTGCGCAGCGAAGGCCTCATTGATCTCGATGAGGTCGAACGCCTCGATCGGCATCTCGATCCGGTCGAGCAGGCGGCGGACGCCTTCGATCGGCGCCAGGAAGAGCCACTTTGGTTCGACCTCGGCCTGGGCGTAGCCGACGATGCGGGCGAGCGGCGTCAGGCCGAGGCGCTCGACGGCGCGCTCGCTCGCGACGACCGTCGCGGCCGCGCCGTCCGTGATGCCGGGGGCGTTGCCGGCCGTGACCGTTCCGACGGTGGCCGCTCCCCTGTCCTCGCCGTCGGGGAGGGCGAACGCTGGCTTGAGGCGTGCGAGCGCCTCGATCGTGGAGTCGCGCCGCGGGCCTTCGTCGACGGCGACGATCGTTTCCTTGCCTTTCGCGTCACGCACCGTCACCGGCACCATCTCGGCATCGAAGCGCCCGGCATCGATGGCCGCGATCGCCTTCTGGTGGCTGGACAGCGCGAACTCGTCCTGGTCCTCGCGGCTGACGTCGTCGGAGATGGCGACGCGCTCGGCGTGCGTGCCCATGTGGCAGTCCTCGACCGAGCACCACAGGCCGTCGTGGACGGTCGCGTCGATCAGCTCCCCGTTGCCGAGGCGAAGGCCGAAGCGTGCGCCCGGGAGGAGATACGGGGCGCCGTTCATCGACTCCATGCCGCCGGCGATGACGAGGTCGGCGTCGCCGGCACGGATCTCCGCCGCCCCGAGCATGATCGCCTTCAGGCCGGACCCGCAGACGCGGTTGATCGTCGTCGCCGAGGTGCCATTCGGAAGCCCTGCCTTGAGTGCGGCCTGCCGGGCAGGCGCCTGGCCGACGCCCGCCTGGAGGACCTGGCCCATCAGAACCTCGTCGACCTGCGTCGTCGCGGGATCGAGCCCCGCCCGCTCGACGGCGGCGCGGATCGCCACTCCGCCGAGCTCCGTGGCGGGGACGGTCGCAAGGCCGCCGCCGAACTTGCCGATGGGAGTGCGCGCCGCGCTGACGAGGAAGACGTCGCCGTTCGGGCGGGTTGATCGTTCGGTCATACCCTCGAATCTACACCGAGCCCCTTGAGCACCTCGTCGGCGACGATGAGGCGGTGGATCTGGTTCGTGCCCTCGTAGATCTGGGCGCCCTTGGCGTCGCGCATGAGTCGTTCCATGCCGGTCTCGCGTGAGTAGCCGCTCGCCCCGAACAGCTGGACGGCATCGGTCGCCACCCGCATGGCGGCGTCGGACGCGGTCCATTTCGCGATCGACGACACCTCGGCCAACGGTTCGCCGCGGTCCTTGGCCGCAGCCGCCATCCTCGTCACGGCGCGCGCGGCAGCCACCTCGCGGGCCATCTCGGCGAGCATGAAGCGGATCCCCTGCTGCTCCACGAGCGGCGCACCGAATGCCCGACGCTGCTGCAGGTAGCGCGCCGCGGCCTCCAGCCCCGACCGTGCGATCCCGACGCAGGCCGCCGCGATCGAGATCCGGCCCTCGCCGAGTGCTGACAGCGCGATCTTGTAGCCTTCGCCCTCGCGGCCGAGCCGATTCGCGACAGGCACCTCGCAGCCATCGAACAGGAGCTCGGACGCCGGGCACGCCCGGATCCCCATCTTCCGCTCGTGGGCGCCGAAGCCGAACCCGGGACTCCCCTTCTCCACGAGGAACGCCGTGATCGCCTTGGCCCCGACGCTCGGGTCGAGCGTCGCGAAGACGAGGTATCGGTCCGCCTCCGGGGCGTTCGAGATCCACGACTTCGTGCCGCTCAGGCGGTACCCGGTCGGAGAATCCGCGGGTCCCACCCGTTCCGCTCGCGTCCGGATCGCGGCCGCGTCGCTGCCCGCGTGCGGTTCGGTGAGGGCGAACGCGCCGAGCGCCTCGCCTGCCAACATCGGCGGCAGCCAGCGGCCGCGTTGCTCGTCGGAACCCCATGTGACGACGGGGTACTGAGACAGGATGTGAACGGAGAGCGAGACGGCGGTCGCCATGTCGGCCGCGCCCAGCTCCTCCATGACCAGCGACCAGCCGAGGTAGGAGAACCCGGCCCCGCCGACCACCTCGGGGAGTGGCGCCGCGGTGAGTCCGAGCTCGCCCATCCGGGTGAACAGCGAGCGGTCGTACCGTTCGGCCTCGTCGCGTTCGATCGCGCTGGGGGCCACTTCCCGCGTCGCGAACTCGCGCGCGGTCGCCTGGAGGAGCCGTTCCTCCTCGGTCAGGCCGCCCGTCATCGGCCCGTGGTCGGGCGATCGGCCCGCGGGTAGGTGTAGAAGCCCCGGCCCGTCTTCTGGCCGAGGTGACCCGCGTTGACGAGCTCGGTGAGTACGACAGGTGGCCGGAAGTGATCGCCGGCAAGCCCGTCGTCGAGGACGCGCATGATCCCGAGCACCACATCGAGACCGATGAAATCGGCGAGCTCGAGCGGACCCATCGGATGGTTGAGGCCGACGCGCGCCCCGGAATCGATGTCCTCGGCGGTCCCGATGCCCTCCTGGAAGGCACGCATGGCCTCACCGAGCAGAGGCATCAGGATCCGGTTGACGATGAACCCTGGGCGGTCGGCCGACACGATGACCTGCTTCCCGAGCTCAGCGGCGAGCGTCCGGATCGCCTCGACCGTCTCGTCGGACGTGTCGCGACCTCGGATCAGCTCGATGAGCGGCATGACCGGGACGGGGCTGAAGAAGTGCATCCCCGCGAACCGCTCTCGCCGCTGCCGGGAGACCGCCTCAGCCAGCCGGTGGATGGCGATCGACGAGGTGTTCGACGCGAAGATCGCCTCCGGCGGGGCGATGGCATCGACGTCGTGCCACAGCGCCGACTTGACCGCGACATCCTCGAAGACCGCCTCGATGACGATGCCAACGTCGGCGGCGGCGCTCAGATCAGCGGTCGGTTCGATCCGCCCCAGTGCCGACTCGCGCTCCGCGGCGCTCAGGCGGCCCTTGGCGACGGACCGGTCCAGGTTGTCGGCGATCCGGTCACGTCCCGCCTCGGCCCGGGCGAGGTCCGGTTCGTACAGGGCGACGTGCCGCCCGATGGCCGCGTGGACCTGCGCGATGCCATGTCCCATCAAGCCTGCACCCGCCACGAAGACTCGCTCGATCGGCATGCCGTCGATGGTACGCGGCCGCTCGCCCCTTGGCTCCCGCGCGCGACTAGCCGTCGCCGAGGTCGGCCAACAGGCGGTCGGCCGCCGCGTACGGGTCGAGGCGATGATCGGCGACGGCGTCGAGCACGTCCGAAGTCGCCGCCGCGCGGGGCGCGTCGTGCAGCCGGGCACGCATCCGATCCGCGACGATCGCCCAGACCTGTGTCTCGGCACGAGCCAGGCGCGCGGCGGCGCTGAGTCCGTCGCGACCGGCCGCTCGGTGCCGATCCAACGCCGCCAGCAGTTCGGGCACGCCCGCGCCAGTCGCAGCCGTCGTGATCAGGACCTCGGGCCGCTTCGGGCGTGGACGCGTGTCCGCGGGATCGCGCGGCGCGGCCGCGACGAGCATCGCTCGGAGCTGGGCGGCGGTCCGTTGTGCTCCGGGCTTGTCGCCCTTGTTGACGACGACAAGGTCAGCGACCTCGAGCAATCCGGCCTTGATCGCCTGGACCTCGTCGCCCATCTCGGGCGCCTCGAGCACGACCGTCGTGTCCGCGGTCGCCGCGACCTCGACCTCGCTCTGGCCGGTCCCCACTGTCTCGATGAGGATGAGGTCGAACCCCGCCGCGTCGAGCACGGACGCGGCCGCAGTCGAGGTCGATGCCAGGCCGCCGGCATGTCCGCGCGATGCCATCGAGCGGATGAACACGTCGTCGTCATCCGCATATGCCTGCATCCGCACGCGGTCGCCGAGCAGTGCACCACCCGTGATCGGGCTCGATGGGTCGACCGCGATGACCGCCACCGGACGACCAGCGGCACGGACCTCGGCGATCAGTGCCGCAACGAGCGTGGACTTGCCCGACCCGGGCGGCCCGGTGATGCCCACGAGATGTGCCCGGCCGGCGGACGGGTACAACCGTCGAAGGGCGGCCTCCGCGACCGGTGTCCGGTTCTCGACAGCTGTCAGCAGCCGCGAGAGGGCCAAACGGTCGCCCGCGACGGCCGCGTCGGACAGCGTCTCGGCACGCCCGACCGCATCGACCTCCACGGTCAGTCCCGTGGTCGCGCGTTCGCCCGCAGGTAGTCGGCGACCTGGACGATGGTGGTGCCCGGCCCGAAGATCTCGGCGACACCGGCCTCGCGCAAGGCTGGGACGTCGTCATCGGGGATGATCCCGCCGACCGTGACGAGCACGTCGGCCATCCCTCGCTCGTTGAGCAGGCGGGTCACGCGCGGCACGAGCGTCATGTGGGCGCCGGAAAGGATCGACAGTCCGACGACGTCGACGTCCTCCTGGAGAGCCGCCGTCGCGATCATCTCCGGCGTCTGGCGGAGGCCGGTGTAGACGACCTCGAAGCCTTCGTCGCGCAGTCCGCGCGCCAGCACCTTGGCCCCTCGATCGTGGCCGTCGAGCCCGGGCTTCGCGATGAGCACCTTGATCGGCCGGTCGGTCATGCGGGCATCATAGCCAGCCGAGGTCGCGCCAAACGTTCTCGCTGACGCGCCTCGGATCTGCGTTCCCGCGCGAGCGGCTTCAGGCGACCGCGCGGGTGAACGCTCGGGAGCCGATCCAGACGGCGAACACCGCGAAGATCGCGCTGATCGTCACGCCGATCGCGATGTCCGGATTGCCCCAGTCGGCGTTGAACAGCGCCCGTGCCGCGTCGACAGCGTGGGTCAACGGGTTGATGTTGCTCAGGAACTGGAGCCAGTCCGGCGCCAGCGCCATCGGCAGCAGGATGCCCGAGAGCAGCAGGAGTGGCATGGCGATCGCATTGACGACCGGCGCGAACGCGTCCTCGCTCTTGAGCGCCAGACCACCCGCGTACGAGAGCGGTGCGACCGACAACCCGATGAGGACGAGGAGGCCGAGGATCGCGACGATGCTTCCGGGCTGGATCTCGAGGCCGAACGGGATTGCGAGCACGATCATGATCGTCGCCTGGAACATGAGCACGACGACGTCTCGGAGCGAACGCCCGAGCAGCATCGACGCCCGACTCATCGGTGTCACGCGCATGCGTTCGACGACACCGTTCCGCAGCTCGGCGATCAGTCCGAAGCCGCCGAACGCCGTACCGAAGATCGCGATCTGGATGATCAGCCCGGGCACGAACCAGTTGAACGCATTCGTGCCGGCTCCGGCCTGCTTGACGGCGCCTTCGAGGAGCGGCCCGAACAGGACGAGGTAGAGGACCGGCAGCATCATCCCGAAGACGACCCAGGTCGGCTGCCTCATGGTGAGGACGAGCGAACGGCGGAAGATGAGCCACGTGTCGCGGAGCAGTTTCATGACGGGGATCCTTTCGTTGTCGAGGGGTCAGGCTGCGGCTTCGTCGCGCAGCGACCGGCCGGTCTGGAGGAGGAAGACGTCGTCGAGGCTCGGTCGGTGAAGGGCGATCGACGACGCCTCGAGGCCCGCACCGTCGAGCACGCGGAGCAGCTGCGGGACGGCCGTCTCGCCGCGGTCGACATAGAGGCGGACGACTCCGTTCTCGGCGGACGCCTCGCGCACGAAGGGCTGCCGGCGCACGGTCTCGAGGACGTGCTCGGTCGCCCCTGACACGCCGACCGTGACGACATCGCCTGCGACCTGTCGCTTCAGCTCGTCGGCCGTGCCCTCGGCGACGATCGTGCCGTGGTCGATGATCGCGAGCCGGTCGGCGAGGGCGTCGGCTTCCTCGAGGTAGTGGGTCGTGAGGAACACGGTCGTGCCGACGTCGCGGAGGAGGCGGATCTCGTCCCACATCCGGGCGCGTGCCTGGGGATCGAGCCCGGTCGTCGACTCGTCGAGGAACAGCACTGATGGCTTGTGGACGATGCCCAGTCCGACGTCGAGCCGGCGCTTCATCCCGCCCGAGTACGTGCTCGTCGTCCGGTCGGCCGCCGCGTCGAGGTCCAGCGCTGCGAGGACCTCTGCGGCACGCGCCTCCGCGGCAGCCTTGTTCATGCCGTACAGGCGACCCTGGAGGACGAGCTCGCCGCGCCCCGTCTCCGCCGGATCGGTCGAGCCTCCCTGTGGGACATAGCCGATCCGCTCTCGCACCTGCTGTGACTCGCGACGCAGATCGGCGCCGGCGACCGTCGCCTCGCCCGAAGTCGGCGGCAGGAGCGTGGCCAGCATGCGCAGCGTCGTCGTCTTGCCGGCCCCGTTCGGCCCCAGGAAACCGAAGATCTCCCCCGCTGCCACGTTCAAGTCGACGCCGCGGACCGCCTCGACCTCCGACTTCCGGGACTTGAAGGTTCGGCGCAGATCGCGCGTGGCGATCATCGGGCCGCTCGTTGGTCGTGGTAGTGCCATCGGTGCTGTCCTTCCGTGACGTATGCTGGGTCGCGACTGGCAGTTGCGCCGTTCAGCATCTTAGTGCAATATCTGCACGGCGCAGATAATGCCCCGCAGCGAGGAACACTGTCAACCATGGATCGCAACCAGATCGACTCCGTCATCCGCTCACTGCGGCGGGTGAACCTCCAGGGCTCCTTCTTCGGGCAGACCGTCGCCATCCGGTTCGGCCTCTCCGAGTCGGACGTCGAGGCCCTCGAGCTCCTGCTCGACACGGGAGCGGCCACCGCCGGGCGCCTATCCGAGCTGATGGGCCTCAGCACCGGCGCGGTCACGCGCGTCATCGACCGGCTCGAGCAGGCGGGCTACGTGCGACGTGTGCCGGACTCCGCTGATCGCCGCCGCGTCGTCGTCGAGCTCGTGCCCGAGAAGATGGAAGCGATGGAGGCGACCATGGCCCGATACGGCGACAAGAGCGCCGACGAGATGAAGCGCTACTCCGAGGCCGAGCTGGCGGTCATCAACGACTTCCTGACGCGGATGGCCGCTGTCACCCGCGACGAGGCGAACGCGCTGCGCGACGCGCCGGACCGAGAATCGGGTGCGCCGTCCGAGTACGCAGCGCCGATCGGCGGTCTCAGCCGAGCCCGCCTGCTCTTCCGGTCCGGCGCGAACGAGCTCCTCGTGCGTGGCTCGACCGATTTCGAGGATCTGTACCGTGCGAAGTTCGACGGCCCTGTCCCCCAGGTGAGGTTGCGCGACGGGATCGTGTCGATCCAGTACAAGGGCCGTCTCCAGTGGGACTGGCGGCAGCGGCGCGCGGACCTCGCGCTCAACGGCGGCGTCCCGTGGGACATCGAGGTCGTCGGTGGGGCGAACAAGCTCCAGGGCAAGCTCGGCGCGGTGGACCTGCGGTCGTTCGAGATGACCGGCGGCGTCGATCAGCTCCGGCTGACCCTCGGCTCACCGACCGGTGTCGTGCCGATCCGCCTCGTCGGCGGCGCGAATCACGTCCGACTGGAGCGCCCGACAGGCGCGCACGTCCAGCTCCGCCTGTCGGGCGGTACCGCGGGCGTCGAGTTCGACGGCCAGAAGCTCGGTGCGACCGGTGGTCCGTCGCTGCTCGAGTCGACCGGTGCCGCGCAGGCGGCGGATCGCTACTCGATCGAGGTCGTGGGCGGCGTCAATCGCATCTCGGTCGTCGAGGTCGGAGGCTGACCCTCAGCGCTGGGTGCCGCCGGTCAGTGAGATCGTCTCGCCCGTGACGTAGGTGTTCGCTGCCGAGCCAAGCCAGACGACGAGCGTGGCGAGGTCATCAGGCGTCGCGATCCGGCGCAGAGGGATGGTCTTCGCCTCCTCGGCCGCCTTGTCCGCGGGGATCGAGGGCACGCCGTCCTTCACGGTCAGGATCTTCGTCGGCGCGATCGCGTTGACGAGGATCCCCGAGGGTCCCAGCTCCTT
>JBJMMQ010000133.1:0-20852 GCA_045804705.1 Chloroflexota bacterium
CTCCCGGTCTTTTCGTGTCTGGCGGTCAATTCGGCGGCGCCAGCCGGATCCCGACGCATGCGTTGTCGGCTCCGCGTGGTCGCTCACGCACCTTGGGGTGCGCTCGCTCGCATGCTCGCCTCCGCCTTGGCTTCGGGCGCAGCTGGGGCCGATTCTCGGTTCGATAGCGTGGCCGGCGCCGTCGCCGGGGATGATCCGGGGTGCAGGCTGCTGTGTCAGAATCGGTGGATGGAATTGACTTGGTATGGGCGGACGTGTGTTCGGTTGCGGGGGAAGGATGCGGTCGTGGTGGCGGATCCGTATCAGTCGGTCGTCGGGCCGACGGGTCGGGGGATCACGGGCGACATCGTGACGTTCAGCCATCCTGACGACCGGCCGCTGCCGAAGGCGAAAGGCAAGGCATCGCGGGATGGGCGGACGTTCCTGCCGTCGAGCCTCGACGACTCGTTCGTGCTCGACGGGCCGGGCGAGTACGAGGTCAAGGAAGTCCTCGTGACGGGCGTCCGGACCTATCGGGACGACGCGAAGGGCGCCGAGCAGGGCAAGCAGGTGTCGTTCGTCGTCGAGATCGACGGCGTCCATACCATCCACCTCGGCGACATCGGCCATCTCCTGTCCGAGGAGAAGCTCGGCGACATCGGCTCGGTGGACATCGCGTGCGTGCCCCTCGGTGGCTCGTTGACGCCGCAGAAGGCGGCCGCGATCATCGCGCAGCTCGACCCCAGGATCGTCGTGCCGATGCCGCTCTGCGACGACGACGCGGACTGCGCCGACGCGCTCCAGAAGTTCTTCCACGAGATGGGCGCCGAGGCGATCACGCAGCCGAAGCTGTCGGTCACCGCCACGAGCCTGCCCGCCGAGACGACGACCGTCCTGCTCGAATCGCGCGGCAAGCAGATCTGACCCTGCCGGGTCGAAGCCGACGCTCGACCCTCAGGCCCGCTCGAACACCACGCGTCCGCGCTTGATGACCGTCCTCGTCAGGTCCGCCGCGGGCCAGTAGGGGATCTGCGCCGACGTCGGCACCTTCCAGATGACGAGGTCGGCTGCCTTGCCGGGCTCGAGCGAACCGATCTCGTCCTCGAGTCCGAGCGCACGAGCGGCGTTGATGGTCACGGCTGAGAGCGCCTCGTCGGGCGACAGGCCGAGCTCGAGGCATGCGACGGTCATGGCCATCGGCAGGCTCGCCGTCGGGGACGTGCCGGGATTGAAGTCGGTGCCGATGGCGACGGGGATGCCGCGGTCGATGAATGTCCGAGCGGGCGCTCCATGGTCCTTCATGAGGAACCAGGTCGTCGCCGGCAGGACCGTGGCCACGACGGTCCGGTCCTCCTCGGTATCGGCAGCGGCGGCGGCCAACGCGTAGATGCCGGCCTCGGACGGCGTGGCGAGATGATCTGCTGACAGGGCACCAAGGTCGGCGGCGAGCTCGGCACCACCGGACGGCGCCAGCTCGTCGGCGTGCAGCCGCAGGCCCAACCCGAACGCCGCAGCCGTCTCGAGGATCCGGCGGGACTGGTCCGCGTCGAACACGCCGGTCTCGCAGAACACGTCGCAGAACCGGGCACGTCCGTGCGCGGCGACCCCGGGCAGCTGCTCCTCGATGATCGAGCGAACGTACGCCTCGGTCCCGTCGGGCCGCGAGCGGAACTCCGGTGGCACGGCGTGGGCGCCGAGGAAGGTCGGGACGACCTCGATGGGCCCTTCCAGACCGAGCTGATAGGCCGCCTCGATCAGCCGGATCTCCGTCTCGAGGTCGAGGCCGTAGCCGGACTTCGCCTCGATGGTCGTCACCCCATGGCCGAGCATCTCGTCTAGCCAGCGACGACCGTGAGCCATCAGCTCGTCGGTGGTTGCGGCACGCGTCGCGGCGACCGTTGAGAGGATGCCGCCGCCGGCGGCGAGGATCTCGAGGTACCCCGCGCCGCGCTGGCGGAGCTGCCATTCCCCTTCCCGCGAGCCACCGAACAGCAGGTGGGTATGTGGGTCGATGAGGCCCGGCGTGACGGTTCCGCCGGCGGCATCGATCCGGGCGAACCGTCCGAGCGGGTAGCCCTCGGCCTCGAGCGCAGACTCGAGCGACGCACGCGGTCCGACAGCGGCGATGCGCCCCTCCCAGACCGCGACGACCGGCGCGTCCGCCGCGTTCGTCCCACCGACGTCGGATGCGGACAGCCGAGCGACATCGCCCTGGGTCGCGCCCATCCGCACGCCGCCCGTCACGGTGACCACCTCGGACGCTCCGACGATGAGCAGCCCCGGCGACGGCTCGTCGCTCCGGCCCCCGTGGATCAGCCGGAACGGGCCGCCGGTCACCGTGGAGAGCCGATGTCGGCCCGGGCGGCCTCGAGTCGAAGCTCGAGCGCCTGCATCGGCGAGAAGTCGCGCAGTCGAAGGAAGGCGGCTGCCGCCGCGAGGCGCCGCTCGATCGGGTCGTCGTCGGGCGCGTCCGCACGGTCCGCGACGGCCAGGAACGCGGCCAGAGGTGCGAGTCCGATCAGCTCCGACTCGGCAAGGTCGACTCCATCCTCCGCCGCGATCTCCTGGACGGTCTCCCAGACCAGCCAGATCGGGGTGGTCGCGAAGTCGAGCAGGTTCATGGACACCTGGGCCCGGCCCAGCTCCTCGATCCAGAAGCCGTTCGCCTGGACCTTCGGAAGCCCGCCGCCCGACTCGCGGACACGACGCGCGATGCGCTTGGCGAGCTCGACGTCGCGAGAGTCGAGGTTGATGTTGTAGGCGATCAGGAACGGTCGTGCGCCGACCGCGACGGCACCAGCCGACGGATGCAGATGCGACGGACCGAAGTCCGGCTCGCGGCCGTTCAGCGCGATCTCGTTCTTGAGGCCCTCATAGCCGCCGCGACGGACATCGGCGAGCTTGACCCGCTCCGGCCGGCCCGCGGCGTTGGCATAGAGGAAGACGGGAAGGTCGTAGGTCCGCGCGATCCGCTCGCCGAAGATCCTGGCCAGCTCGACGCAGTCGTCCATCGTCGTCGAGGCGAGCGGGACGAAGGGCACGACGTCGACGGCCCCGATGCGCGGGTGCTCGCCGATGTGGCTGTCCATGTCGATCTCGTGGATCGCGGTCGCGACGAGCCGGTCGAGGGCGTCCATGACGGCGTCGTGCTCGCCGGCCATCGTGAAGACCGAGCGGTTGTGGCTGGCGTCGCTCGTCCGATCGAGGAGATACACGCCGGGACCTGCCGTGATGGCCAGAGCCATGCGATCGACGACGTCAGGGCGGCGCCCTTCGGAGACGTTCGGGACCGATTCGATCAGCACTCGGTGATGCTAGCGCGCCGGGAGCGACGGTTTAGGGCCGTCGCTCCCGGCAACCCCGAGCACGCTCGGGGTGCGCCCCCCGGCGGTGGATTCGTGGATCGGGTGGCTGTTTGATGGGCCGGGCGGACCGACGACTGGGCGCGGCCCGCCCGTACGGCCGCGATCGTACGCAACGATCGGTGACCCGCCTAGATGGACCTTTTACCTATTCGCGGGAGGTCCTGTCCATGGGGATGGCGATGCCACGCTCCCGGGCCACCTCGATGGCCCGCTCGTAGCCGGCGTCGACGTGTCGGAGGACACCCATCGCCGGATCCGTGGTCAGGACGCGGCTGAGCTTCTCCCCGGCGAGCTCGGTCCCGTCCGCCACGACGACCATCCCGGCGTGCTGGCTGTACCCGATCCCGACTCCGCCGCCATGGTGGATCGAGACCCAGGACGCGCCGGCGGCCGTGTTCACGAGCGCGTTCAGGAGCGGCCAGTCCGCCACGGCGTCCGACCCGTCGCGCATCGATTCGGTCTCGCGGTTGGGCGAAGCGACCGAACCCGAGTCGAGATGGTCGCGTCCGATGACGATCGGCGCGCTGACTTCGCCCGTCCGCACGAGCTCGTTGAAGGCGAGTCCGGCACGCGCTCGCTCCCCGTACCCGAGCCAGCAGATGCGCGCGGGGAGGCCCTGGAACGGGACCCGGGCCTCGGCCATCTCGATCCAGCGCCGGAGGCCGGCATCGTCGGGGAAGAGCTCGAGGACGGCACGGTCCGTGCGCAGGATATCGGCCGGGTCGCCGGACAAGGCGGCCCAGCGGAATGGCCCACGGCCCTCGCAGAACTGCGGCCGGATGAACGCCGGCACGAAGCCTGGGTAGTCGAAGGCGTCCTTGACACCCGCCTCGAAGGCGAAAGCGCGCAGGTTGTTGCCGTAGTCGAAGACGACCGCGCCGGCACGCTGGAAGGCAAGCATCGCCTCGACATGCGAGGCCATCGACCGGCGTGACCGCCGCTCGTACTCCTCGGGCAGGCTGGCCCGGAGCTCGAGGGCGTCGGCCAGCGAGATCTCGGCCGGGACGTATCCGGCGAGTGGGTCGTGAGCGGAGGTCTGGTCCGTGACGAGGTCGAACCGCTCGCCTGCCGCGGCCCACGCGGGTTCGATCTCCGCGGCGTTGCCGACGAGCGCGATGCTGACCGACTCGCCAGCGGCCGCCGCCTCGCGGGCCCAGGCGAGTGCCTCGGCCGGATCGTGGGTGAGACGGTCGACGTAGCCGATGTCGAGCCGGCGGCGCGCGCGGGCCTCGTCGACCTCGATGACGAGGGCGACACCGTCGTTCATGGCGACCGCCAGCGGTTGCGCCCCGCCCATGCCGCCGAGTCCCGCGGTCAGCGTGACGGTGCCGCGGAGCGTGCCGCCGAAGTGCTGGCGGGCCGCCTCAGCGAAGGTCTCGTACGTGCCCTGGAGGATGCCCTGGGTCCCGATGTAGATCCACGACCCAGCGGTCATCTGGCCGTACATCATCAGGCCGCGTTTCTCGAGGTCGCGGAAATGGTCCCAGGTCGCCCACTTGCCGACGAGGTTCGAGTTGGCGATGAGAACCCGCGGAGCCCAGGGATGCGTCCGGAGCACGCCGACGGGCTTGCCAGACTGGATGAGCAGCGTCTCGTCGTCATCGAGGTCTCGCAGCTCCCGGACGATCGCGTCGAACGCGGCCCACGAGCGAGCCGCTCGGCCGGTGCCGCCGTAGACGACAAGATGGTCGGGATCCTCCGCGACCTCGGGGTCGAGGTTGTTCATGAGCATCCGGAGAGCGGCTTCCTGCTCCCAGCCGCGACAGGTGAGTTCGGACCCGCGCGGGGCGCGAACGGGGCGAGCGCCGACCGAGCTCATCGGCTCGTCGAGCGGGTCGTCGATCCTGTTCGGCATGGTCGCCCGAAGGTTAGCGCGACCAATCAGGCGAGAGCACGGCGCATCACCGGGAAGCGTTCGTCGTCGATGGCAAGCGCGAACCCGACCGACAGCCAGAACGCGGGCGTCGCGGCGCTCGTCGCGTCGGGGTCGGCGCCGATCGTCGGGTACGTCTCGACGGCCGTGAAGCCTCGTCCTGTCAGGTCCTCGCAGACCGCCCCCACGAGCGCCTGAGCGAGGCCCGCGCCGCGCGCCTCTGCGGTCGTCGCGATACAGGTGATGACTGCGGGCAGCGGCGCGTCCGGTAGCGACGGGTAGAGGTCGCGCGTCCGCTGTGCGCGCGGGTAGGCGGTCAACGGACCGAACTGGGCGTAGACCGCGGGCACGTCGTCCCGGAGGAGCACCTTGGCGTACGAGCCGACCACGCCGAGCCCGCGCGCGAGCAGCTGGAGCTTGCGCGGCGCGTCCGACCCGACAGCCGGCTTGGCCACCGGCTTCGGCGCGAACGGATTGTCCAGTGGGCCCTCGTCATCCTCGCCGGGCGTCAGGAACGGATTGACCGGACGTGCGGTCGCGAATGGGTTCGCCATCGGCTCCTTCGCTTCGAGGTCGGCGAGGAACGGGTTCGCAGGGCGCGGCTTTGCAGACGCGGCGCTGGTGCCCGCCTTCCCGCCGGGACCCGTCAGCCAGCTCAGCCGTGCCGCCTTGGAGCCATGGTCCGCGTCCTCCCAGTAGTCGCAGGATCGGTGGTCGAAGCCGGGATCCGCACACGGCGGCACGAGGCCGAAGCCGGCTCCGTCCGTCACGTCGACGATCCTGATCTCACTCATCGGCCCGGAGTCTACGACGGGCGGTCAGCCGGCGAGATCGGCCAGCGCGCCCTCGTGGATCATCGCGGTCGCCGCGTCCAGATCGGGGGCTGGTTCGCGGTCGCCGTCCAGATGTCTGACCCGCGAGCGAACCCGCGCGAGGGCCTCCGCGACACCGACCCCAGGTGCAGCCCCAGCCATGTCAGCGTCCGCCAGCCGGAGATCGAGCGCCTGCGCAGCAACCACGGCCTCGATCGCCAGGATCCGCTCGACGTGGGTCAGGACCGTCCGCGCGTGGCGGGCCGAGATCGAACCCATCGAGACGTGGTCCTCCTGGTTGGCACTCGTGGGGATCGAATCGACCGACGCCGGATGGGCCAGCACCTTGTTCTCGGACACGAGGGCGGCCGCGGTGTACTGGTAGATCATCATCCCGGAGTCGACCCCCGACGAGGCAGCCAGGAACGGTGGCAGCCCACCGTTGAGCCGGGGGTCGACGAGTTGTGCCGTTCGTCGCTCGCTGATCGAGCCGAGCTCCGCGATGGCGATCTTGGCGAAGTCGAGGGCGAGCGCGATGGGTTCGCCGTGGAAGTTGCCGCCGCTGATGACCCGGCCGCCGCCGGTCGCCACCGCCGCTTCGTCCGCGACCCCTCCGCCAGGGAAGACGAGGGGGTTGTCCGTGGCCGAATTCAGCTCGATGTCGAGGACACGGCGCAAGTGATCGAGCGTGTCGCGAACCGCGCCGTGGACCTGGGGCGTACAGCGGAGCGAGTACGGATCCTGGACCTTGTGGGCGTGCCCGTGGTGGCCCGCCTGGAGGCCGCTTTCGCGAAGCACGTGCCGGAGTTCGGCCGCGACCGCGACCTGACCCGGATGCGGCCGTGCGAGCTGATACGCGGCGGCGAAGGCCACGTCCGTCCCGAGCAACGCTTCGACCGACATCGCTGCGACGACGCTCGCGGTGCGCACGAGCCGGTCGGCATCGGCCAGCACGAGCGCGCCGATCGCACCCATCATCTGGGTCCCGTTGAGGAGCGCGAGACCTTCCTTGGCCTCGAGCGTGAGCGGCTCGAGGCCGGCTCCCCGCAAAGCGTCCGTTGCAGGCATCAGGCTCCCGTCCCGCTCGACCTCACCGAGACCGATCAGCGGCAACGCAAGATGCGCCAGTGGCGCGAGATCGCCGGATGCCCCGACGCTCCCCTGTTCGGGAACGACCGGATGGATGCCGAGGCGAAGGAACTCGAGCAGGCGGTCGACGAGCAGCGGCCGGCAGCCGCTGTGCCCGAGCGCGAGGGTGTTGGCCCGGAGCAGCAGCATTGCCCGGACGACCTCGCGCGGGAACGGTGCACCGACCCCGGCGGCGTGGCTCATCAGCAGGTTCCGCTGGAGCCGTTCGGCGTCGGCGGGCGCGATCGTCGTCGAGGCGAGTGCGCCGAACCCGGTCGTGACCCCATAGACCACCGCGCCCTCGGACACGAGGGTCTCGATCAGGTCGCGCGCCTCCTGCATCCGCTCGCGAGCGTGGACATCGAGCGTCGCTGTCTCCCCGCCGCGGGCGACAGCCTCGACGTCATCGATGGTCAGGTCCGCGCCGGTCAGCACGATCGGGCCTGGTGTCCGGCGGTCAGGGTAGAAATGCGGGACCACCGGTTCAGTCACCGCCCGAGGATAGTCGGCTATGCTGCGCCGCGCCCATCCCTGACAGCCATGAGGTCCGCGTGCTCGCCTTCATCGACGAGATCGTCATCCCGTTCCTCAACAGCCTGTACGGCGCGGTCGGTTATCTCGGCGTCCTCATCGCGATGGCGATCGAGTCGGCGATGGTTCCGCTGCCCTCGGAGCTCATCCTGCCGTACGCCGGCTTCCTCGTGTCCGACCCGAGCCAGATCGAGCCCATCACCGGACAGCCCTGGAACTTCTGGATCGTGGCGATCGCCGCGACGATCGGGAACACGCTTGGCTCGCTCGTCGCGTATGCCATCGGGGCGTATGGCGGCCGGCCGTTCCTCGAGCGCTACGGCAAGTACCTGCTGATCCGCCCGCACGAGATCGAGCTTGCCGACTCGTTCTTCGCGCGGCATGGCGCAGCGACTGTCTTCATCGGGCGGCTACTGCCTGTCGTGCGGACGTTCATCAGCTTCCCGGCCGGTGTCGCCCGGATGCGCCTCTCGACCTTCATCATCTTCTCGACGGCCGGAGCCTTCATCTGGTCGTGTCTGCTGATCTATGCGGGCGTTCTGCTCGGCGACAACTGGGAGCAGATCCGGCACGCCCTCCAGCCATTCGACCTGGCGATCGCCGTGCTCGTCGTCGGCGCCGTGCTCCTGTTCATCTGGTGGCGCATGGGGATGCCCGGACGTCCTGGCCGCAGCGACGGCGACACCCCGACGGACGCGGCAGCATGATCAGCGGCCTCGCTCCTCGGGCGGCTTGACGTTCCGGAACTCGCGGTACATCAGCAGGTCGTAAACGATCTTGAGCCCGCCCGCTAGATAGAACGGCACGGCGGCATACCCGAGGCTCGCCATCATCACCGACGAGAACGAGGGCGAGATCGCGGCGCCCGTCGTCCGGGCGACGCCAGTCACGCCGGCTGCCGCCGAGCGCTCGTCCGGGTCGACGACAGCCATCACATAGGACTGGCGCGTCGGGACGTCCATCTGGCTCAGGGTGAACCGCAGCAGCAGGACGAGGACGGCAAGCGGCAGCGTCGGCATCAGCGGCACGAGGATGAGCAGCACGTTCGACGGGATGTGTGTGAAGACCATCGTGTTGATGAGCCCGAACCGCGCGGCGATGCGCGCGGCCGACAACGATGAGACCGCCGCCAGGAGGTTCGCAGCGAAGAAGATGACGCCGAGCTGGCCCGGGTCCGCCCCGAACTCGACGTGGAACCAGTAGGCCATGAGGCTCTGCGGGATGAAGCCGCCCCCGAAGGCATCGATCGAGAACAGGAGCGAGAGCTTGAGCACGACGCCCTTCGATCGCCCCAGGCCGAAGCGTCGCCGGATCCCGTCGGTCGAGACGACGGCGGGCGGTGCCTCGATCGCCGACCCGAGCCGCGAGAACCCGGCCACAAGAAGAAGGCCGATGAGCGCGTAGCCGATGACGATCGTGCGGTACGCCTCGAGAGGCGCGAGTCCTCCATCGATGAGAGCCTGGCTGGTCAGACCCGCAACAAGCGCCCCCGACGCGGTCGCGACGTACCCAGCGACGTTGTACCAGGCGAACGTCGCCGTCCGGCGCCTGTCCGGGATGGTCTGGCTGAGCGCCGCCTGTTCGATCGCGAGGAACGGCCCGACCTCGTTCCCGGTCGGCGACACGACGCCGATGGCGCCCGCGACGATGAGCAACGGCACCCAGCTCGTGAACGCGAAGACGATCCCGGCGATGACCATGAGAACGGCCCCCGCGACCAGCACGCGCCGGCGCCCGAAACGGTCCGCGTTCGTCGTGAGCCAGAGCGAGATGATCGTGTCGCCGATCAGCGTCAGCGTCAGCACGAGGCCGATCGCAAGCGGGTCGAGGCCGGCGGCGGCCAGGTACAGGACGAGGACGACGGCAAGGAACCCGTAGCCGAACATCCGGAGCGTCCGCATCGCGAACAGCAGCCGGCCGTCGCGGCCGAGTCCGCGCAGGCTCGCGACGAGCCCGGGATCGGGTTGCGCGACGGTCACGTCAGGGAGTGTAGGGCCGGGTCCGGTCTGCGAGAATGACGCCGGAGGTCAGCGGCGGACGATGATGAAGCACGATTCTGATGTGCCCGGTCACGATGGGGCTGTCACCCACCACGAGACGACCGACCACGGCGAGGACCATGGTCACGATGACCACGCGCACGGCGACGACGCGCTCGGGCCGATCGACGTGGCGGCGTGGGGCGCGGGCGTGGTCGGCCTCGTCGCCGGGATCCTGATCGCCGCGTGCTTCGTGATGGCGACGTCCGCCGCCTAGTCCCTGTCGGGGCTCCCGCCGCCGTCGGCCCTTGCCGGCGCCCCTCGGCTCAGAACAGCCCGACGATGTTCCCGTCGGAGTCGATGTCGATCTTCTCGCCGCCGGGACGCGACGGCAGGCCCGGCATCGTCCGCATCTCGCCACAGAGCGGGGTGATGAAGCCGGCGCCAGCGGACAGCCGGACTTCGCGAATGGGAACGGTGAAGCCTGTCGGCCGACCCTTCAGGGCGGCGTCGTGGCTGATCGAGTACTGCGTCTTGGCCATGCACACCGGGAGGTGACCGTAGCCGAGCGCCTCGAACTGCGCGAGCGACTTGCGCGCGGAGGGCAGGAACTCGACGCCGTCAGCTCCGTAGATGCTCGTGGCGATCGTCGCGATCTTGTCCGCGAGGGGCATCTCGTCGGGATAGAGCAGCTCGAACCTGGCGGACCCGTCGTTGGCGGCCGCCCAGACCGCTTCGGCCAGGGCCGTCGCGCCCCGGCCACCGTCCGTGAAGTGGGTGGCGAGGACCGCATCCGTCGCGCCTGCCGCCAGCGCGACCTCGCGGATGGCCTCGACCTCGGCCGGCGTATCGGTCGGGAACGAGTTGATCGCGACGACCGCCGGGATCCCGAACTTCCGGACGATCCCGATGTGTGCTGCGAGGTTCGCTGCGCCCGCACGCACGGCCTCGACGTTCTCCTCGAGCAGCGCCAGGTCCAGGGGCTTGCCGGCCACGATCTTGCCGACACCGCCGTGCATCTTGAGCGCCCGGACCGTGGCGACGACGACGGCAGCATCCGGCGCGAGACCGGACGCCCGGCACTTGATGTCAAAGAACTTCTCGGCGCCCATATCGGCGCCGAATCCGGCCTCGGTGCAGACGATCTCGTTGGTCGCGAGCGCGAGCCGGTCGGCGATGATCGAGTTGTTGCCGTGGGCGATGTTGCCGAACGGTCCGCAGTGGACGAACGCAGGGCCGCCCTCGAGTGTCTGGAGCAGGTTCGGCTTGATCGCGTCGATCAGGAGGACGGTCATCGCGCCTGCGACGCCAAGGTCCTCGGCCGTCACCGCCTTTCCGTCGACGGTCGTCGCGAGGACGATCCGGGCGAGCCGGGCGCGGAGGTCGAACAGGTCGGTCGCCAGGGCAAGGACCGCCATGACCTCGGAGGCCACCGTGATGACGAACTCCGTCTCCCGGGGGATGCCGTCCTCGCGGCCGCCGAGCCCGATGACCACGTGCCGCAGCGCCCGGTCGCTGATGTCGAGGACGCGTGGCCAGAGGATGCCGTGCGGGTCGATCCCGAGGGGGTTCTTGTGGTGGAGGCTGTTGTCGATGAACGCGCCGGCCAGGTTGTGGGCAGCCCCGATGGCGTGGACGTCGCCGGTGAGATGGAGGTTGAAGTCCTCCATCGGGATGACCTGGCTGTAGCCGCCGCCGGCGGCTCCACCCTTGATCCCGAAGACGGGACCGAGCGAGGGCTGGCGGATGCAGACGGCTGCCTTGCGACCGATCGCGTTGAGCCCCTGTGCCAGGCCGACCGTCGTCGTCGACTTGCCCTCGCCGAGTGGGGTCGGGGTGATCGCCGTGACGACCACATACTTGCCGCGCGGCCGTTCGGCCTCGAGTCGTGTGATCGCCTCGAGCGTCACCTTCGCCTTCGTCGGTCCGTACATCTCCAGCTCGCTGTCGGCGATGCCGAGATCGTGGGCTACGTCTGCGATCGGGCGCGGCGTGACCCCTCGAGCGATCTCGAGGTCGGACGGGAAGCTCATCGATCTCCTCCGATGGGGACGGGGCGGGCGGACGCGGCCTGACGCTCCGCGGCGCGGATGAGGTGGGTCAACAGGATGGCGTTGGTGAGGGGCCCGACACCGCCGGGCACCGGCGTGATGGCCGAGGCGACCTGCGCCGCCGACTCGAAGTCGACGTCGCCGACGATCCGCCCGTCGACGACATTGATGCCGACGTCGACCACGACCGCGCCTGGCTTGAGCATCGCTCCGGTGATGAGCCCGGGTCGGCCGGCGGCGACCACGACGATGTCGGCGCGCGCGACGTGGGCGGCGAGGTCTGTCGTCCGCGAATGGCAGACGGTGACCGTCGCGTCCTCCCGCACGAGGATGAAGGCCGCGGGCATCCCGACGACCGCCGACCGGCCGATGACGACGGCGTCTCGTCCCGCGATCTCGATCCCGGAACGTCGCAGGATCTCGATGGCGGCGTGGGCGGTGGCGGGCAGGAACCCGTCATAGCCGAGGCGGAGAAGCCCTGCGTTGAGCGGGTGGATACCGTCGATGTCCTTTGCGGGGTCGATCGCGTCGATGATCCCCCGGAGGCGGATCGTCGGCGGGAGGGGCATCTGGACGATCACGCCGTCGACGGCCGGGTCGTCGTTGAGCGCCCGGACGGCCGCGGTGATGCTGGCCTCGGTGGCCTCGCCTTCGAGCTCGACGAAGCCCGCATCGATGCCGACCTTGGCGCAGCCACGGAGGATCCGTTCGAGATAGACAGCCGACGGGGCGTCCCGGCCGACGATCACCACGCGCAGCCCCGGCGGCCGGCCGTTGCGGCTGGTGAAGGCCGCGACGTCCTCCGCCACGGCGCGCCGGATCTCCTCCGCGATCGGCCCGCCTTCCAGGACTCGCGCCCGGGAGGCCGATGGCGTCAAGGCAGATCCGAGGCAGGGATCGGTTCGCGCGCGATGCCCTCGCCCACGAGCTCCCTCGTCTCCGCGGCGAGGCGCTCGACGTCGTGGAGGAGCGCTTGCACGCGCGCCGTGGTGTCCCTCTCGTAGTCGGGGTCGCCGACCGACGGGAGATTGACGAGGACATTTGCCGCCGCGCCACGGGCAGCCGCCTCACCCAGCAGGGACGCGACGTTGAGGTCGCTCGAGGCGTTGACGTTGCTCCTGCCGGCCAGCGCCTCCGCTGCGGCGACGAGATCCACGCAGGCTTCGACGCAACGGAGCGGGACCTCGGCCGCGGCTCTCGCTGCGACCTGAAGAGCGCCGGTCCGTGCCACTCGCTCGTCATCCGTGTCGCGGGCCATCTTCATCGCGGCGCCGAACCCGGCATAGGCGGCGGAGTCCTCGTCGGCGAGGATCAGGAAGACGTCCGCCAGCCGCCTGCCGGTCTCCCCGGCCCAGGCATGCAGGTCTTCATGCTGGGCATATCGCGGACGGCCTTCGGACAGGGCCGCCACCATGGCGACAAGGCTCGCCGCGACAGCTGCAGCGACAGCCGAGGCGCTGCCGCCCCCGGGCACGGGCGCCGCCGATCCGAGCGCAGCGATGAAGCCGTCGACCGTCTGGTCCCGAAAGCGCGTGACGGCAGCCTCCTCCATGACGCCGATTGTACGGTTGCGGCTCGGGGTCAGTGGCCACTCCCCATCGCGTCGGTGCCGGGACGGAGGCGGTACCGGCGCCCCCGTCCCAGTCGCCCGACGATCCCGACACGCGGAGGGAGGGTCCGGCGCCGGAGGCCGGTGTCTCGGGACCCCAGCCCCAGGACACCGATGCTGTGGTCGGTCAGGCGGCGCGGCGCCGGACCTCCTCATCGAGGCCTGTCACCGTCCACCGGCGTGATCGATGCTGATAGGTCAGTGAAAGCCGGGCGCGAGGCGTATCCACCTCGAACAGCGTTCGCGGGCCGCTGATGACCGGGTACGCGGCTGTCTCTTCGCGGACCACGGCGAGGCGGGTGATCTGGAGTCGCTCGGCGCCCCAGGTGATCTCGCGCGGCTGACCGTTGAACCAATCGGTGCGGACCTTGACCTGGACGGGTTCGACACGGATGAATGCCATGCTTCGATGGCTCCTTTCCGGGGGCGCTTGGGTCGTGTCGTCCGGGGCACTCGTTCGACAGAACGTCTGTTCGGTTGCCGTCCGACACTAGACCGAACAGGTGTTCGATGTCAAGCGTCGTCTGGCGGAATCTCGTCGATGTCCGTGTCACCTTCGCTGTCACGATCGTCGCGATGCGGCGACCGTTCCGCCAGATCCTCAGCCATGGCCGGGCCGCCGCGAGCTCGCCGGTCGAGAGGGTTCCGAGGGTCGCGTTCGAACGGCGACGGCAACCCCGTCCCGACGAGTCGTCCACGCGTCACCGCCCGTTCTCCGTATCGGCGTCTCAGGGCGTCCGCGGCCTCGACCGCGCGCCGCCGTCGGGGGTCGGTCGGATCGAAGAGGGCGAGCTGTTCCCGTTCCCCGAGGTTCGATGCCTGCACGCCCAGGAGACGAACCTTCATCCCGCGGAGTTCGGGACGCGCGAGGTCGAGAGCCGCCGCGTAGATCGGGTCGGTCAGGTCGGTGGGCTCGACGAGCGTCCGTTGTCGCGTGATCGTGTGGAACCCGCTGTCGCGGATCTTGACCGCGATCGTGCCGGCCTTGACCCCGGCCGACCGCAGCCGGCCCGAAACGCCGTCAGCCATCCCGAGGAGCGTCCTCTCGATGACCTCCGGGTCGCTCGTGTCGACATCAAAGGTGTGCTCGTGACTGACCGACTTCGCCGGGTCGCCGTCGCGAACCGTGTCGCCGTCCATGCCGCGCGCGCGCTCGACGAGTGAGCCCCCGTGCTTCCCGAAGCGTCGCACGACGAGGTCGGGCGGGAGCGCGGCGAGGTCGCCGATCGTCTTCACGCCGTATTCGGCGAGCGCCCTGGCCGTCTTCTCGCCGACACCCCACAGACGACCGATCGGCAGCGGCTCGAGGAATGCCGCCTCGCTGCCGGCGGACACGACGACCAACCCGTCCGGCTTCTGGAGATCCGACGCGATCTTGGCGACCAGCTTGGTCGTCGCCACCCCGACCGATGCGGTCAGCCCCACCTCTGCGCGCGTCTCGTCCTTGATCCGGCGGGCGATGCTCGGCCCGTCCCCGAACAAGGCAGCAGAGCCGGTGACGTCGAGGAACGCCTCATCGATCGAGATGGGCTCGACGAGTGGCGTATAGCGGCGAAGGATGGCCATGACCGCGCGGCTCGCGGCCTGGTAGCGGCGGCCGTCGACGGGCAGGAACACCGCGTCGGGGCAGCGGCGGTACGCCTCCCGGAGCGACATCGCCGAGTGGATCCCGAACCGACGTGCCTCGTAGCTGGCGGCCGAGACGACGCCCCGCGCGTCCTCGCCGCCGGCGCCGCCGACCACGACGGGAAGTCCGCGCAGCTCCGGCCGATCGCGCTGCTCGACCGCGGCGAAGAACGCGTCGAGGTCGACGTGCAGGATCGTTCGGTCGGTCATGGTCGCTATCATCGACCGCTGTGGAACCCCCTGCCGACGAGGCTGCCGGCGCCGGCACGAGCCCGCCGACCGCCATCGGGATCGGGGTCGCGGCGCTCCTGATCGTCGGAGGGGCGATCGTCGCCTGGTTCCTGCCCCTGACGTCGATCGTGCTCATCTGGCCGATCCTGTTCTTCGTCCCGGGGTGGGTCGTGGTCCGGCGCGTCGTCCCCAACATCCGGATATCGGCGGCGGTGGGTGCGGCAGTCGTCACGAGCACCTACGCGTCGGCGCACCTCGTGAACGTCGTTGCCCGTTTCACGGGGTTCGGTCGCGAGGCGATCATCGTCAGCGCGGTGCTTCTTGCCGCGGCCGGCCTGCTGGTCGTGTGCCTCCGCCACCGCTGGCTCGCGCCGCTCGGTCGGCCGACACGGACCGGGTTCGCGCGTGCCGCCCGCGACGATGCGCCTGCCTGGATCATCGCCGCAGCCGCCGGTGTGGCGGTCCTCGTCGTCCTCGGTGGCAACGGGTGGCACGAGACCCGGGACGGCTGGGTGGCCGGCGGCTGGAACTGGAGTGACCTGCTCGTCCACGTCTCGATCGGATCGAGCATCGCCGCCGGGAACTTCCCGCCGGAGGTCCCTTATTTCGCGGGCGTCCCGCTGACGTACCACTGGTTCGCCGACTTCGATGGCGCGATCACCTCGACCGTCGCCGGCGTCGACCTCATCGACGTGTACTTCGCGACGAGCGCGCTCTTCGCCGGGGTGCTCGCGCTCGTCGTGTGGGGTCTCGCCGTCCGGCTAACGGGCGGGCGGCGGCTCGCGACGATCGCGGCGATCCTGGTCTGCTTCGGCGGAGGCCTCGGTTGGATCCGCCTCGTCGGCGACCTCATCGCCGGTGGCGAGGACGTCGTCAGCCTGGTCAGCCGCCTGTCGTACGACAACACCTGGGCGGATGGCTGGCCGTACTTCAAGATCGCCTCGATCTTCGGCACCGGGTTCCTGCCCCACCGCGCGACGACGCTCGGCCTGCCCGGCCTCGTCACGGTCATCCTGCTCATCGTCGCCTGCCTCGACCGCCGGCCACTCGGCGTCCTCCTCGCCGGCGTGCTGGCCGCCCTCCTCGCGCCGTTCCAGTTCTTCGCCTTCCCGGCGACCTATCTGATCGTCGCGCTGTACGTGCTGACGACGGGAGCGTGGCGGGCGCGCACTGTCTGGCGCGACGCGCTGTTGTTCCTCGGCCCCGTCATCCTCGCCGTGCCGTTCATCGCCGGCGCGATCACCCAGCAGAACGACATCGGGGCGTTCCGGTTCGTGCTCGGTTGGAGCGAGGCACGGATCAGTGATGGCCCCGCCGCCGTGGCCTTCTTCTACGCGACGAACCTCGGCATCCCCGTCCTTCTCGCCGTCGTCGCCGCGTTCATCGCCCGAGACCTCCGGGCGCGCTGGTTCCTCGTCGCGTGGATGGTCGCGCTGTTCATCGTCCCCAATGTCGTCGTCGTGAGCGCCGTCGAATTCGACATGAACAAGTACTTCCAGATCATGTGGATCGCCGTTGCGATGCTGGCCGGCTGGCTGCTCGCGCGGTGGCGGACCTGGGCGGTCGTCGTCGTGCTGGTCGTCTGCGCGCTGTCACCCGCGCTGATCGCGACGTGGCACCTGCGGTCACACGACGTCGCGCTGGGTCTGCCGCAGGAGCGCGCCGCTCGCTGGATCGCCGCGAACACGCCGGAGCGATCGATCTTCGTGACCGACGACTTCATCAACAGCCCAGTCGACCTCGCCGGCCGGCTGCGCATCTCGACGTTCGGACCGTACGTCTCGAACCTGGGCTACGACCCGGGGCCCCGCGCCGAGGACACGAAGGCCATCTACTGCGACGGCCCGGAGACGGCAGCCGAGCGAATGGCGACGTACGAGGCGACGTACGTCCTCTCGAGCGGCGGCGATCCGTGCCAGGGTGAGGCGGGGACGGACTTCGGTTCGAGCCCCCTCTTCGAGACCGTGTACGAGGAGGAGGGCGTCACCGTCTGGCGCCTCAACGGGAGCTGAGCGCGCGTCGAGGGGCTCCCGCGTCTCACAGGAACGCATTCCTGATATCCACGCTCGGCCAGCACTCGATCGGGACCGATCCTGTCGGTTTCGACGGGCTTCCACGCTCGAATATCGAAAAAGTGCGCCTACCAGGAGCGGCGGCGCGGCCCGGCGCCGCGGCCGGGGTCGGGGTCGGGGAGCCCTAGCCCTTCGGTTCGACGACGATCGTGACCTCGGGGGTCATCCCGGTGAAGACCTTGATCGCGACCTTGTAGGTGCCAAGGGTCTTGAGCGGCTCGTCGAGCTCGATCTTGTGGCGATCGACGTCGATGCCCCGGCGGGCGAGGGCGTCGGCGATGTCCTTGGACGTGATCGAGCCGTAGAGCTTGCCGCCCTCACCGACCTTGACGCCCATCGTGAGGGTGGTGCTCGAGATACGCGTCGCGGCGATCTCGGCGTCCTCGCGCTCACGCTTGCGCTTGTCCTCGCGGCTCGCGATGTCGTGCTGCCAGGCCCGATACGCGCCACCGGCCGCCGGCACGGCCAGCGACTGTGGGATCAGGAAGTTGGTCGCGTATCCGTCCGCGACCTGCTTCATGTCCCCGCTCTTGCCCAGCTTGGGCACGTCCTTCGTGAGGATGACCTTCACGCGTTGCGATCCTCCCTGTTGATCCAGGCCCTCGTTCGCGGACCGAGACCGAGTGTCCTCATGGCTTCGCTGACGCCACCGATGAACTCGGGGACGCGGCGGATGGTCCGCCGGACCGGGCCGGGCGTCAAGCGCCGGACCTGGGCGATGTCGTTGTCGAATTCGGCTCGATCGATGCCGAGCTCCGCGAGCTTCTCCTCGAGCAGGTCGTCGGGCACGCCGTCGAGGAAGAACTCGGCGGCGAGGACGATGACGACGAGGTCGTCGAGGCCCCCGATGATCGGGATGTCGTCCGGGATCAGGTCGCGCCCGACGACGAGGTAGCCGGCCGCGCCCGCGAGGAGCGCCTTCCGGCTATTCGGCATGCGATCGTCCATCACGAGCGAGGTGATGAGCCGGGTGTACATCGGCACGCGGCTGGCGATCGGCAGGAACGCCATCAATGACAGAGCGCGGCCGAACCCCGCTCCGCCTCGTGATCGCCTGCTTCGCTTCCTGTCACGCGCCATGCGTGGCCGCCTCCTGATCTCTGGGGAGGTGGAAGTCTAGCAGCCTCGAGCCGTCGGCCCCTCGCGCTGACTCCGGCTCCACTCATCGGCGGTCAGCCGATAGAGCACATGTCGGCTGAGCCGGTCACCGGGCGGCAGGTTCGGGTGATCGAAGTCATCGGCCGGATCGTGAAGCATTCCGAGTCGCTCCATCACCGCGATCGATGGCAGGTTGAGAACGGACGTCCACGACATGATCAAGTCGAAGCCGCGTACATCGAACCCGAAATGGAGGGCGGCCCGACCGGCTTCCGTCGCGTAGCCGTGGCCCCAAACAGCCCGCGCGAACCGCCAGCCGACCTCGATCGTCGGCGTGAAGGTCGCCTCGAAGGTCGCGGGTGCCAGCCCAGTGAATCCCAGGAACGCACGGTCGGTTCGACGTTCGACAGCCCACTGTCCGATCCCGTCGCTGTCGAACCGAGCCTCGATACGGTCGACGAAACCGTCGCTCTCCTCGCGGGTCAACGGACGCGGGAAGAACTGCATCCTCCGCGTCAGCATTCAGCGCCGCGAACTGCTCTCGATCCTCGTCACGCCATCGTCGCAAGACGAGTCGCGGCGTCTCGATCCTCATCCCGTCGGTCGACGACATCACCTCGAGGATACGGCCGGGATGTCCGTCTTGACATCGAACGTCCGTTCGTTATGATGCGTGGACAAGGAGGCGCGAGTGACGAAGCACGACGCCGAACGGCAGGTCAAGATCCTCGATTTCATCGCGTCGACGCTCCGCGCCCGGGGCTATCCGCCGTCGGTCCGGGAGATCGCGCGCGCCGTCGGCCTCGCCTCGACCTCGGCCGTCCATCACCACCTCCAGATCCTCGAGCGCGAGGGCTACCTCGAGCGTGGCGCCGCCCAGTCGCGCGCGATCCGGCTGACGCCGACCGCGGCGATCCGGCTCGGGCTCACGAGCGAGCTCGTCCCGCAGTCGACGGCCGGGGACGCCCGCATCGTGCCGGTGATCGGCGAGATCGCCGCCGGCGGACCGATCGAGGCCTATCAGGACGCGACGGAGACGATGGCCATCCCGGACATCCTGGCCCCGGGCGGCGACGCGTACGTCCTGCGTGTCCGCGGCGACTCGATGATCGAGGCGCATATCGCCGACGGCGACTTCGTGCTCATCCGGCCTCAGACGACCGCCCGCAACGGCGACATCGTCGTCGCGAACGTCGACGACAACACGGTGACGCTGAAGCGATTCTTCAAGGAGAAGGACAAGATCCGGCTCCAGCCGGCCAACGACGCCTACCCACCCCAGTTCTACGACGACGTACGCATTCAGGGCAAGCTGATCGGCGTCATCCGCCGCCTCGACTGAGGCGGCGAGTCAGACCACCGATGCGTTCGTTGGCCGGCTCCGCGCGTTCGCTTACGCACCCTCAGGTGCGCTCGCTCTCGTGCTCGCCCGCCGCCTTCGCCTCGGCGCCCTGACTCGCCGATTCTCTGGCGACTGACCCTTGCTGGTGGATATCCACTGAGATGTCCACATCCTGTGAACGGTCGGGGGAACTTCGTGGACGACGGCCGTTTCGCGGCGGGGCTTCGTTGACCGGTCCTCGGCAGCTGGGCAGCAATATCAGGCCCCCAACCGCTGATGGAGTTCAGGACGCGTGATCGATCGTCTTCCGCCGCAGAGCCTTGAGGCCGAGCAGTCCGTGCTCGGGGCCATCCTGATCGACCGGGATGCCGTCATCGAGGTGGCCGAGTTCCTTCGGCCGGCGGACTTCTATCGGCAGGCGAACGGTCGGATCTATTCGGCCGTGCTCGACCTGTTCGAGCGCCGCGAACCGATCGACATCGTCACCGTGGCGGAAGCGCTCGAGCGCAAGGATGAGCTCGAGGCGATCGGCGGACGGGCGTATCTGTCGAGCCTCTCGAACGAGACGCCGACGGCGGTCCACGTCGCGCAGTACGCCCGGATCGTCGAGCGCAAGGCGGTCCTCCGGAACCTGATCGGTGCCGCCGGCCGCATCGCCGGGATCGGCTACGAGGACCCCGCGGAAGTCCAGGAGGCCATCGATCGCGCGGAGGCGGAGCTCTTCGCGGTCAGTCAGAAGCGCGTCGACGCGGGGTTCAGCCCGCTCAAGTCGCTGCTCCACGATGCGTATGACCGGCTCGACTACCTCCACGCCCATCGCGGCGAGATCAGTGGCGTTCGGACCGGCTTCACCGATCTCGACACCCTGACGACAGGCCTCCAGAAGAGCGACCTCGTCGTGCTCGCCGCGCGGCCGTCAGTCGGCAAGACGAGCTTCGCCCTGAACATCGCGGAACACGCGGCCGTTCGCGAACGCAAGAGCGTCGGCGTCTTCAGTCTCGAGATGAGCAAGGAGCAGCTCGTCCTGCGGCTCCTCTCGAGCGTCTCGAACATCGACAGCCAACGGCTCCGGACCGGCGTCCTCGAGGAGATGGACTTCGCCCGGATCGCCCCGGCGATGAACGCGCTGTCCGAGGCGCCGGTGTACATCGACGAC
>JBJMMQ010000134.1:0-6873 GCA_045804705.1 Chloroflexota bacterium
CGTCGGGTCCTCGCTCTGATCGGCTCGGTCGGCGAGGGCCATCGCTTCTATCTCGAATGCGCGTCGGTCGGCGAGATAGGCCATTACGACGTCGGCTGGAGACCGCCCCAAGGAATCGACGTGTTTGGAAGTCACTCGAAAGGCCGTCCCGGCCGATCTTTCGCGCGGGCGAAGTCGACCAGCCACCACTACTGGGGCTGGGCGAGCACCATGATCCGGATCTCGGTCATGTCGTCCATGGCGTAGCGCAGCCCCTCGCGCCCGAGACCGGAATCCTTGACCCCGCCGTACGGCATGTGGTCGATCCGATAGGTCGGCACGTCGTTGATCATGACGCCGCCGACCTCGAGCTCCCCGAACGCTCGCCACGCCCCCGCGAGGTCGTTGGTGAAGACGCCCGTCTGGAGACCGAACATCGAATCGTTGACGCCGGCGATCGCCTCGTCGAGCTCGCGGAACGGGATGGCGACGACGACGGGCGCGAACGCCTCGTTCGAGCAGATCTGGGCGGTCAACGGGACGTCGCTCAGGATCGTCGGGGGGAAGAACGCGCCGTCAGCGCGACCGCCCGCAAGGACCTTGGCACCCATCGCGACCGCCTCGTCGACCCAGCGCTGGGTGCGTCCCGCAGCGGACGAATCGACCATCGGGCCGAGATCGGTCGTCGGATCCAGCGGATCGCCGAGCTTGAGACCCTTGGCGCCCTCGACGAACCGGCCCAGGAACTCGTCCCAGACATCCTCGTGGATGAACGCGCGCTGGACGCTGATGCAGACCTGGCCGGCGTAGGTGAACGCGCCGACGAGACAGCGCTTGACCGCCCAGTCGAGGTCGGCCGTCTTGTCGACGATGACCCCGGCATTGCCGCCGAGCTCGAGGACGACCTTCTTCTTGCCTGCTCGGTCCTTCATCCGCCAGCCGACCGAGGGCGACCCGGTGAAGGTCAGCAGCTTGAACCGCGGGTCGGCCACCATCCGATCCCCGAGCTCGCGGGTCATCGGCAGGATCGACACCGACCCCGCCGGAACCCCGGCGGCCTCGATGATCTCGGCGACCGTCAGCATCGTCAGCGGGTCCTTGGACGGCGGCTTGAGCACGATCGGGTTGCCCGAGGCGATGGCCGGGGCGATCTTGTGGGCCGCCAGGTTGAGCGGGAAGTTGAACGGGCTGATGCCGGCGATCGGGCCGATCGGGAAGCGTCGGGTGATGCCGACGCGATCCTTCGACGACGGCATGAGATCGAGCGGGATGACCTCGCCGGTCATCCGTTCCGCCTCCTCCGCGCCGAGCCGGAAAGTGAGCGTCGCGCGGTCGACCTCGATGAGCGCGTCTCGGATCGGCTTGCCGGCCTCGAGCGCCATCAGGCGGCCGAGCTCCTCGCGTCGTGCGCGGATGCCGGCACTGATGTCGCGCAGGATGCGGCCCCGCTCGTAGGCGGGCATCTTGCGGGTGACCTCGAACGCGGCAACGGCGGCCTCGACCGCCTCCTCGTACTGGGCTTCCGTCGCGTTGTAGGTCGTGCCGGCGGGTGACTCGGCGTCGGCGGGGTTGTCGATGACGAGCACGTCCGGGGAATCGACCCAGCGGCCGGCGAGATAGATCGGATGAGGCTGTGTCGCAGCGGCGATTGCCATCGGGTCGGAGCTCCTTTCGGGTACGGTTCGCATCGTACAACCGGTTCCCGTGACACCGCCGCGACGAGGTCAGCCATGCCGCATCCGACCGATCTCCGAGACGCCCTGCGGATCAAGCCTGGGTCACGGATCCGCCTCGAGAAGCTGGACCCGGGGCGGACGTTCGGCCTGGACAAGGCCTCAGCCGCTCCTGTCACCGCAAAGGCGCTCGAACGCCTGTCGGACCTGCAGGACCGCTTCTGGGCGGAGGGCAAGAAGTCGGTCCTCGTCGTCCTCCAGGGCATCGACGCCGCCGGCAAGGACGGGACGATCAACAAGGTCATGGAGGCTTTCAACCCGCAGGGCTGCACGGTTTCGGCGTTCAAGCAGCCGACCCCGGAGGAGCTCGCGCACGACTACCTGTGGCGGATCCACAAGCGGACGCCGGCGAAGGGCGAGATCGGCATCTTCAACCGCTCACACTACGAGGACGTCCTCGTCGTCCGCGTCCACGACCTCGTCCCGAAGAGAGTCTGGTCGAAGCGGTACGACCAGATCAACGACTTCGAGGCGACGCTCGCGGCGAACGGAACGACGATCGTCAAGTTCTTCCTGTCGATCGACCGCGACGAGCAGCGCAAGCGGTTCCAGGCCCGGTACGACGACCCGACCCGGCGCTGGAAGTTCTCGCTCGGCGACCTTGACGAACGGAAGCTCTGGGACGACTACCAGGCCGCCTTCGACGACGCGCTCTCGAAGACCTCGACTGACTGGGCGCCGTGGTACGTCATCCCTGCCAACCACAAGTGGTTCCGGAATCTCGCCGTCGCGACGATCCTTGCCGAGACGATGGCTGCGCTGAAGCCGGCCTATCCGGCTGAGCCCGACCTGCCGGCGAACCTCGTCATCGAATAAGGGGCGGCGTCTCCGCCGCCCTATGCCGATTCGAGCCTACGGTGCGGTCGCGCCGTAGATGTTCTGGTCGAGACCGCCCGCGTGCGGGCAGGTGTCACCACTCCACCCGGTCGCCTCATCGAAGGTGCGACATTGGAGGACGTCGGCGCTGCCGTCATCCTCGTCCTCGGTGACCTCGCGCGGATCGTCTCCCCGGACGGTATCCCGCCAGTCGGTCCACGTCGCGAACGCATCGGCGCCGTCCGACGTGACCCACAGGTAGTCGCCCGCGAACGGGACCGTGCGGTTCGAGAACTGCTCGTAGTTCGGGTTGCTCAAGGTCTCGGTCACGGCGGTCGCGGACGCCCACGTCGCACCCGAGTCGGTCGAGCTGGACCCGAACACCTGGAGGCTGGGATACGTGACACCGGCGGCGTCGTTGCCGATCGGCCTGGTTCGTGAATATGAGGGATCGTTGCGGCTGTCCCACCAGATCGTGTGCAGGTTGCCACCGCCGCCCGCCGAGATATCCGGGAAGAGCTGGTGGCCACTCGACTGGTCGTCGATCAGGGTCGGTTCTGACTTGGTCCCGGTCGCGCCGTCGTAGCGCAGGAAATAGACGCCCGACTGGCTGCCGATCCCGGTATCGATCGAACCGTAGGTCGTGCCCGTCGCCACCTCGGTCCCGGGCTTGCTGGGGTCATAGACGATGTAGATCCACTCGTGTGCGGCGTCCTCCTGGTCAGCCGTCGAGCGGACCTGGGTGTCGCGTCGGAAGAACGTGTAGCCCGACTCGCAATGGGCGTCGAAATCGCCGCAGTCGCGCGCGTTGCCGGCGTCTGTCCCCTCTTCCTCGACGGGCTCCTCGATCCCGCTGCCTTCCGGCGTCGCCTCTGGATCCGCGACATCGCTCGCATCGTACGGGGTGAATTCCTGGAGGACCTTGGCGGGTCCGAACGTCGCGCCGCAGTTCGTCGACTTGGTGATGTCGACCGCGTTCGGCTGCCCGTTCTTCCGTTCGGACTGCCGGAACGTGACGTAGACATGGCCGTTCGCGGTGACCGAGATGTCCGGGAACTGGACGTCCTGGGCGACCTGGCTGAGGCTCTTCGGCTTCGACCACGTCGCGCCATGGTCCGTCGAACGAGCGAAGTAGATGTTGTTGGTGCCATTGCCGGTGAAGCGTGACCAGGCGAAGTAGACGTTGCCGTCGCACGACCCGCCGGTCCTGTCGACCTCGATCGCAGTCTTGTCATTGAACACGCCGAGGAGGTTCGGGGCCGACGAGCCGCGGCTCACGATCTCACTCCGGACGAACCGCTTGCCATCGTTCACCGTCGCCCCACCGGGGCCACCCGGGTTGTCGAAGACAGCGACGAACACGTCGCCGAACGTCTTCTTGGTCCCTGCCGGGTCATCGGACGATTCCGAGCCCATGAACACGCGGCCGTGGCGATCCCAGGCGATGACGGGATCACCGGCACTCGCGGTCCGGATATGAGCCTTCGCGGCATAGGGAGACGTGTCGCCGGGGTAACCCGGCACGAGCGAGCTCACGAAGCTCGTGCCCGCGTTCTCGCTTCGGTAGTAGCCGAGCCAGATCGGACCGACCGGGTCCGGGGTCGCGCTTCCAGGCGGCTGATAGACGCCGCAGTAGTCATTGGAGCTGCCGATGAGGACGTCCGAGTTCCGAGGGTCCATCTCGACCGCGGGCTCGTTCTGACGTCCACGCGACACGCCGCACTCATCGAGGACGTCGTCCGTGTAGGGGTTGCCGGTCGCGAGGGTGTACGCGCTGACGTAGCCGTGCCCGACGTCATTGGAAAGGCGCACATCGCCGGCAGCCAACGTGCCACCGACGATCGCGATCGAGCCGATCAGGCCGAGCGCCACGGTGGACGCGCGTCGAACGGATGGGGAGATCACGCTTCGCTCCTCCTGTTGTGTCCAAGCGGCGGGGCGCTCCGACTGCGCTCGATCCCGCTGCTTCGGGTGGCCGCGTTCGCGGCGGAAGACGCTAGCCGGCTCGTCTGGGGTGGTGCCAGCCGTTCAGGCGATGAGTCTAGACCCGGATCGCGAGATGGGTCGTTACAGGAACATCCCAGATCGGGCTCGTGGTCAGGCCACGCCGATCCCGTCGAGCCGCCCCGCGAGCTCCACGAGCCAGCCGGCGATCTCGTCGCCGTGGCCGTCGAGCTCCTCGGGCCTGAGGCCCGTCAGTGCACGTTCCCAGGCGAGGGACCGGCCGATGCACCCGAGCGCCTGGGCGAGAGCGGCGACCTCGGTCAGCTCGGCGCGCGGCAGGACATCCCTCCAGGCTTCGGTGTAGACGTCACGCAGCCGTTCGAAGACAGGATCGGAAAGTTCCCGGCCCGTGTGGTGGGCGATCGAATTGAACGTCGTGGTGAGCGTGTCGAATGGGTGAGCGACGACGGCGTCCCCCCAGTCGAAGACGCGGTCGCCGTCAGGCCCGACCAGGATGTTCCCGCCGTGGAGGTCGTCGTGCTGGATCGAGGTCGCGACCCCGGCTCCCGCCAGCCGGCCGCCGGCAGTCCGGATCTGGGGCAGCGCGGTGCGCAGCCGATCCCGAGCGACTACGGCTTCCTCACGCTCCTCTGCCAGGATCAGGCCCCAGGCGACATCGTCCTCGAGCAACCGCTCGAGCCCCTCGATGAGTCGGTCCGGCCGTCCATCCGGTGTCCCGGCCGCGAGCATCGCTTCGACCGTCGCTTCGTCCTCGACTGAGCGCTGGATGGCCGCGTACTCGCGGAGGATCCTCTCCCAGGCAGTCATGTCATGGTCGCCAGTCCCATCGGGCCGGGTGGCGCGCAGCGTTCCCCCGCCGTCCTCGAACACCAGCCACGGTCGGGTCGGGTGACGGGCGATCGGAAGGAGCACATGGCCCGTGCCCGCCGCCCGAAACACCTCCAGCAACGGTCCCTCATGTGCCGAACCGGGACCGCTTGCCTTGAACCACACCGTCCCGCCGTCGGTGGGGATACGGATCGCCGTCGACCATGGCCGGACGTGCGGCTGTTCCGGCTCGCCCGTCAACGTCCGGCCAAGCTCCGCCAGTTGCGTCTCCGCCCAGGCGAGCGCCCCTGCGCGCCAGTCGGGATCGAGCCAGGTGCGGGTGCCGGTCGGGACCGCGACGCGGTCCGTCGTCATCTCCCCTTGCCGCCGAACAGCGTCCCGAAGACCCCGCGGATGACGTCCTGGCCGAGCCGCGACGTGACCACCTTGCCGCCGGTCCGGATCGCCGTGTCGATCGTCTTCTGCTGCGCGCGCGCCGCGTCCCGCTGGGCCTTCTCCTGCGCCTTCCGCTCGCGCTCGGCAGCCTTCTGGGCCGCTGCCAGCTCCCTGGCCTGGCGGGCGATCTCGCGCTGCTGTTGGGCGGGCGTCATCGTGTTCATGCCGGTCGCAGTCGTCGGGTCCACCCCTGCTCGCATCGCCGCATCCGCAGCGGCAGCGGCTGTCGCTGCCTTGGCGGCCGCGATGCGTGCCGTGATCCGCTCGTACGCGCTGTCGCGGTCGACCGTCGCTCCGTACTTCGCTGCGAATGGGCTGGTCGCGATGCGGCCCTGGAACTGCACGGCATCGATCGGCGCCATGAGCGAATCGGGTGCCAGCAGGCGCGTCGGTGCGAGCGCCGTCGGCACACCGCGCGGCGACAGGACGGTGACGAGCGCCTCGCCCGTCCCGAGCGAGGTGATGGTCTTCTCGATGTCGAAGAAGTCGGTCATCGGGAAGGTCCGGGCGGTCTTGCGCAACGCGTCGGCGTCGTCGGGCGTGAACACGCGGAGCGCGTGCTGGACCCGGTTGCCGAGCTGGGCCAGGACGGACGACGGCACGTCGGTCGGGACCTGGGTCACGAAGTAGATGCCGACGCCCTTCGAGCGGATGAGCCGGGCGGTCCGCTCGACCTGCTCCATCAGGGCATCCGATGCGTCATCGAAGAGCAGGTGCGCCTCGTCGAAGAAGAAGCACAGCTTCGGCTTGGGCAGGTCGCCCGCCTCGGGCAGCGACTCGTACAGCTGGGCCAGCATCCAGAGCATGAACGTCGAGAAGAGCCGGGGCTGGTTCATGACGTCGGACAGCTCGAGGACGCTGATCACACCTTCGCCCTCGGGCGTCGATCGAAGCAGGTCTTCGACTTCGAACTCGGGCTCGCCGAAGAAGATGTCGGCACCCTCCTGCTCGAGGACGATGATCGAGCGCAGGAGCACGCCGACCGAGGCGCTCGACATCCCGCCGTAGTCCGCGAGGATCTGCTTGTTCTCGGGGGACGAGAGGAACTTGACCGTCTCGCTGAGGTCATTGAGCTCGAGCAGCGGACGGTCGTTGTCGTCGCAGTATTTGAAGACGA
>JBJMMQ010000135.1:0-12144 GCA_045804705.1 Chloroflexota bacterium
GTCATGGCCGTCTTTGGCATCCCGCGGGTCCACGAGGACGACGCCCTCCGTGCAGTCCGCGCGGCCGTCGCGATCCAGACCGCGATCGCGGGCCTCAACGACCTCGTCGAGCGTGATCACGGTCTGCGGATCGCCGTCCGCATCGGGCTGAACACCGGTGAGGTCATGGCCGGGGATCAGTCGGAAGGGCAGCGTCTGGTCAGCGGCGACGCGGTCAATGTCGCGGCTCGCCTCGAGCAGGCGGCGAAGGCGGGCGAGATCCTCATCGCCGTCGCGACTCACCAGCTGGTCAGGGACGCGGTCGAGGTCGAGGCGGTCGAGCCGCTCGCCCTTCGTGGCAAAGCCGAGCCGGTCGCCGCCTTGCGCCTCGTGACGGTCCTCGCCGACAGCGCCGGCCACGCCCGCCACCTTGATTCGCCGATGGTCGGTCGGACGACCGAGCTCGATCTGGTCCGTCGCGGCCTCGATCGCGCACGGAGCGAGCGAACCTCCTACCTGTTCACGCTGCTCGGATCGGCCGGCGTCGGAAAGTCACGGCTCATCCGGGAGTTCCTCGATGGGGTGGAGGACGCGACGGTCCTCCGAGGCCGCTGCCTGTCGTATGGCGACGGCATCACCTTCTACGCGATGCGCGAGATCGTCCAGGAGGTCGCCGGCATCAGAGAGGCCGACGATCCGGCCACCGCGATCGCGAAGCTGTCCCTCGTCCTGTCAGGGGCGGAGGACGGGGAACGCATCGCCCGACTCGTCGGCGGGCTGTTCGGCTGGGCCGACCCGAGCACGGCGGAGGACGGATCGTGGGCCATGCGCAAGCTCTTCGAACACGTCGCCCGGGAGCGGCCCGTCGTCCTCGTCATCGATGACATCCACTGGGCGGAGCCCCTCCTGCTCGACCTCATCGAGTACCTGGCCGACTGGACGCGCGACGCGATGCTGCTGCTGCTCTGTATCGCGCGCCCGGAACTGCTCGAGATCCGGCCTGGCTGGGGCGGTGGCAAGCTGAACGCGACAGCCATCCTGCTCGAGCCGCTCGGGTCCGTCGAGGCAGGTGCGCTGCTCGAGAACCTCCTTGGCGGCGCGAATCTCCCGAAACCCGCATACGATCGGATCCTCGCCGCCGCGGAGGGCAACCCGCTCTTCGTCGAGGAGATGCTCGGGATGCTCATCGACGATGGGCTGCTTCGGCAAGAAGACGGCGGATGGCGGGCGGCGGCGGACCTCGCCGATCTGACCGTACCGCCGACGATCCAGCTCCTCCTCGCGGCCAGGCTTGATCGCCTCGAGGCCGAGGAGCGCGCCGTCATCGAACGTGGTGCAGTGGAGGGGAAGGTCTTCCACACGGGGGCCATCGCGTCTCTGACACCCGAGGGTCACCGGGCACAGGTCCGGCCCCGACTTCTCGCGCTCGCCCGCAAGGAGCTGATCCGACCCGATCGCGCCGAGTTCGCGGGCGAGGACGCGTTCCGCTTCCGGCACATGCTCATCCGCGACGCCGCCTACCAGGCGATGCCCAAGGAGCAGCGCGCCGAGCTGCATGAGAAGTTCGCCCGATGGCTGACGGGGACCCTGGGTGACCGCATGGCCGAATATCAGGAGATCCTCGGCTATCACCTCGAGCGGGCCTACGGGTTCCGGACGGAGCTCGGGCCGATCGACGCGCGGACAGAGGAGCTCGGCCGCGAGGCTGGCCGAGCCCTCCGAGCCTCCTCCGAACGGGCCCAGGCACGAGGCGATGGCGCAGGTGCCGCCCGACTGCTCGAACGGTCGGCGACCTTGCTTGATGGGTTCGAACGTGCTGAGGCGCTGGTGGATCTCGGCGAGGCCTTCGTCTTCATCGACGAGGGATCCCGCGCAAGCGACGTGCTTCGTGCCTTCATCGCTTCAACCGATGCCGGTTCGTGGCCGGCACTCCGTATCAGGGCAGCCGTGTTCCTGACCTTCGCCGAGACGATGATCGACCCGTCGGTGTCGCAGCAGACCAGCCACGACGAGGTGAGCGCCCTGCTGGCCGAGGCCGAGGCCCTCGGGGATCCGGCTGCCGTCACCGCCTGCCTTCTGGGACTGGGTCAGTGGGCATTCTGGACAGGTCGGACGCGTGAGCAGCGCGAGATATCCGAGCGACTGCTTCCGCGTATCGACGACCTGCGGGTCGTCTATCGCGAATGGGTCACCTCGGGCTTGAGGACGGATGCGTACTGGGGGGCGACGCCGATCGAGCAGGGGATCGAGAACCTCGACCTTGCCCGGGGGATCCTCGGAGATGTCGTGGCCGCACGCCTCGGCTGCGACGTCGTAGAGGTCGGACTGCTGGCGATGGCCGGTCGGACCGCCGAAGCGGACGTCCTGATCGATCGTCTGTACCGAGCGAGCGAGGATCACGCGGACGCCCGCATCTTCAGTTACCAGGTCCTCGCCGAGGGTCTCTGGCGACTCGGGCGGCTCGATGAGGCGATCTCCGTCCTCAACGGCGACAAGGCGTACTGGGACGGGCGCGGCGAGACGGGCATGAATTCGACGGTCACCGGCCTGCTCGCGAAGTATCTCGCCGCGACCGGAAGCGTCGATGAAGCTGAAAGGCTGATCGAGGAAGCCCGGTCGCTCGGTGCGGCGGACGACTTCGCGACTCGTGCCGCGATCGGCCAGGCGACTGCCCGCGTCGCTCTCGCCCGAGGCGACTCAGAAACCGCACTGGCGGCCGTCGATGACGCGATCCGATCTCTCCGACCGACGGATTACCTGATGGAAACGGCAGATGCGCTGAGGGAACGTGGCGAGATCCTGCTGGCCGCAGGCGACAACGACAGCTCCACCGCAGCGCTCCGCGAAGCACTCGCCCTCTATGACGAGAAGGGCGCGACCGGATCGGCCCGCAGTCTGCGGCGGTGGTGTTCGGAGCAGGGGGTGGCGCTGTCGTGACGCCAGCAGATCCGGGACGATCCGCGATGGCTGCGAGTGAAGCCTCGTGTGCCACGATATGCGGATGAGCTCGGTACCGACCCGCAAGCGGCCACGTGTCCGGCTCGATCAGCTGCTCGTCGAGCGTGGGCTGGTCGAGACGCGGAGTCGCGCGCAGGCGCTCGTGCTGGCCGGCAAGGTCAGGGTGGGGGAGGGTGATGCGGCGCGGCACGACCGGAAACCCGGTGACCTCATCGACGCGGGCACGACGATCTCCGTGGCAGCGCCGGAACCGTATGCCAGCCGCGGCGGCTACAAGCTCGCGGCCGCATTGGACGCTTTCGAGATCGATCCGACGGGGCTCGTCGCGCTCGACGTCGGCGCCTCGACCGGCGGCTTCACCGACGTCCTGTTGCAGCGCGGTGCGCGCCGCGTCTACGCTCTCGATGTCGGCCGCGGCCAACTCGCAGAGACCCTGCGCGCAGACTCGCGGGTCGTCTCGATGGAACGGACGAACGCGCGGAACCTGACCGCCGAGTCCCTCCCGGAACCGATCGACATCGTCAGCATCGACGTCTCGTTCATCTCGCTCGGGGTCGTGCTTGGTCCGATCGTGACGACGCTTCGACCCGGTCCCGGCCGACACATCGTCGCGCTCGTCAAGCCGCAGTTCGAAGCCGGCAAAGGCCGGACGGACCATGGAGTCGTTCGCGATCCGGCGATCCATCGCGAGGTGCTGGAACGGATCGTCGCAACCGCGGAGGGACACGGTCTCGGCACGCGCGCGGTCATCGCCTCGCCCATCACCGGACCCGAGGGGAACCGTGAGTTCCTCGTTGACCTCGCACCCGGACCGGGCTGCGCCGAGATCGCCGAGCGGATCGCGGAGGTCACCCCAGCGTGACGGTCGAGCGCATCGGCTTCGCCTATAACCCGACGATCGAGGCCGCTGTCGAGTTGAGCGCCCGGGCTGCCGGCTGGTGCCAGGTCCGCGGCATCGCCGAGTGGCAAGTCGCATCCGGCGATACGGAAGCCCTCGTCAGGGAGCTCGCCACGACCGACGCGCTCGTCGTCCTCGGTGGCGACGGGACCTTCCTTCGCGCGGCGCGCGCGGTCGCTGACGTCGACGTCCCGCTTCTCGGCGTCAACCTCGGGAAGGTCGGCTTCCTGTCGAAAGCCGAGGCCGGCGAGCTCGACGCCGTGCTGGCACTCATCGCCGCGGGCGACTACCGGCTCGAAGAGCGCATGGCGATCGAGGCGCGGATCCTCCGCGGCGGGGCCTCGCTGCCGTCCGGCGCAGACACGTCGCCGACGCCCGGCCCGGGGACCCGGCTCGTGGCCCTCAACGACATCGTCGTCGCCCGGGGCGCACTTGCGCGGGTGTGCCGGCTCGACGTCGCCATCGATGGCACGCATCTCGCCACGTTCATCGCCGACGGGCTCGTGATCGCAAGCCCGACCGGTTCGACCGGCTATTCGTTCTCGGCAGGCGGCCCGATCCTCGACCCGAGCGCCCGGAATCTCATCGTGACGCCCATCGCGGCGTACCTCTCCGCCATCCGATCGGTCGTCGTCGGCCCCGAGCAGGTGGTTCGGTGCACCGTCGTGGACGCCGTCGAGGCGCTCGTGTCGATCGACGGCCGCGACGACATCCCGCTCGAGGTCGGTGATGTCGTCGAGGTCCGCGCGATGACCCGGCCGATCCGGTTCATCGAACCGCACGGAGCGCAACCGTTCTGGGACCTCCTCCGGCGCAAGGTGGCGCTCCTTCCATCGTGAGCGCCGGGCGCCTCCTCGAGCTCACGGTCCGCGATCTCGCGCTCATCGATCGCCTGCGCCTGACTCTCCAGCCGGGACTCAACGTGATCAGCGGCGAGACGGGCGCCGGCAAGAGCCTTCTCATCGACGCACTGGGGCTCGTCCGGGGTGCCCGCGCCGACACCGGTGTCATCCGCCACGGGGCGGATTCCGCGCGCGTCGAGGCCCTCTTCGACCGGATGCCCGAGCCACTCATCGTCGTCCGCGAGGTCGCCACCGGCGGTCGTTCGAGTGCCCGGATCGATGACCTCGCCACCACCGCGTCGCGTCTGGCCGAGGAGGTCGGGCCGCTCATCGAGATCCATGGGCAGAACGACCAACAGCGGCTCCTCGACGAGCGCTGGCAACGCGACCTCCTCGACGCGTTCGGCCGGCACGGGGCCGCGCGGATCACGATGGCGGAGGCGGTGCAACGGTGGCGGGCGAACCGCGCTGCCCTCGCCGAGCTGGCGATCGAACCAAGGGAGCTCGCCCGTCGCGTCGACCTCCTCGAATACGAGGTCGCCGAGATCGAAGGCGCGCGCCTCCGGCCTGGCGAGGCCGACGAGATCCGGTCGAGGCTCGCAGGCGCCCAGCATGGCGAGGCGATCGCCCGCGGAGCGGCGGCCGTCCACGAAGCCCTGGCCGCAGACGAGGCCGGCGCGCGTGAATCGGTCGCGATCGCTGCACGCGAAGCACGTGCGCTCGCGCGTCTCGACCCCCGCTTCGAACCATCCGCGGAGCGGCTTTCGGGCCTGGAGGCCGAGCTCGACGACGCCGCGGCGGAGATCCGAGCATTGGCCGACGACATCGAGCACGATCCCGCCGCGATCGCCGCCCTCGAGACGCGACTCGGGGAGATCTTTTCGGTCGAGCGTCGGTACGGCGATGGCGAGGCAGCGGTCATCGCCCATCTCGAACGAGCATCTGCCGAGCTGGAGCGCTTGCGCGGTCTCGACGAGGAACGTGCCCGCCGCGAGCGGGAGGATGCCGCGCTTCTCGAGGAGGTCGCTGCGGCCGCAACGGCGTTGACCCGAGCGCGTCGAATCGCCGGATCCGGACTCGCCGCGGCGGTCGGGAACGCCCTTGTCGAGCTTGGCTTCCCGGCCGATGTCTTCGAGGTCGCCCTCGGGCACCGTCCGGCAGACACGGACGAACCAGCGGTCGAGATCGACGGTGACGCGGTCGCCTTTGACGCGACGGGCGCGGATCAGGTCGTCTACCGCCTCGCCCCGAACGCCGGCGAGCCGGCTCGGCCGCTCGCGCGGATCGCGTCGGGTGGAGAGCTGTCGCGGGTCGCGCTGGCCATCAAGCGGGTCGTCGCCGAGGCGGACGAGACCCCTGTCCTCGTGTTCGACGAAGTCGACACCGGCATCGGCGGGCGGAGCGCCGACCCCATCGGCCGGAGCCTGTGGGCGCTCGCCCGCCGCCACCAGGTTCTGTGCGTCAACCACCTGCCGCAGATCGCCTCCCACGCCGACGCCCACTTCCGCATCGCCAAGCGCGAACGGGACGGCAGGACCGTCACTGGCATCGAGCAGCTCGATCGCGAAGGCCGGATCGTCGAGCTCGCCCAGATGATCGGTGGTGAGTCGGGCGGCGCCGCGACGCTGGCGAGCGCTCGCGAGCTCCTCGACCGCGCCGAGGCCTGGCGCGTCGGGGTCGCGCAGGCCGGCTGACGACGCGGCCCGATGCCGGACCTCTCGACCGCCATCGACGGCTACCTGACCTACCTCCACGTCGAGCGCGGGCTCGCGCCGGCGACCATCCGCGCGTACCGCGCCGATCTTCACGACTACGAGGCATCACGCGGCGTGACCCGCGCCTGGGCGAACTCCCCCGATGCCGCTGTCGGGTACCTCGCGGCACGGACGCGACGCGGCCGGCGAAACGACCCTGGGCTGGCGCCGAGCAGCCTTCGCCGGCGCGCTGCGGCACTGAAAGGCTTTTATCGGTTCGCGTATGGCGAGGGCCTGATCGGGATCGATGTCGCGGCACATCTGGATCTGCCCAGACCCTCCCGCCTCCTGCCCGAGACCCTCACGGTCGACGAGACGGAGCGCCTGCTCGAGGCGGCCTCGGACATCCGCGACCGCGCCCTGCTCGAACTCCTGTACGCCGCCGGCCTCCGCATCAGCGAAGCGATCAACCTCGACCTCGAGGATCTCTCACGCGACGGTGCTTTCGTCCGGGTCATCGGCAAGGGCGACAAGGAGCGGCTCGTCCCCGTGGGCGAGATCGCCCTCGACTGGCTCACCGGCTGGATCGACGGCGCGCGGGCCGTCCTCATCGCGGTCCATCACGTGGCACCCGTCCGCGGCGGCCCGCTCTTCCTGGGCGATCGCGGTGGCCGGTGGGCTCGTCAGCAGGCATGGGCGGCGGTGAAGCGGGCCGCGGGCGGTGCCGGCCTGACCGACCGTGTCAGCCCGCACACCCTGCGCCACTCCTTCGCGACCCATCTCCTCGAGGGCGGAGCCGATCTGAGGGTCGTCCAGGAATTGCTCGGGCATGCGAGTATCTCCACCACTCAGCTCTACACGCATCTCACCGGCGAACGGATCCGGGACGTCTACAGCCGGGCCCACCCACGGGCCTGAGAAGGAGGCACCTTCCAGATGAGCTATGCCGACGGGCTGCTGTCGACCGGCGAGCGGATCCTCTACCGCAACAAACAGCACCCATTCGTCTTCATCTGGGGCGCCCGGTACTCGATCCTCGCCCTCGTCTTCGCGTTCCTCGTGCTCATGATCCGGAGTGGTCTTGGGTCGGGTGGCGTGAACGACACCCTCTCGAACATCCTCGGCTGGGCGACCGCGATCCTGTTCTTCGGTGGTCTTGCGGTGGCTGCCTGGACGATCCTCCGGTACTTCAACCAGGAGTACGTCCTGACGAATCGCAGGGTCATCCAGGTCGAGGGCGTCTTCAATCGCAATGCGACCGACAGCTCGCTCGAGAAGATCAACGACGCCGTCCTCACGCAGTCGGTCTTCGGGCGGATGTTCGACTTCGGCGACCTGACCGTCCTGACCGCATCCGAGAGCGGCATCGAGACGATGCGGATGATCCGCAGCCCGATCGTGTACAAGAAGAAGATGCTCGACGCGAAGCACGACTACGAGGTCGACATGGAGCGCGCGGGCTGGGCACCCGGACCGCCGTTGCGTGACGGACCGACGTCGCAGGCTGACCCTGGCGCCACGACCGCTGCGACTGTGTCGACGGCGACACCCGTCGCTGCTGGGACGACCGCGTCCGCCGCGCCGCCGTCTCGCACGAGCGATCCAGACGAAGTCACCCGGACCCTCGCCAGCCTTGCCGATCTCCGCGACCGCGGCGCGATCAGTCCGGAGGAATACGACAGCAAGAAGGCTGACCTGCTCGCTCGCCTGTAGTCGGCGCTCCCGCGGTCGCGGCCGCTACGATACGCGCGACCCCCGTACTCGAAGGTGCCCGCTTGACGCTCGATCCCAACACGCTCATCCCGGCGGCCATCGTCGTCGCGATCATGCTGCTCGTCGGATTACCCGTTCACGAGTTCAGCCATGCACTCGCGGCCTACCGACTCGGCGATGGCACGGCCAAGATGTTCGGGCGGCTGACCCTCAATCCGATCGTCCACTTCGACCCGGTCGGTGGCACGCTCCTCGCGCTGACGTTCATCGGCTCGGCCGCGTCGGGGACGCCGATCGGGTTCGGTTGGGCGAAGCCGACGCCGGTCAACCCTATGAACCTCGAAGGCGGCAGTCGTGGCGAGGCATTGGTCGCCGCCGCCGGGCCGGTGTCGAACTTCGTGCTGGCAGCGCTCGCCGCCCTGCCGCTGCGGTTCCTCCTCGCGACCGACAGCCTCGACGTTCCGTTCATCGTCCTCCAGACGCTTGCGCTGTTCGTCCAGATCAACCTGTTGCTGATGATCTTCAACTTCATCCCGATCCCGCCGCTCGATGGCTCCAAGGTGATGTTCGCGTTCATGGACCGGCGGACCGAGTACCAGATCCGCCCATTCCTCGAGCAGTACGGGTTCCTCATCCTGCTGGCTGTCCTGTTCTTCCCATTCGGGAATTCGATCGGCAGCCGCATCATCACTCCGATCCTGAATGGGCTCTTCAGCCTCTTGGTGGGCGTCTAGGACCCGCCAGTTCCGGGCGCATCTCCGGGCGCGCGTGGCGCCCGCGGAGCGCGCGGCGCTGGAGGACTGGACCTCGACCGAACAGCTCGCCCTCTTCGATTCGATGCATATCGCCGACCGGCGCCATGGCCTCGATGTCGTCGCATCCCTGCGGGCCGAAGGCGCGACGGACCGGGACGTCCTGATCGCGGGCCTCATCCACGACGCGGGCAAGGGCGACACGGGTGTCGGTCCCCGGGTGGCGTACACGCTCGGGGAACGCTACGGGACATGGATCTGGGAGGTCGCGGGGTTGCTCCCGGGCTGGCGCGCCGCGTTGGCGCGATTGCGCACTCATGCCGAGACGTCTGCCGCCCTCGCCGGGGCCGCGGGTTGTTCGACGCGGACCGTCGAACTGATCCGGAACCAGGACGCACCGATCGATCCCGAGTTCGGGGAGCTGCTCCGGCTCGCGGACGAGGCGAACTGATGCAGTCGGCTGGTCCTGGCGTGCCGGTGATGGCCCCGCCGTCCGATATCCCCGCTCCGGCCGGGCCCGCTGTCACCTTCGGGGAAGGGAGGCGTGCCGAGCACCGGACCCAGGTCCAGCTCGCCGAATTCGAAGGTCCGCTGGCACTCCTCCTGTCGCTCATCGAGGCGCGCCAGCTCGACGTGCTGACGGTGCCGCTCGGCGCGCTCGCGGACGCGTATCTCGACGCGCTCGGCCGCCTGGACGCGGACCGCCTCGGCAACATCAGCGCGTTCGTGGCCGTCGCGAGCCAGCTCATCCTCATCAAGAGCCGGGCGATGCTGCCACGCCGCGGAGACGCCGCCGACGCCGCGACTCTTGCCGACGAAGGAGCGGATCCGGAGGCGGAGCTCCGGGCACGCCTCCTGCTGTACCGCGCCTACCGCGATGCCGGGGTCGAGCTCGCCGATGGAGCCCGCGAACGGATCGGACTGTTCCGGCGCGAGCCGTCGGTGGCCCATGCCGCGGCGATGGCCGGAGCACGACCGAGCGAGCCCGTCGCCCTCGATCCCGCTCGGCTCGTCCGCGCGCTCGGACGGTTGGCCGCGATCGCGCCGCCGCCCGAGGTGCCGCCCGAGGCGATGCGTCGCACCATCAGCATCACGGAGCGAGCCGAGATCATCCGATCCGCGCTGCGTGATGCCCCGCGGGTCGTGCTCCAGGACCTGCTGACCGGGGTCCGCGACCGCGTCGTGATCGCGATCACCTTCCTCGCCATGCTCGAGCTGATGAAGCGCCGCGAGATCGTCGTCGAGCAGGCGACGCCATGGGGCCCCATCGTGGCTCGCGAGACCACCGCAGCCGAGAAGACCGCGGCCGGCATCGACTCCGAGGCGACCGACGCGCCGATCGACGAAACCCTGGAGTCGTTCGCATGACCGACGTGACCGAACCGATCGACGGGACCGAGGTGGCCGAGTCTCCTGGAACAGCGACCGTCGAGCCTGCCGGGGCCCCGGCGGCGATCGCCCCGATCGAGCTCACCGAAGCCGCCCTCGAGGCGCTCCTGTTCGTCGCCGAGAAGCCCCTGTCGCGCCGCGAGATCGCATCCCTCGCCGGGACGGACAGGGCAACCGTCGACGCCCGGCTGGGCGACCTCGAGGTATCGCTCCGAGAACGCGGGATCCGCCTGCTGGTCGATGGCGACCGGGTGGAGCTCGCGACCGCGCCGGAGGGAGGCGCGCTCGTCGCCCGGTACATCGGTGCCGATTCCGTCCGCCTCTCGCCAGCCTCGATGGAGACGCTGGCGATCGTCGCGTACCGGCAGCCCGTCACGAAATCGGCCGTCGAACGCATCCGCGGCGTCGACTCGGACTACACGATCCGGACCCTGCTCCATCGACGCTACCTCGTCGAGCTCGGCCGGTCGGGCGCACCCGGCAGACCGTTCCTGTACGGGACCGGCTTCGAGTTCCTCGAGCGGTTCGGGCTGACCAGCCTCGAGGAGCTGCCGCCGCTCGATGCGGACGTGGCGGCACGCCTCGCCGAAGAAGGCGGCGAACCGATCACCGAGCCGCTGTTCGCCGACGACGGCGCGGCAGGCTGATGGCCGTCGAGCGCCTCCAGAAGGTCCTGGCGGCGTCCGGTGTAGCCTCACGCCGCGCGAGCGAGACCCTCATCGCCAACGGTCGGGTGACGGTCGACGGGAAGCCCGCGAAGCTCGGCATGCAGGTCGACCCTGACAAGGCCGTGATCGCGGTCGATGGCCGCGTCATCGGAGCTGCGGCCGCCCCCGAATACATCCTCCTGCACAAGCCCGGCGGCGTGACCTCGACGGTCCGTGATCGCCACGCGAGCAGGACGGTCCTCGACATGATCCCGACCGCGATGCTCCCCGAAGGTGGCCGGCTCTACCCGGTCGGCCGCCTCGACCAGGATTCGGAGGGCCTCCTCGTCCTCACCAATGACGGCGCCTGGGCCGACCGGGTCCTTCATCCGCGCCACGGGATCGAGCGCGAGTACGCGATCGGGCTTCGGGCGCCTCTCACGGGGGAGCAGGTCGCGGCGCTCAAGGCCGGGATCGCGCTCGAGGAGGGCCTCGCGACACTGACCGGCCTCCGCCCCACCACCGACATCGAGACACGGCGATTGGTGGACGTCCTGTCGCCGCCGCCGGGCGACCTGGTCTGGTACCGCGCGATCCTGGCGCAGGGCTGGAAGCGACAGCTGCGGCGGATGTTCGGGGCGGTCGGTGCGCCGATCGACCGACTCGTCCGGGTTCGCATCGGCCCCGTCCGGCTCGACGAGCTCAAGAGCGGCCGCGCTCGGCGGTTGCGCGGGCCCGAGGTTCGCGGCCTTGGTGCAGGGGCGGGTACGAGCCGCGCCGGAGCGCGGAACGCGGTGGCCGGTCCCGATCGCGCACCGACGCGACGTCGGTGAGGCCGGCCGTCTGGCACGGCCGCGCCCTCGCCCGCCGCAGGGCGCGACTGCCGTGAGTGGCCTGGCGCACGTTTCCGAAGGTGCGCTGCTCTGGACGCCGACCGCCGGCTTCGTCGAGGCTTCGACGCTGACCGACTACCGGCACTGGCTGGACCGAGAGCGCGGACTCGTCTTCGGCGACTACGACGCGCTGTGGCGCTGGTCGGTGGACGACCTCGGGGCGTTCTGGACGTCGGTCGTCGACTACTACGATCTCCCGCTGCGCGGCCGGTGGGAGCATCCCGTCGCGGGAGCGATGCCGGGCGCGCGGTGGTTCGAGGGGGCGAGGATCAATTACGCGGAGGCGATCCTGCGGCGCGTCTCGCCCGGCGCGCCCGCCCTCCTGTTCCAGTCCGAGCGGCAGCCGCTGCGTGAGATCGATGGGGCCGAGCTCACCGCG
>JBJMMQ010000136.1:0-20389 GCA_045804705.1 Chloroflexota bacterium
GGTCGCCGATGCGCGGCCGCCCTGCTGGTGACCACGAAGCCGAGCCCCTCGTACAGGCCGAGCGCGCCATTCGGATTCTCGGAGTCGACGCCGAGCATCCCCTCGGTCATGCCGGCCTCGCGCATTCGCACGAGCGACGCCGCGGTGATGGCGCGGGCGACGCCGCGTCGGCGCCACGGCCGCCGGACGCTGATGTGCTCGAGCCAGCCACGCTCCACGCCGAGTCGCACGTTCTCCTCGGGCCAGATCCAGTTCTGGACCACGCCGGCGATCTCGTCGCCATCCCAGGCGACGACCCACAGGTCCGTGTCGAGCTCGGGCCGCGCGAACGTCTTCGTGATGGTGCTCTCGGTCATCTCGCTGTGACCCCAGTGGTCGCGGAACGCCTCGTTCTCGGCCTCGATGATCGCCCGGCGATGAGCGAGCTCCACGCGCCGGATCTCGAGGCCGTCGGGCAGCGGCACATCCGGGATGTCGTCGAGCCTATCCCGTCGCATCAGGAAGAAGTGCCGGACGGGCGAGAAGCCGGCCTGCGCGAGTAGAGCGCGCGTGCCCAGGGCCGTATCCTCGACGAACGACGTCAGCTCGACCGCGACCCCCGCATCCTCGCGTGCGGCGCGGGCCCTGGACCGTTCGATGCTCCAGTCGAACAGCCAGCGGCCGATCCCGCGGCGGCGGAGATCCGGGTGGACCTCGCCTTCGATCTTGTACAACGGCAGGTCGTCGCGGACCATCCGCTCGACGGTCGCGACCGCCACGAGCCGATCCTCGATCTCGACGAGCACGACGTCCTCGAATCGATCCGTCCCGTCGTTCGACTCCATGTCGATCCGAAGGTTCGCCGCCGTCGGCTGGTACGGGACACCGTCGGCGGTCATCGCCGCGGAGATGACCTCGGCCAGCGGCTCGTAGTCCGCGTCGTCCCGGAAGAACCGAGCACGGATCCCCGGGATCCGCGGCGAAAGGCGCGGATCGGGAAGGGGGACGCGATCGGGCACGACGAGAGTGTCGATGGTTCGGGTTGACGTTGTCATCTCTCCGCTCCGTACTTGCGTGTCATGTGTTCGTTGACCGATTTGCTGACGATCTGCCAGGCGCGACGATGTTCCGCCCGGGCACGCGGATCACCCTCGCGGGCTGCGCGGGCGATCTCGCGCTCGAGCTTGCGGTGGCTCGCGAGCCGTTCCTCCGTCAGGCGCCCGTCTGCCAGCGCGGCGCGGACGGCGCAGCCCGGCTCGGTCTCATGGCGGCAGTCCGTGAATCGGCAGGTGGCCGCGATGTCGACGACGTCATCGAATGCAGCGTCGACGCCTTCGTCGGCGCCGATGACCTCCAACGCCCGGATGCCCGGCGTGTCGACGAGCAGCGCGCCACCCGGCAGCTCGAACAGCTCTCGATGCGTCGTCGTGTGCCGACCGCGCGAGTCGGACCCGCGGACGGCGCCCGTCGCCTGGCGGTCCTCGCCCAGGAGCGCGTTGACGAGCGTCGACTTTCCGACGCCCGATGAGCCAAGGATCGCTGCGGTGGAGCCCGGCCGAAGGTAGCCGCGCAGCACGTCGAGACCCGCCCCCGTCCAGGCGGACACCGGCACGACAGGGACCCCGGGAGCGATCGCGTCGACCGCGACGAGTCGGCCGTCGACGTCGTCGGCGAGATCGGACTTGTTCAGGACGACGACGGGAGTCACGTCGCTCGACCAGGCGACCGCGAGGTAGCGCTCGATCCGGCGCAGGTTGAAGTCGTTGTCGAGCCCCGCGACGAGCAGGGCGAGGTCGACGTTCGACGCCATCACCTGCTCATCGTCGAGACGCGTGCCGTTGCGCGAGGCATCCGACGCCATCCGCTTGAACATCGTCCGGCGCGGCAGAACGGCGGCGATGACGTCGCCGGCGTCGAGCGCGACCCAGTCGCCGACGGTCGGGAAGTCGGACTGGGCGAGGGCGGCGTAGCGGAACGCGCCGGACACCGTCGCAGGGCGGTCGCCCGCAGCATCACGAACGACCGACGTCTCGCGGTGGACCGCGACGACGCGGGCAGGTCGGAGTCCCTGCTCGGCGAACGGTGCGAACGCCTCGCTCCAGTCCGCGTTCCAGCCGAGCCTCTCGAGGGCGACGTCGATGCCCATGTCAGCCCACCCGCTTCAGCTTGCCGGTCCGCTTGGCGTAGCGCTCGGCACGCCCGAACGCCCACAGCCCGAACGGGATGAACGCGACGCCCATCACGAGGAGCGGCCAGATCAGGTGCGTCAGCTGATCGAGCGATGTCCCGTCGATGGCGCCTGCGCGGACGCCTTCGAGGACGTAGGTCGCCGGCGACAGCTTCGAAAGCACCTGCATCCACGGCGGCAGGATGTCGACCGAGTAGTAGACGCCGCTGATCAGCAGCAGGCACGACTGCAGCACGAACGTCATCTGGGCACCGCGCTCGACATAGAGCAGCGGCAGGATCGCGGCGATCATCCCGATGCCGACGAAGCTGAACGAACCGAGCAGCATGAAGGCCGCCACGGTCGCCGGGTTCGCTCCGGACAGATCCAGCTGCGGGAAGAACAGGACGAGCGCGACGAAGATGACCGAGGTGTGGACGAGGCCGTAGACCATCGCGTACATCACCGATCCGAACAGCTGCGATGAACGTCGGATCGGCGCCATCATCGTGTATTCGAGGGTGCCCTCCCATCGCTCGACGGTGATCGTCTCGGCGATCCACGAGAAGACGACGGACAGGTAGTTCCAGAAGATCGCGCCGATCATCAGCGACAGCAGCAGCTCCTGGCTGCCCTGGGACACACCGATGAGCGAGATCGACAGCGCGCCCGCGACGGAATAGACCAGGAAGGCGAGCTCCCAGCCCCAGTACCGGCGGGTCAGGTTGAAGTTGCGCTCGATGAAGGCGTACGAGGCCTTCAGCTCATGGGTGACGACGGTCATCGGATCGATCTCCAGAGGTGGTGGAGTCGGTCCGGCCCCTTATCGGGACCGGACCGACTCGAGTGGGGGTTCGGCCGCAAGGCGCTGGCCGAACCGGATCACCCGGTGGCCGACCGCCTGGCGGACGGACTGCTGTGGCTCGCGGCCCTGACGGAGCAGGGCAGCCGTCTCGAGCTCACGCTCGATCCGCTCCCTGGCCCAACGGCCGTGCAGGTCTGGGTTGAACAACATCGCTATCACCTCCTTTCAGTCGATCTCGGCGTCGTCTTCCTCGATGTCGTCATCGAGGGAGCGGCCGGTGTACGTCATGAACACGTCTTCGAGCGTCGCGGGACCTTCCACGCGATCGCGGATGAGGGTCTTGAGACCAGCCGGCGTGTCCTCGGCGACGACCTTCGCGTCGTTGAGGATCGTGATCCGGCCACACAGGCGTTCCGCTTCTGCCAGGTCGTGCGTCGTCAGGACGATCGTCGCGTCGTGGCTCTCACGGAGCTCCTCGATGAAGGACTGGACGTCGAGCTTCGAACGGGGGTCGAGACCCGTCGTCGGCTCGTCGAGCAGCAGCAGCGTCGGGCTCGTCAGCAGCGCTCGCGCGATGGCGACCTTCTGCTGCATCCCTCGGCTCATCTGCTCCACCGGGCGGTCGATCCGCTTCTCCGAGATGCCCAGCCGGGCGAGGATGACGATCGCTTCGCGCTTGGCCGTCTTGCCGTCAAGGCCGTAGAGACGAGCCGCGAAGAGAAGGTTCTCCATCGGGCTGAGCTTCTTGAAGAAGGCGGCGTCCACGCTGACCCGGTTGATCAGGCGCTTGACCGCCATCTCGTCGCGGACGATGTCGTGTCCGAAGACCTCGACCCGACCCTCGTCGAGGGTCAGCAGTCCGCAGATGAGGCGGATGAGCGTCGACTTGCCCGAGCCGTTCGCCCCCAGGACCCCGTGGATATCGCCGCGCTCGAGGCGGAGCGACACGTCGGAGATCGCCAGGACCGGCTTCTTCTTCCGGCCCACGACGAACCGCTTGGTGACGCCCTCCATCAGGAGAGCGGGCACGGCGGCGGTCGCGGGGACCGTCAGCTCCGGAGCGATCGGCAGCGCCGGCTGGGCGATCGATCCGTTCTTCAGTTCCGGGTTCAGGAGGGTGGTCACGGTGGACTCCAGGGAGTGCGGGTGGGAGGGGCGGAAACGTCGAAAGCCGCGGGTCCGAACCGACGGTGTCGTCGGTGGGCCTCGCGGCTTCTGGTGGTGCCTTGGCTGCTCTGCGCAGGAAGGCATCAAAAAAGCCGGGGGCCCGATCTGGCCCACGGCTCTGGTTCGTCCGGAAGGCGGTCCTGCCGCCTGCGGTCTAGCTCGAGATGGGCACAGATCTCCCGTGTGCGACGCCCGAGATGGGCGCACGGCAGCGGGAGAGGAAGCGCGGATCGGTCTTCATATCTCGCCGCCTCCTCAAGAGGTCTGTGCACGCGACTTGCGAGCCGGTCGGCAGTCTACGCGCGGCGCGAAACCGATGTCAACCCGGACGGACGACGATGTCGCACCGCGACGGATGACGTATGGGGGCGACCCGGTCGTTCGTGATTTTGGCCCGGCTCACCTTCGGGGGAAAGGGAGCCTGGGCCAAGACGTGACACTATCGGGCGCGACTTGCGGTTCGACCGTGGAACCCGATAAGAACCGTCAACCAGTGATGCTCGTTTGACCCCGCCGCGAGCGCACCCGTAGGCTCCGAAGCGTGCCCGACCCTTCGCCCGATCGCTCGATCATCACCCTCATCCGCGACGGCACTCTGGACACCGAACTGGCCGCGACGTTGTGGCTCCTCGTCGAGGCACGCGTCCCGGTGATCGTCGCCGCGGAGGCGGGTCGGGTCGGCAAGTCGACGATGCTCGACGCGCTCCTGGCCTTCCTGCCCGCCGAGATTCGCGTGGTCCGTCTCGCCGGCGAGGAGGAAACCTTCGACTGGCTCGCGCAGGCGTCGGAGCTGGGATGGCCGAGCCAGCCGTCAGTCCCGAAAGAGCCCGCAGCAGCCGGGCCGATCCGGGCCGCGATGACGGTCATCTACGCCGCCGAGCTGTCCGACCACCTGCCGATCTACACGTGGGGCAAGGCCGCGCAAGTCGCCGTTCGGGCCGCGTCCGTCGGCTACGGGTTGGCCGCGACCATCCACGCAGACTCGCTCGACGATGTGTTCGAGACCCTCCGTCGATGGCCGGTCCGGCTGTCCGACGATGAGCTGTCGCACCTCGGCGTGGTCCTCGTGATGCGCCGCCTCGAGGACGGCCGGCGCCGAGTCGTCGCGGCTCATTACGTCCGCCCGGTGGCCCGCGACGTCCACGGCCATCTCCAGCGACTCGGGCCGGCCGTGCTCGCGACATGGGATGCCGGGGAGGATGCGTTCGAGCACTTCGGTTGGGGCGTGACGCCCGAGCTGGCCCGCCGCGTCGGGCGTCGTGCCGGCGACTTCGAGGTCGAGGTCGACCGTCGTCGCGAGCACCTCGACAACCTCGTCGCGACGGAGGTCACCGACACGGAACGGGTCCTTGCGGCGCTCCGTGCCTACCGACCCGTCGAGGCGTTTGACCATCCGCGGACGGACGCTTAGGCTCGCCCTCCGAGCCTGCCCACGCAACGGGGGGAGCCACCCGTGGAACCGATCGATCGCACCCCGCCCCAGCCGGCGATGCTGGGTCAACTGGTCGCCTCGGGCTGGCGCTCGCGCTCGGTCAAGGAAGAGCTCCGGGCGAATCTGCTCGCCCGGTTCGCGTCGGGCGGCCAGGTCTTCCCGGGCGTCGTCGGCTACGAGGATTCGGTGGTTCCGGCCATCGAGAACGCGATCCTCGCCGGCCATGACCTCGTCTTCCTCGGGGAGCGAGGCCAGGCCAAGACCCGGATGGCGAGGCTGCTCGTCGGACTGCTCGATCCGTGGCTCCCGGTCGTCGCCGGGGGTGAGCTCAACGACGATCCCTTCGCCCCGATCAGTCCCGCGGCGCGCGCGATCGTCGAGCGCGACGGTGACGCGACTGCGATCGATTGGATCCCGCGCGACCGCCGCTACGCCGAGAAGCTCGCCACTCCGGACATCACCATCGCCGATCTCATCGGCGAGGTCGACCCGATCAAGGTGGCCGAGGGCCGCTACCTGTCGGACGAGCTGACCCTTCACTACGGTCTCATCCCGCGCGCGAACCGCGGCATCGTCGCGATCAACGAGTAGCCCGACCTCGCCGAACGGATCCAGCTCGGGCTGCTCAACATCCTCGAGGAGCGCGACGTCCAGATCCGTGGCTTCCAGGTCCGCCTGCCGCTCGACCTGTACGTGGTGGCGTCGGCCAACCCGGAGGATTACACCTCGCGCGGCAGGATCATCACGCCTCTGAAGGACAGGCTCGGGTCGCAGATCCGGACGCACTACCCACGGACGCTCGAGCATGAGATGGCGATCGTCCGCCAGGAGAAGGTCCGTTTCGAACCCGAGGACGGGACACCGACTGTCGTCGTGCCGGGCTTCATGGAGGAGCTCGTCGCCGAGCTGACGCATCTCGCACGCCGCTCCCCCGAGATCAGCCAGCGGTCTGGTGTGAGCGTCCGCGTCTCGGTCGCGAACCAGGAGGTCCTCGAAGCCGCGGCACTCAAGCGCGCCGTGCGACTGGGCGAGCGGGTCGGAGCCCCGCGCGTGTCCGACCTCGGTGCCGTCGTGGCATCCACGGTCGGCAAGGTCGAGCTCGAGACCGCCGGCGATGACGCGCCGGAGGACCGCATCGTCGAGCGGCTCATCACCAAGGCGCTCCACGCGACGTTCAGCCGACACGTGTCGGTCGACGACCTGGACGGCGTCGTCGACGCCTTCGAGGATGGGTTCACGGTCGAGACCGGCGACCGGACGCCGTCGCGCGAGTACGTCGCGTGGATGCGCGAGGTCCCCGGGCTCTCGATGGCGGTCGATCGGCTCGGCGCCTATGACGTGACCGACGGATCCGAGGAGCCGGCCGTCGTCGCCTCGGCCGTCGAGTTCCTGCTCGAGGGGCTCCACCTCGCCCGCCGACTCAACAAGGATCGGATCCCGGGCGGGACGGTCTACCACCGGTGACCGGCGCGGTCCGATGACCGGCTATACGCCCGACCCCCGCGATCTCGGGCCGATCGCCCCGCCTCGCCGACCGGCAACCGCGGCCGAGGCCGCCGACGCCCTCGCCAGGGCGGCGCGGTACTCGGCCTGGGACGGATCGCAGCAGGTCGCGGACCTCGACGCGGACGACATCATCGACGCGCTCGCCGACGACGTCATGGCGGAGGGCGATCTCGCCGAGGCGCTCCGGCGACTGATGGACCGGGGCTGGCGGACGGGCGACCCGACCCGGGGCGACATGCCCGGGTTGCGCGATCTCATGGAGCGGCTCGAGCGGCGCCGGGAGGAGATGCTCGAACGCTACGGGCTCGACGACGTCCTCGGGGACATCCGGCGGCAGCTCGACGAGATCGTCGCCGACGAGCGAGCCGGTGTGGAGAGGCGGCTCGATCAGGCATCGGACACATCCGGCGATCCCGTCCCCGACGACCTCCGCAAGATGTTGCGCGATGCGGCGGCCCGCCGGCTCGACCAGCTCGACGCGCTGCCGCCGGACCTCGGTGACAAGATCCGCGGCCTGCAGGACTACGACTTCATGGAGCCCGGCGTCCGCGAGCGGTTCGACGAGCTGGTCACGAAGCTCCAGGGCCAGGTCCTCGACCAGTTCGTGTCGGGCATGTCGGACGCCATCAAGTCGATGACTCCTGAGGACCTCGCTGCGAACCGCGAGATGGTCCGCGACCTCAACGAGCTGATCCGCGAGCGGATCGGCGGCGGCGAGCCCGACGCGACCGAGTTCCTCCAGAAGCACGGCCGTTTCTTCCCGGGCGCCCAGACCTTCGACGACATCATCGACCAGCTCGCCCAGCGCATGGCCGCGATGCAATCGCTCATGCGCTCGATGAGTCCCGAACAGCGCGCTGAGCTCCAGTCGATGATGGAAGCCCTCCTGCGTGACGACCGATTGCTCGTCGACCTCGCCCAGCTCGCGTCGAACCTCGATCTGCTGATGCCCGGCGGGCTCGGTGACAGGGTCCCGTTCGGCGGGGAGGAGCCACTCGGTCTCGAGGGCGCGCTCTCGCAGATCGCCCGACTGCAGGCGATGGACCAGCTTGCCGACGCGCTCTCTGACGTCGAATCACCGGCGGATCTGGCCGCCCTCGACCGGAGCGAGGTGCGTGATCTTCTCGGCGACGAGGGCGTGCGCGACCTTGACGCGCTCGACGACCTGGCTCGTCGGCTCGAGGAGGCCGGCTACCTGACACGCGACGGGGAGCGGCTCGAGCTGACGCCACGCGGGTCGCGTCGGATCGGCCAGAAGGTCCTCGACGACCTGTTCGCGCGGCTCCAGCGCGACGCATTCGGCGGTCACAGGATCGACCGGGGCGGCCGGGGAGGGGAGCGGGACGAGGCGACCAAGCCGTACGAGTTCGGCGACCCGTTCCATCTCGATCTCCGCGGGACGCTGTTCAACGCGCTCGGCCGCGAGGAGAACGCACCGGCGGCACGTGCCGCGACCGGCGACCGTCGCATCCACCTCGTCCCGAGCGATTTCGAGGTCCACCGGACGGAGCAGCTGACGCAGACGTCCACCGTCCTCCTCGTCGACATGAGCCGGTCGATGCTCCTGCGCGGCTGCTTCCTCGCCGCGAAGAAGGTCGCGGTCGCGCTCGACACGCTCATCCGGACGCAGTTCCCCCGCGACCACCTGTCGGTCATCGGCTTCGCGTATTACGCGCGGGAGATCCGGCCGGGCGCGCTCGCCGAACTGAGCTGGCACGGCTACGAGTACGGGACGAACCTCCAGCACGGGCTGTTGCTCGCCCGTCGGATCCTGGAGCGTAACCCGGCTGTGAACAAGGAGATCGTCGTCATCACGGACGGCGAGCCCACGGCCCATTTCGAGGACGGCCAGGTCGAGTTCAACTACCCGCCGACGCGCCGGACGATCCAGGAGACCCTCCGCGAGGTGCAGCGCTGCACCAAGGAGGGCATCACGATCAACACGTTCATGCTGGAGCGGTCACGAGCGCTTGCAGAGTTCGTCGCCCACATGACCCGGCTCAACCGCGGCCGGGCGTTCTATGCGACGCCCGAACACCTCGGGGAGTACGTCCTGGTCGACTTCGTCAGCCGCCGCACGAAGCGGGTGTCGTAGGCCTATCCTTCGCAGCGTCCGGGGACGCCGTCGCAACCAACGGAGAGGTAGAGAGTGGACCTCGCCCAGTTCTGGCCGCTATTCCTGTTCCTGCATGTGCTGGGAGCGATCCTGGCCTTCGGCCCGACCTTCGCCTACTCGATCATGGGGTCGATGGCAGGGAAGGAGCCGCAGCACGCGAACTTCAGCTCGCGCCAAGTGGCCGCGATCGGCAACAGGCTGACGTACCCGCTGGCGATCTTCCAGGGAATCACCGGCGTCCTCCTCATCTGGGCCCTTGGGATCAGCCCCCAGACCCAGCCATGGCTCGTGGCCGGCATCATCCTGTACCTCATCGCCATCACCTACGCGCTCACGATCCAGCGGAATGCCCTGCACCACCTGATCGAGATGACCTCGACGCCGCCGCCCCCCGGTACGCCACCCGGCCCGCCGCCGCCCGAGATCCTCGCGACGGTGAAGAAGATCCAGCGTGGCGGGATGTTCCTCGGCACCCTGATCGTCATCATCGTCTTCCTGATGGTGGTCAAGCCGGGTCGCTAGCGCTCACTCCGGGATGGGCCAACGCCTCGCGGCGGTACCATGACGGGACCCACCGCCAGGAGACGCCTCGATGCCCCACGTCGCGACCTCGCCCGCAGACCTGCTGGCTGCCATCTCGGGCAGCGCCCACCTCGAGGACGAGACGCTCGTCGTCGATGACGAGGCCACATTCCGCGACGCCGCGATCGCGGATCTCGCCTGGACCGCGGCGTTCAGCGAGGACGAGGCGACCGCGGCTGCTGCCCAGTGGATCGTCTGGGAGGCGAGCCAGGCACTCGGCGCTCGTTCGGCGAGCATCCAGGGGCTGTACGACGCGCGCGCCCGCGGCGAGGTGTCGGGCTTCACGGTGCCGGCGATCAACCTGCGCGCCCAGGTCTTCGACATGGCGCGGACGGTCTACGACGCGGCTGGTGCCGCCGGTGTCGGGGCGGTCATCCTCGAGCTCGCCCGGAGCGAGCAGACGTACACCTTCCAGCGCCCCGTCGACTACGCGACGTCCGTCCTCGCCGGCGCGGTCGCCGCGGGCTGGCGTGGTCCCGTCTTCATCCAGGGCGATCACTACCAGTTCAACGCGAAGAAGTACGCCGCCGACCCCGAAGCGATGACCGAGGAGATCAGGCGTGCCTGCCGCCTCGCCATCGACGCCGGCTACCGCAACATCGACATCGACTCGTCGACGCTGGTCGACCTCTCGAAGCCGAATGTCGACGAGCAGCAGCGCGAGAACTACCGACGCGCCGCCGAGTTGACCGCGCTCATCCGGACGCTCGAGACGGACGGGGTCACGGTCAGCGTGGGCGGCGAGATCGGCGAGGTCGGCACCCAGAACTCGACGGTCGACGAGCTGCGCGCGTATCTCGACGGCTACCGCAGGGAGCTCGACGCTCTCGCTTCCGGGGCCAAGGGCATCTCCAAGGTCAGCGTCCAGACCGGCACCTCGCATGGCGGCGTGCCGCTTCCGGACGGCGGCGTGGCGGAGGTCAAGCTCGACTTCGAGGTCCTACGCGAGCTCGGGGTCGTCGCCCGCGAATACGGGTTGGCGGGTGCCGTCCAGCACGGCGCGTCCACCCTGCCCGACGAGCTTTTCCACCGCTTCCCGGCGGTCGAGACCGCGGAGATCCACCTCGCCACAGGCTTCCAGAACGCCCTGTACGAGCATCGGGCGTTTCCCGCGTCGCTCCACCGTGAGATCGAAGCGTGGTGCTTCGCCAACGTCGCGGATGAGCGCAAGTCGGGCCAGACCGACCAGCAGTTCGTCTACACGACGAGGAAGAAGGCCATCGGGCCCTTCAAGCGCCAGCTCTGGGACCTCGACACCAAGGGAGAGATCCTGGCCGCTCAGCGGCGGAAGATCTCGTACCTGTTCACCGAGCTCGGCGTGAACGACTCGCGCTCGATGGTCGACCGTTTCGTCCAGCCGGTCGAGCTCCATCGGCCGATCCCGGACGCCCTCCGCGGAGCTGTCGCCGCACGCTGAGACAGCGGTTGACCGCGCGAATCGTGGTGCTATCCTCGCGCGCAGGTCACGCGCCGGAGTGAGGATTCCATCGCGGATCACGACACGCGTCCCCAGCGCCCCCAGCGTTCCCGTGTCAACTCCAAGGAGAGATCGCCGGGCCAGTGTCCGGTGGGAGGAGGAGAACCGTGGCGGGACCAAATGAAACGGCTGCAGACGTCGCCGAGCGCGATGACGCACATCTTCGATCGTTAGGCATCAAGCCCGAGCTGAAGCGGACCCTCGGTTTCCTATCGGTCTTCGCGGTAGCGTTCAGCTACATCAGCGTTTCCACAGGCACGTTCACCAACCAGGCCGTCGCCTTCGGTGTCGGTGGCGTCGCGATCTTCTGGGCATGGCCGCTGGTGATCCTCGGTCAGACCTTCGTCGCCCTCAACTTCGCGGAGTTGTCGAGTCATTTCCCGGTTGCGGGATCGATCTATCAGTGGTCGAAGCGACTGTCCAATCGCACGCTTGGATGGTTCACCGGCTGGATCTATTTCTGGGCCGGCGTCATCACGGTCACCGCGGTCGCGGCGACGGTCCCACTCGTTCTTTCGACGATCTGGCCAGAGCAGATCGTGCTGGCGGATCCATCACCGGTCGGCAATCTCGACATGCAGTCGTTCATCGGGCTGACCGTGCTCCTGACCACGACGGTCATCAACATCCTCGGCGTCCGGCTGCTGTCGATCATCAACAACATCGGCGTCGCCGCCGAGATCGTCGGCATGGTCTTCTTCGCCCTCCTTCTCCTGTTCTTTGCGAACAACCAATCGCCCGCGGTCCTGTTCGATTCATCGCTGACGGCCGGTCTCGCAGACGGCAATTACTTCGCCGTCTTCCTGGTCGGCATGTTCATGGCGCTGTTCGTCGTGTACGGCTTCGACACCGCCGGGACCTTCGGCGAGGAAACCGTGGACGCCGGGCGCCAGGCACCGCGAGGCGTCCTGTCGTCGATCTGGCTGTCGGGCATCGTCGGCGCGATCTTCCTTCTCGCGGTCACCCTGTCGTTCAAGGACATCGCTGCGGCCATCGCCGAGGGCCAGGCGTTCGGCTTCCCGATCGCCACGACGATCAAGGAGAACCTCACCTTCGTGGTGGGCGGCATCACGGTCGGCGAGCTCTACCTGGTGGTCATCCTCATCGCCGTCTACGTCTGCACGCTGGCGATCCAGGGTGCGACCGTCCGGCTCATGTTCTCGATGGGTCGCGATCGCCGACTGCCGCTGGGTGGACTGTGGGGCCGGGTCAATACGACCTTCCATACCCCGGCCAACGCATCGATCGCCGTCGGCCTCCTTGCGGCCATCCCGTTCGTCGTGACCGGGGCAGGTTCGGCCATCTACATCGCGATCGCGGCGACCGGGATGATCTACATCTCGTACTTCATGTGCAACCTCGGCGTGCTGTTCGCGCGGCGCAAGGGCTGGCCTCACCAGGGGGCGTGGTTCAAGCTCGGAAGCTGGGGCACGATCCTCAACATCCTTGCCCTTGTGTGGGGTGGCCTGATGGTCATCAACATCGCGATCTGGACCGACCCGGCGATCTTCGGCGTGTACGGCAACGACCTGCGCAATACGTGGTCGAATCCGTTCATCGACACGTTCATCAAGATCGGCGGCGTCGTCCAGGAGCAGCTGCCGTCCTGGCCGATCTTCGAGACGACGGTCGGCACGGTCGTCGGGATCGGGGCGGTCTACTACGTGCTGGCACAACGCGGGAAGCTCGACCAGGTCCAGGTCGAGGCCGACGCGGCGACCGGCGAGGCCGTCATCGGGTAGTGATCGATGACCCGATCCTGCGTGGCCCGCTGTACGAGGAGCTCGTCCGGGCCATGCAGAAGGTCCCGGAGATCGCTGGTCGCGACCTCACCCTGACGCAGCTGTCGGGCGGGATCACCAACCGCAACTTCCGCGTGGATGCCGCCGGCGCAGACGAACGCTGGGTCATTCGGCTCGCCGGCAACGACACGCACCTGCTGGGCATCTCACGGGAGGTGGAGCACGCCGCGACCGTCGCCGCTGCAGGCGTCGGCGTCGGGCCTGAGGTGACCGCGTTCATCCGGCCCGAGGGCTATCTCGTCACACGATTCATCGTCGGCTCCCCGGTGTCGGACGAGGCGGTGCATCGACCCGACACGATCCGCCGTGTCGCGGATTCGCTCCGAAGGATCCACGACGGACCGGCGATCCCTGGCCTCTTCGTGCCGCTCCGGATCGCCGAGGCGTACCGTGCCCTCGCCAAGGAGCGCGGCGTTCCGATCCCGGACGAGTATCAGCAGGCGGCCGCTGTCGGGCGCCGGATCGAGGGTGCCTTGCTCGCTGCGCCGATCGAGCTCCGACCCTGCCACAACGATCTCCTCAACGGCAACTTCATCGACGACGGGACACGCATCCGGATCATCGACTGGGAATATGCCGGCATGGGTGACCCGTTCTTCGACCTCGGCAACTTCAGCATCAACCACGGCTTGACGGCCGATGAGGACGAGACCCTTCTCGCCGCGTACGACGGCTCGATCCGGCGTCACCGCCTGGCGCGCCTGACCCTCATGCGCATCGTGTCCGACTTCCGCGAGGCGATGTGGAGCGTCCTCCAGCAGGGCGTGAGCAGCCTCGACGTCGATTTCGTCGCCTACGCCGCAGCGAACTTCGAGCGGCTCCTTCGAAACGCCTCGACGACTCGCTTCGAGGATGCCTTGCGGGAGGTCGCGATACCCTGACGGCGTGAGTGGATCGACGCCGGAACGGGCTTCAGGGACACGCTCCGTCGCGCTCGTCCTGGTCGTGTTTGCCGCCACGCTGCTCCTCCTCTTCGGCGCCCTCAACCTCACTCGACGGACCGATCCGGCCGCGGCGGCAGCATCGCCGACGCCGAGCGCGCAAGCGACGGAAGCGGCAGAGGCAACCGCAACGCAGTCGGAGTCACTGGCGCCAACGACACCGTCCCCGTCGACGGCATCGCCGTCCGCCTCCGCCGACACCGACGCCGTCCTCACCGGCGCAGGCGACATCGCGTCGTGCAGCAGCGGCGCGGACAAGAAGACCGCAGCGCTCGTCGACGCCATCCCGGGGACTGTCTTCACGGCCGGTGACAATGCCTACGAGAACGGCTCGGTGAAGGACTACCGGGAATGCTACGACCCCGCGTGGGGCAGGGTGAAGGACCGGACGCGTCCGTCCGCCGGCAACCATGACTGGCAGACGAATGACCTCCGCGGCTACCTCGACTATTTCGGCGACGCCGCTGCACCGGACGGGAAGAGCTGGTACTCGTACGACCTCGGCGCGTGGCACGTCATCGTGCTCGACTCGAACTGCTCCAAGGTCGACGGTTGCGGCGCCGACTCAGCCCAGGGTCGGTGGCTTGCCGCCGACCTCAAGGCATCCTCCTCGCTGTGCACGCTCGCCATCTGGCACCACCCGAGGTTCAGCTCCGGGATCCACGGCAACGCCAAGTCCGTCGACCCTTTCTGGCGGGCGCTCTACGCCGCCGGCGCGGACCTGATCGTCAACGGCCACGATCACGACTACGAGCGGTTCGCGCCACAGGACCCGACCGGGCATGAGGACCGAGACCGCGGCATCCGTGAGTTCGTCGTGGGGACCGGCGGCGCCGAGCAACGTCCGTTCGTCACCAGCCGCCCGAACAGCGAGCTTCGCTCCACGGGGACCTTCGGGGTCCTCAGGCTCGACCTCCACAGAGCGAGCTACGACTGGCAGTTCATACCGACGAGCGGCGACTTCGGCGACTCCGGAACCGGGCCCTGCCACTGACGTATCGTGTCGGTCCATGAGCGTGGACCAGGCACGGGTCGTCGTGATCGGAGGCGGGATCACCGGCTGCAGCGTGGCGTACCACCTCGCGCTGGCGGGCTGGACGGATGTCCTTCTCGTCGAGAAGGCCGTGCTGACAGCCGGCTCCACATGCCAGGCCGCCGGCCTCGTCACCGCGTTCAATCCCTCCTCGACCATGATGGAGTTCCGCCGCTACAGCATCGAGCTCTACCGATCGCTGGGGGCATTCGAAACGGTCGGCAGCCTGCGCCTGGCATCAAGCCCGGAGCAGCTGCGCGAGCTCGAGCGGACCGCCAGCCGGGCGCGCGGCATCGGGCTTGCGGCCGAGGTGATCGGACCGAGCGAGGCTCGGACGCTGATGCCCGCCGCGTCCGCGGACTCTCTGTACGGGGCGGTGCACCTGGCAGGTGACGGCCACCTCGACCCGCACGGTGCCACCCACGCTGTGGCCGACGCCGCCCGCGCGCTCGGCGTCCGCATCCGGACGGGCGTGCGCGTGACGGGGTTCGAGATGTCGGCTGGGCGCGTGATCACGACCGTCCTGACCGAGGCCGGTCCGATCGCCACCGAGGTCGTCGTCGACGCGGCCGGGATGTGGGCACCCCAGGTCGCCGCCATGGTCGGCGGTTTCATCCCCTCGACGCCGGTCGACCACCAGCACATCGCCCTCAAAGCCGTCCCGGGCTCCGAGCTTCCACGCGACATGCCCTGCTTCCGCGATCCGGACAACCTGGTGTACGGCAAGGCCGAACAGGGCGGGATGGTGTTCGGCGGGTACGAGCTCGATCCACGATCGCGCTGGGAGGACGGTGTTCCGTGGGAGCACGCGGCGCAGTCGCTGCCGGCCGATTACGAGCGATTCGCGCCGCTGATGGCCGGTGCGATCCGTCGGTTCCCGTTCCTCGCCGACGCGGAGGCGATCCGGCTCGTCTGCCATCCCGACGCGATGACCCCCGATGCGAACCCCTTGCTCGGACCACTCCCTGGCGTTCGGGGGTTCTGGGTCGCCGCCGGTCTGTCGCTCAACGGGTTCGGGGGTGGGGGAGGTATCGGCCGCGCGATGGCCGGTTGGATCACGACGGGCGATCCGGGTATCGACATCGGGCCGTACCGGGCATGGCGGTTCAGTGACACGTATCGGGATCCCGTGTTCGCGGCGGGACTCGCTCGCGAGACGTACTCCGACTATTACCGCCTCCGCTACCCGTACGACGCTGATCTCGCGGGCCGGCCGCGGCGGCTGTCGGCGCTGTACGGCAGGCTCCAGGAGGCTGGTGCGGTGTTCGGGACGAAGGCCGGCTGGGAGCGCGCCGACTACTTCGAGCCGGAGGGTCGGTGGCGCCGCGCCGGTCGCGATCAGGCGGGCTTCGGCTGGACCCGGCCGCCGTGGTTCGAGCGGGTCTCGTTCGAGGCCGGCGCGGTTCGTGAGCGAGTGGGGATCGTCGACCTGTCGTCGTTCGGGAAGATCGCCGTCGAGGGAGCGGGCGCGCTCGGTCTCCTTCAGCGCGTCAGCGCGAACGACATCGACAAGGCGGTCGGCAGCGTCGTCTACACCCAGTGGTGCGACGAAGGCGGCGGCATGGTCGCCGACGTGACGGTCACGCGCCTCGCACCTGATGCGTTTCGCGTCGTGACGGGCGCCGGGTACCTCGCGTCCGAGATGGCCTGGCTGCGAACAAACGCCGAGGGCGATGTCTCGATCCGGGACGTCAGCGCCGATCTCGCGACCATCGGACTCTGGGGGCCGCGCGCTCGTGATGTCGCGATCGCCGCCGACGCCCACGCGAACGAGGTCAGCGACGAGGCCATCCCCACGCGGCGCGCAGGACCCGTCCACATCGGTCCCGCTCTGGTTGATGCAGCCCGGATCAGCTATGCCGGCGAGCTCGGCTGGGAGCTGACGATGCCGGTCGACTGGGCCGTCACCGTCTGGGACGGGCTTCGCGCCGCCGGCGCCGAGCCCATAGGCTACCGAGCGCTCGAAGCGCTTCGGATGGAGAAGGGCTACCGCTACTACGGCACGGACCTGACCATGCTCGACACGCCGTATGAAGCGGGTCTCGGGCCCTTCGTCCGGCTCGACGTCGGTCCGTTCATCGGGCGCGAGGCGCTGCTCGCGGCGAAGGCGGCAGGGTCCGACCGGCGTCTGCGCACCCTTGTCATCGGCGGCACCGAATACGAGCCGATCTACGGCGGTGAGGCGGTCCGCGCCGACGGCGATGTCATCGGGCGCGTGCGGAGCGTCGCCTACGGCCCGACGGTCGAACGAACGGTCGGCTACGCGTATCTGCCCGCCTCGACGCCGGAAGGAGCGGGACTCACGATCGACGTCTTCGATCGACACGTGGCGGCGGTCGTCGGGCCGGACGTCCTGGTCGATCCTCGTGGTGAGCGGATGCGCGGATAGGACGGGGATCGGATCCTAGGCCGGGAGGTCCACGACCATCCCCGCTGTCGCAACGTCCACCGGGCCTCGGTAGGAGCGGGCCGCCGACGCCCGCGAAGCGTCGGGATCGGCGTCGGGCATGAGGTGCGTGAGGATCAAGTGCATGGCGCCGGCGCGGTCGGCCTGTCGGCCCACGTCCAGCGCGCAGTTCAGCGCGCCGACATTGCCCGAAGGCACGGAGTCGACATAGGTCGCCTCGGCGAGGAGGATGCTCGTGCTCGCGGCCAACTCGACGAGGACCTCGCTCGGCGCAGCGTCACCCGTGTACGTGATCGAGTGACCGCCGGCCGAGATCCGGAAGCCAGCGTTCGGGATGGAGTGCGGCAACAGCCGCGACTGGATCTCGAATGGGCCGATCGCCAAGTCATCGCCCGGCAGGAACTCTCGGAGGTCGCATGTGCCCGGCAACGCTCTGATCTGATCGAGCGCCAGGACCGGGCCCAGCGCGTCCGGGACGGCGTACGCCGGCAATCGTGGCGCGGGATCGTCACGCAGTGCGCGGGCCCGCAGCAACGGGTTGAGGTCGGCGACATGATCCGGGTGGCCGTGACTCACGAGCACGGCATCGATCGCCTCGGCCGGCAGCACCCCAAGGAGCCGGGGGACGATCGCGTACCCCGGATCGACGAGCAATCGGAAGCCGTCGTGCTCGATCAGGTAGCCGCTGCACGCGCCTCCCGCTCCAGGGTATCCCCCCGTGCCGCCAAGGACGGTCAGGCGCATCGAAGGAGAGCGAGCGCTTCAGGCCTGCGAGGTCGGGAAGCGATCGCGGTTCGTGTATCCGCCGCCGGCCCAGCTGAAGACGTCGAACGCCACGGCCAGCCCGAGCCAGATGTAGTCGAAGCCCTCGATCCCACCGGGGTACACGAGCACGTACATGAGGGTCGTCCACGGCAGGATCAGGAAGCCGATGAACGGCAACAGGAACGTGTCGAACGCTGCGCCCCAGCGCACAGGCTCGATCAGCCACCAGAACAGGATCGCGGCACGCGGGCCGAGCGCGAACAGGGCGGCAATGACGCAACACATGTGGGATCCCTCCTGGAGCGGAGTGTAGACCGAGCGGCCGTCCGGGGAACCGCCCGCTCACCGCTCCAGGCGCCGAAGCGTCACTCCTTCAGCTGGACGATCGCGAGGGCGTTCTTCCCGGGGTCGATGATCCACGACATCCAGGCGAAACCGACATCGGCGATGCCGGCCTGCGTCTGCAATTCTGGCGTGTCGTATTCCTCGATCGGCACCCCGCGGGCGCGGATGTCATCGATCTCGGCCTGGAGATCGTCGACCTCCCAACCGATCTGGGTCTGGCTGTCGGCCGTGCCGATCGTGCTCTTCGAGACGGCCAGCTTCGTCCCGCCACCGCATCGGAATTCGATCTTGTGATCACTCTCGGTCAGGATCTCGAGCCCGAGCCTTTCGTGATAGAACTCGCGCGTCTCGTCGAGGTCCTTCGACAGCAGGACTGGGTGGACCTTGCTGGTGCCGAGCATGGCTGCTCCTCACGTGCGATCGAGCCCGCTTCGTTTCCAAGGCTCTTGCGCTGTTGACGCACCATCCGCCCGACCGTTTCGCCTCACGGCCGACAACGCCGCGTCCCGTCTGCAGCCGCCGATGATCGAATCAGGAGCGCTGGACGGCCTCGAGCCACGACTCGAACTCGCGGCCATCGAGCGCCGCTTCTGTCCGCGCCCAGCGTTCCTCGGCCCACCCGGTGAAGTCGTAGTCGATGGTCGAGATCCTCGCCTGGATCGCCGCCCAGAGGGTCCACCCGACGTCGGACATGATCATCTGGAGCCGCATCCGCGCGAGTCGCGCAGCGCTCGCCTCGCCGAAGTAGGCCGTGCACAGCTCCTCGACCTGGGCGTCGTCGTAGCCGAGCTCCTGCGCCGTGTTGCCGAGCTCGAACGCGGGGTCGTTGTTGCCGCTGTATTCCCAGTCGACGAGCCACAGCCGCGTGCCGTCGTCGAGGTAGTTGTCCGCGAGGAGGTCGTTGTGACAGGGGACGCTCGCGGCCGGGTCGCGGGCGAGCGCGGCTTCGATCAGCGGGATGTGACCGATCTGCTCCCGATAGCCCGCCGGGATCGGGATATCGCGCTCGTCGACTAGCGCCAGGTAGCGCTCGGCGACGCGGAACATGTCGAAGTCGTCGCGGAACCGGGGTCCCGCGTGGAGCTGTCGCAGCCTCGCGGCGATACGACTTGGCATCCCAGGCGCGCGCAGCGACTCGTTCGACATCGTTTCGGCATCGAGCCACCCGAGGGCGAAGACATCCCACTCGGGCACCGTCTGGACGACCCGCGGCGCGACGCCAGCCTCCGCCGCGGCGAGCGTGTTGAAGATCTCGTTCCCGCGATCGACGGCGAGCAGGTCGGTCCCGGCACCCGGGATGCGCACGAAGAAAGGCGTGCCGTCCACCTCGACCCGCCAGTTCGAGTTGGTCAGCCCCGCGGCGATCCGCTCCGCGACCACCTCGTGACCTACCCAGTCCGGGATCGCCGCGATGACCTCGTCGATCGTGGGTGGCACGCCGAGAGGGTAGCGCAGCCGCTACCCTTCGAGCGTGGGAGACGCGAGGGTCGTCATCATCGGCGGCGGGGTCGGCGGGACGAGCATCGCCTACCACCTCGCCGAGCGGGGATGGACCGACATCATCCTCGTCGACCGCGCGGAACTGACCTCCGGATCCACGTTCCACTCGGCCGGACTGGTCGGTCAGCTTCGCGGTTCGGTGACCCTCACCAGGATGATGATGTACAGCGCGGAGCTGTACCGCCGGCTCGCCGTTGAGACTGGCACCGACCCGTCATGGCACGAGGTCGGCTCGCTTCGCCTGGCATCGACCCCGGAACGGTTGGAGGAGCTGCGGCGCCAGGCCGGCTGGGCGAAGACGTTCGGCCTGCCGCTCGATCTGATCAGCCCGCAGGAAGCCCAGGACCGATTCCCTCTCATGTCGA
>JBJMMQ010000137.1:0-4679 GCA_045804705.1 Chloroflexota bacterium
GACGGGCTGCGGCGCGCCGTCCGCGACCTCGGTGCGACGGGCACGATCGCGACGGTCGCCGCGTCGGGGCTCCGCGGCCGCGGCGGCGCCGGGTTCCCCACCGGGGAGAAGTGGCGCGCGGCGGCCTCGCAGCCGGCCGGGCAGCGCTACGTCGTCGCGAACGGCTATGGCGCGGATCCCGCGGCGCAGACGGACCAGTCGCTGCTCGCCGCAGACCCGTGGACGGTCATCGAGGGCCTCGTCATCGCCGCGTTCGCGGTCGGCGCGACGGAGGCCATCCTGGCCGTACGGAACGACGACCCGGCGCTGGTGACCAGGCTCGAGGGAGCGGTGCTCGCGGCCGAGGAGGCCGGGTTCGCCGGTGACGACGTCGCCGGCTCCGGCATCCGGGTCACCGTCACGGTCCGTCCCGTCCAGGGCGCCTACATGCTCGGCGAGGAGACCGTCCTGCTCAAGGCGCTCGACGGCAAGCGCGGCCAGCCCGAGCAGCGGCCACCGCACCCGGCCGAGCGCGGCCTGTTCGATATGCCGACGGTCGTCCACAACGTCCAGACGCTCGCGGCCGTCCCGTGGATCATCCGGAACGGCGAGGCTGCCTACGCGGCCATCGGGTCGCCCGAGAGCCCCGGCACCATCCTCGTCCAGATCAGGACACCCGCAGGCGACGGGATCGCCGAGGTCCCGCTCGGCACGCCGCTGCGTGACGTCGTCGCCCTCGGCGGCAAGCTCCGCGCAGGTCGCTCGATCAAGGCCGTTCTCGTCGGCGGGCCGTCCGGCGGGCTGCTGCCACCCGAGCTCCTCGACACGCCCTACGACTTCGAGCCGCTCAGGGCAGCCGGCGCCCATATCGGGTCCGGGTCGGTCGTCGTCGCGGACGATCGCGCCTGCATCGTGGACCTGGCGCGGCTCCTGACACGATTCTGCGCGAGCGAGGCCTGCGGCAAGACCATCCCGTGCCGGATCGGCACTCGCCGTCTCGTCGAGATCGCCGATCGCGTCGTGGACGGCCGCCCTCGCCCGACCGACGTCCAGCTCCTTGAGGACCTGTCGGCCGACATCGTCGGATCCGCGCTGTGCGACCACGAGCGGCTGGCGACCTTCCCGCTCACGAGCGGGATGCGATACTTCCGCTCCGAGCTGGACGAGCACATCGTTCGAAGCGCCTGCCCAGCCGGCGTCTGCCATCCGATCGCGGTGGCCGCCGGTGCCACCTCGTGAAGGCATCATGGCTGACCTGATCACCCGCCCCGACAGCCGCCCCTCGATCGAGAGCGAATCGCTCGCGGACCGCCTCCTCGACACCCAGGCGCCGCAGCGACCGTTGTCGTCGCCGCGCATCCGGATCGAGGTCGACGGGCGCGTCATCGAGGGCTTCGAGGGCCAGACGATCCTCGAGGTCTGCCGCGACAACGGCATCGAGATCCCGACACTGTGCTACGAGCCCAAGCTGCCTGGCTTCGGTGCCTGTCGGATGTGCGTCGTCGAGGTCGAGGGCGAGGAGCATCCGCCGATCTCGTGCTCGCGGACGTGCGAGCCCGAGATGAAGGTCCAGACCCAGACCGACGAGCTCCGCCGCCTCCGCCGGACGAACCTCGAGCTGATCTTCTCGGACCACAACGCCTACTGCCTGCCGCCGTGCCAGAACAAGTGCCCGAGCCACAACGACATCCCTGGCTTCCTCAAGGCGAACGCCGAGGCCGACTGGCGCGAGAGCGCCCGCATCTTCAAGCGGACCATCCCGTTCCCGTCCGTTCTCGGCCGGGTCTGCCCCGCACCGTGCGAGGAGCACTGCCGGCGCGACGAGGTCGACGAGGCCATCGCGATCCGCGACAGCCATCGCTACGCCGGCGACCAGGTCCTCAAGGCGATGCTCGACGAGGACGTCGACCCACCATTGCCGTTCGAGCGCCAGGCACCGACCGGGCGACGCGCCGCTGTCATCGGTTCCGGCCCGGCCGGCATGGCCGCCGCCTTCTACCTGCTGCTCTCCGGCCACGACGTCACCGTCTTCGAGCGAGACCCGGCGCCGGGCGGGATGCTCCGCTACGGCATCCCCCAATACCGGCTGCCGAAGGTCGAGGTCCTCGAGGCCGAATACGAGTCGGTCACACGGCTCGGCGGGAAGATCGTCTGCAACGCGGGTCTCGGCGTCGACTTCACGCTCGACGACCTGACGTACCAGGGCTTCGATTCGGTCGTCATCGCCATCGGCTGCTACGACACGAACAAGCTCGGCATCCCTGGCGAGGACGCCGCCGAGGTCCTCGACGGCCTCGAATACCTGCGGACCGCAACGCTCGGCCTGCCCTACCCCGATCACGCCGGCAAGCGCGTCGTCGTCATCGGCGGCGGCTTCACTTCGATGGACTGCTCGCGGACATCGATCCGCCAGGGCGCCAGCGAGGTCACCCTCGTCTACCGCCGCGACATGAAGGACATGCCCGCTTCGAACGAGGTCCATGAAGCCATCGAGGAAGGCGTGACCGCCATCTTCCAGGCAGGACCCGTGCGGGTCGTGACCGACAAGAAGGGCAACGTCACGGGCGTCGAGTTCATCCGGATGGCGCTCGGCGCTCCTGATGCGTCCGGCCGACGCCGGCCGGAGCCCGCGCCGGGGACGGAATTCACGATCCCCTGCGACCGGGTGCTGCTCGCCATCGGCCAGGGCCCCGACCTGACCTGGATCGGTCCTGGCTCCGAGGGCGTCGAGGCAACGAAGCAACGCCGTCTCAAGGCCGACTCGGTCACCTTCTCGACGGATCGGGCGGGGGTGTTCGGGACCGGCGACGTCCGGCTCGGGGCCGCGACGGTCGTGGAAGCGATCGCCGAGGGCCGACGTGCCGCCTACGCGGTCGACGCGTACCTGCGTGGGATGGACCTCGCGGCGATCCGGACACGACAGACGCTCGCCGAGCCCCAGCCCGAGTTCCTCTCGATCGTGCCGTTCACCAGCGAGGCGAAGACGCCGCGCTACCGGCTGACCGCGCTCGAGGCCGAGGAACGGAACCACTCCTACATCGAATACGAGCTGCCGTACACGCGCGAGGATGCGGTCGCCGAGTCGACCCGGTGCCTCCAGTGCACCTGCGAGGCGATCGGCTTCTGCGACCTCCGCCGTCTCGGCATCGAATACGGCACGACGCTCCAGACCCTCGAGCCCGCGAACAACCATGGCGCCGGCTTCCGGAGCGTGACCGAGAACCGGTTCACAGGCGTCAACCACGACTACATCCGTGACGATTCGCACGCGTTCATCCTCCGCGAGCCGTCGCGCTGCATCGACTGCGGCCGCTGCGCGAACGTCTGCGCCGAGGTCGTCGGCGCGGCCTGCTACGACTTCATGCGCATCGGCTTCGACACGCTCGTGACGACGCCCCTCGACATGAGCCTCAACGACACCCCGTGCGTGTCGTGCGGCCGGTGCGCGGAAACGTGCCCGACCGGCGCGCTCATGCCCAAGCCCCGGGTCCTCCAGAAGTACGAGGTCGACGAGAGTCGGTGCATCCTGTGCGGCATCTGCGTGGACGCCTGCCCGTATGACGCGCTCCGGGACGGCGCCGACATGGAGCTCTCGCACCTCAGCCGCGCCGAACCGATGATCGACCTGATGGCGATCTCGGCGATCGACCGGGAGACCGAGGTCACGTATATCCATCGGGAGGCCGACTGGGCGACCCGCGCGGCGGCTTCGGGACGATTGATCGACACGACCCGGATGCTGCCGATGCTCCCGCCGGTCGTGACGGGCGTTCCGGGCGGGAACGGCAATGGACACGCACACGGGAACGGCCACGGTCCTGGCGATGGCCACGGGCACGGCGGGTCGGCCATCGTCCCCAGTCACCACGAGTAGGGCGCGAGAGTGCTGCGTCGCCTGATCCCGATCGTCCTCGCGCTCGCGGTCCTCGGCATCGTCACCGGCATCGCCGCGCTCATGATCGTCGCCCTCGGGCAGGACTGGGGCGACGCGCTCTTCTGGCTGTTCGCGTCGGTGATGATCGGTTCCGCGCTGCTCGTGGTGACGATGAAGGACATCATCCGCTGCGGGCTGGCGATGATCGTCTGCTTCGGGTCGCTCGCGGGGATCTATGTGATCCTCGGCGCGCCGCTGATCGCGGCCGCACAGGTCATCGTCTACATCGGCGCGATCAGCGTCCTGATCCTGTTCGCGATCATGCTGACCCAGACGAAGGACGCGCCCAGCAGGCTGGTCTTCCAGACGCAGGCCGTGCCAGCGGCGATCGCCGCGATCATCATCGCGATCGTCATCGCGCTGGCCATCGGTGCGACGGACTGGGGCGAGGCCGCGGACCGCGTCCGGCTGGCGACCAACGACATGTCGATCGCCCTGTTCGATGACTTCGTCCTGCCGTTCGAGATCGTCAGCGTCCTCCTCCTTGCGGCGGTGGTCGGTGGCGTCTACCTCGCGAAGCGCGAGAAGGGCGGTCCGTCGTGAGCGATTCGCTCGACTCCTATCTCGTCCTCTCCGGGATGCTCTTCGCGATCGGGTCGTTCGGCTTCCTCGCCCGACGCAACGCCATCAGCATGCTCATGTCGATCGAGCTGATGCTCAACGGCGTCAACCTCGCGATCGTCGCGTTCGGCGCGTTCGGCACCGCGGCAACGGCCGCCGCCAGCGGGTCGATCGTCGCGCTCATGGTCATGGCCGTGGCCGCGGC
>JBJMMQ010000138.1:0-4282 GCA_045804705.1 Chloroflexota bacterium
TCTCGTGCGCGACGACCCGTTCCTCGGCGACGGCGGTCATTCGGGCGCCTCGAAGGTGCGCGTGAGGAACACGATGATCGGGCCGACCGAGATGAGCAGCAGGATCACGGCCAGCGCCGAGCCGAACCCGACGCGTGACGATTCACCGGCGATGTTCTGGGTGATCAGCACCGACAGGAGCTCGAGGCCGTTCTGGCCCTTGTTGATGACATACACGATGTCGAACGCGCGCAGAGATTCGATGACCGTGATGACGAGGATGACGACGTTGATCGGCCGCAGCACGGGCAGGACGACCCGGAAGAACGTCTGGCGTTCGGATGCGCCGTCGATGGCAGCAGCCTCCCGCAGCGACGGATCGACGCTCTTCAAGCCCGCTAAGTACAGGACCATGATGTAGCCGATATGGCGCCAACTCGCGGCGACAAGGACGGCGGCCAGGTTGATGTTCTTGTCACCGAGCCAGCTGATCGTGCCGGCGTTCGGGAAGAAGTTGTGGATGACGTTGTTGAGGACGCCTTCCTCGGGGGCGTACTGGAGCTGCCAGATGAACCCGACGATCGCGAGTGAGAGGACGACCGGCAGGTAGATGGCGCTCTGGTAGAGCCGCGTCCCGCGGATGTTCTTGTCGAGCAGGACCGCGAAGAAGATCCCGATCGGCGTGGCGATGAACAGGAACGTCAGCAGCCACACGAGGTTGTGCTGGAGCGCCGGCCAGAACGGCGGGTAGCGCGTGAACATGTTCACGTAGTTGTCGATGCCGACGAACTTGATCCGCTCGAGACCGCCGATGCCGTTCCACGACGTGAACGACAGGAAGATCGACGAGATCGTCGGGACCCACACCAGGAAGATGTGGATGAACGCCGGGATCCCCACGGCGAGGCCGAGGACGAGCTTGTCCTGGCGGGTCAGGATGGAAAAACGCCGCCGGCGTCTGGGGGCACCGGCGGCGTTCGTCGAGACAGCCATGCGGTCAGACCTCCTGCGAGGGGGTCAGTGTACGGCTGCGATGTTTACGAGGAGATGCCGAGCGAGTCCCAGAAGTCCTGGATGCTCTTGAGGTACGCGGTCATGTCCTGGTCGGGGTTCGTCAGCCACGTCTGCAGGAAGCTCTGCATCTGCTTCGCGAAGCCGGGATCGGTGTCACGGTCGAGGAACTGGGCGATCGCCTTCGATCCGCCGATGATCTCGGCGGACTTCTTCTGGAAGGCCGAATAGCCGCTCACGTCCGCATCGTTCCCGGCAGCGACGCTGTTCGGGTTGGCGACGAGGAACGTGATCTGTGCGGGGCCCGAGCTGAGGTACTCGAGGAAGGCGAGCGCGGCGTCCTTGTCGGCGGCGAGCGTCGGCGACTTGGCGGTCATCATGAACCCGTCGATCGGGGCATCGATGCCGAGCTCGGTGTCGAACTCCGTGCCCAGGGTCGGGAACGGGAAGAAGTCCAGGTCGTCGTGGTCGGCCTTCTCCGTGGCCTGCTGGCCGGCGAACGTGCCGAGGAAGTACATGCCGGCCTTCTTCTGGACGAGCAGGTTGGCGGTGTCCTGCCAGGTCCGGCCGAGGGCTGCCGAGATGTCACCGTTGAACGGAAGGAGCTCCTTCCACGCGGTGAATACGGCGGCTGTCTTCGGGTCCGTCCACTTCTGGGTGCCCTTCATGAGGTCGATGTGGTACTGGTAGCCGTTGACCCGCATGTTCAGGATGTCGAACGTGCCCATCGCGGGCCATCCGTCCTTATCGCCGAACGCCAGCGGGGTCAGGCCGTCGGCCTTCATCTTCGTCGCGAGGGTCTTGAACTCGTCCCATGTCTTCGGGACGGTGTAGCCCTTCTCGGTGAAGACGCTCTTGCGGTAGATGACGACCCACGGGTAGTTGTAGAACGGCACGAAGTACTGCTTGCCGTCGTTGCCCGTTGATGAGGCCTTGAACGCTTCGCTGAAGTTGCCGCCGATCTTGCCCCACAGGTCGGTGAGGTCGGTCGCAAGACCCTGGTCAGCGAAGAAACGCATCCGGTAGCCAGCGAACCACGTGAACACGTCGTCAGGCGTGCCCTGCAGGTACGGGCTGATCTGGTCCTGGAACGTGTTGTGGTCGACGGTGTTGACCTTGACCGCGATGCCGGTCTTTGCCGTGAAGGCGTCCACCACGGCCTGCATGGCCTTGGTGTCCGTGTCCTTGTTCGAGTAGTTCGACCCGAACGTGACGGAGCCCGTGGCGGCGGAGGCGGCGGCAGAGGCGGCGGCCGACGGAGCTGCCGCAGATGCCGCGGCGGACGGAGCAGCGGCGCTCGGAGCGGTCGAGCTCCCGGACGAGCTGCAGGCGGCGATGATCGCGGGGATCGACACGAGACCGGCAGCGCCGGCCAGGCCCTTGAGGACGGTCCGACGTGAGACCGCGTCCATTCGGGTGGGTTCTGCCATGGTGTTGACTCCTCCTCTGATCTGCCCGACAAAATCCGACAGGATCACGCGGATTGTCCGCACGTTCACTGTTGGTGTCAAGGTGCCGCAGGGCCTTTCATGGCACATTTGTTTGAACTCGTTGACTTTCCGTGGTTTCAGCCTCAATCTCATGATCAAAAGGGGTGACGACGGGTGTCCATCTCGATCGATCGAGCCGTCATGAACAGGGGGTCCTGATGCTCGCGAGGCAGCGTCAGGCGCTCATCCTCGACCGGGTGCGCGAGGACGGCGCCGTACGCGTCGCCGATCTCGTCCGCGATCTTGGCGTGTCCGACATGACCGTCCGGCGCGACCTCGAGATCCTCGACGAGCGCGGGCTCCTCGAGAAGGTCCACGGCGGTGCGACGTCGATCTCCGGGTCGGCCGTCTTCGAACCCGGTTTCGCCGCGAAATCGTCCCTCCAGCAGGCCGAGAAGGACGCGATCGCCGACGCTGCCGTCGGCCTCGCGGAACCCGGCATGGCGGTCGCGGTGTCCGCCGGGACGACGACATACGCACTCGCCCAGCGGCTGGCCAACGTTCCGGGCATCACCGTGGTCACCAACTCGATCCAGGTGGCTGATGTCCTGTACCGCGCCGGCCGGCCGGACCAGACGATCATCCTGACCGGCGGTGTCCGGACGCCGTCCGACGCACTCGTCGGGCCGTTCGCGGTGGCCGCGCTCCGGACCGTCCACGTCGACCTCGTCTTCGTCGGCGTCCACGGCATGGATCCGCGATCCGGCTTCACCTGCCCGAACCTGCTCGAGGCCGACACCGACCGCGCGCTCATCGATGCCGGGCGGCGGCTCGTCGTCGTGACCGACCACTCGAAGTGGGGGGTGATCGGCATCAGCTCGATCGCGCGCCTGGACCAGGCCGACACCCTCGTGACCGATGCGGGTCTCTCCCCGGAAGCGCGGGTCATCCTGAGCGGCGCCGTCCGTGAGCTCGTCATCGTCGATCCCGTCTCCGGCACTCGCTCCCACCTTGCCGGTGCCGACGATGACACGACGGAGCCCCCGTCGACCGCGGCCTCGGATCTCCGTGAACCGGTCGCCGTCTCGCAGGTGGCCGATGCCCACTGACCCGACCGCGAGCCGGTCGGCCATCGCCCGCCTTGCCGGTGAGCCCCACCGCCGCTACGACCCTCTCAGCGACGAATGGGTCCTCGTCTCGGCGGGACGGACGCGCCGGCCCTGGCTCGGCGCCGAGGAATCGCCGGCGCAGGTCGCCGGTGTCGCGTACGACCCTGACTGCTATCTCTGTCCGGGCAACACCCGAGCGAACGGCGACACCAACCCGGCCTACGAGGGGACGTTCGTCTTCACGAATGACTTCGCGGCGCTTCGTCCGGACACCTCGACCGCGACATTCCACGACGGCCTCCTGCGCGCGGAGGGGGAGCGCGGGTCATGCCGGGTCGTGTGCTTCGCGCCGCAGCACGACCTGACCCTCGGTCGGATGGGTCGCGACGCCGTCCGTCGCGTCGTCGACGTGTGGGCGGAGCAGACCGCCGAGCTCGGTACCGACTACCGCTGGGTCCAGGTCTTCGAGAACCGGGGCGAGGCGATGGGTGCCTCCAACCCGCACCCGCACGGCCAGATCTGGGCGGGCACGGCGCTCCCGGGCGCAGGCGCTCGGGAGGACGCATCGCAGCGCGCCTACCTCGCGACGAATGGCCGGCGGATGCTGCTCGACTACATCGATCACGAATCCGGTGGCCAGCGCGCGATCGTCGAGACCGCGGAGTGGATCGTGGTCGTGCCGTTCTGGGCGTCGTGGCCGTTCGAGACGCTGTTGATGCCCAAGCGACCGGCGGCTCGGCTGACCGATCTCGA
>JBJMMQ010000139.1:0-4217 GCA_045804705.1 Chloroflexota bacterium
CATCCGCGAGCCTGTCCGGCCGCCTGTAGTCGAACGCGCGCATCCCGCGATCGAGCTAGAGGACCCGCTCCACCTCGTCGAGCAACACCTGCGGCGTCGCGGCACGTACGAAGTGGTAGGGACGCTCCGTGAACCGTTCGACGAACGCCGCGCGGGCCGCCCGTCGCTCGACCGTGTCGACGACCGGCATCGGGTGGCCCGGAGCGAGGAGCTCGTTGAGCAGGAAGTAGTTTTGGAGCGAGTGGAATGACTGGAATTGCCGCTCGAACGGGATCATCTCGACGGTCGAGGGGTCGAAGTTGCCGTCGATGGCCGGGACGATCACGACGTCGACCGGGGTACGTTCCGAGTAAAGCTGCCACGTCGGCATCGCACCGAAGAACTTCTCGACGCCACGTTCGGGCGCGGCCTTATCGGCGCGTTCCGTCCCGACGTTCCGCTTCTTGAGGAAGGGATGCTTCGAGCCGTCGATGACGCGGCCGTTCTCGTCGATGACGGTCGTCTCGGTCGACACGAGGAGCGCGCCGCGGCGGCACGCCTCGATCTGGCCCATCGACTTGCCGTGGTTCGACTCGCCGCCGAGGAACAGGACCGTCTTGTCGCGATAGCGGACCGCCGAGGCGTGGAACGGATGGAGTCCGTTCTCCTCGAGCCGGAGCGCCAGCATCGTGACGACGACCTTCTGGATCGGCCCGGACGCCCAGTCGCCGCGGAACGTCATCCGGCGCCCGTCGTACGCGATCGACTTCTCGGCGTCACGCTCCCAGACGATGTCGGCGTGGCGCAGTGTCGGCTCGGTCTCGATCCTGACGTCGGCGAGCCGGTAGTCGAGGAAGTCGTTGTCGGCGATCGCGGTGTCGACCGGCTGTGAGCCGAGGACATCGAACCGGATCCGGGCAGGGCCGGCGACGAATTCCTGGGTGAGCCGGAGCGTGTCGACCGTCATGAGCCGATGGCCGCTACTTCGGGGGTAGCGGTCGCGCCGCCGGTGCCTCCCTGGCCGCCCGCCGCTTCGAGGATCTCGACGACACCGGTCGACCCGTCGACGCGGATCCGGTCGCCGGTGCTGATCCGCTTCGTCGCGATCGACGTCCCGATGACCGCCGGGATGCCGAACTCGCGCGACAGCACGGCCGGGTGCGAGGTCGTCCCGCCGGTGTCGGTCACGAGACCCGCGATCTTGGTGAACAGCACGACCCATGCGGGGTTCGTCATCTGGCAGACGAGGATGTCGCCGTCGCGGACCTGGTCGAACTCGTCGGTGGTCATCACGACCCGTGCCGTCCCCTCGACGGTGCCTGGTGATCCCGCGATGCCCTCGATCCGTGTCTGGTCGTCGGACTCCTGGCGGTGGAACCGCTCGGGGTAGCCCCAGTTGACGAGGTACGGGAAGGCGAGCTGCGACGGCGTGACCGTCCCCACCCAGTCGCGGGGGTGGACCTGCTTCGCAGCATCGCGCTCGGCACGCCGGTCGGCGACGAGCCGTCGTGCGTCGACCGCGTCCGGGCTGCCGATCAGCATCCGTAGCTCGTTGTAGCGAAGGAACAGCACGTCGTCCGGCTTATCGAGCCGGCCGGCCTCGACGAGCTTCTGGCCGACCGCCAGCAGCACGAGGCGGACGTGCGCGTTCGCCCCCTGGTCGATGTAGAAGTGATGGTCCGGCGTGAGCGGCGCCATCCGCAGGTTCACCCCGTTCGCCGCCCGCATCTCCTCGAGCGCCTCGCCCTGGAGTCCGTCGAGGATCTGGCGCGACGCCGCCTCGATGTCCGTGCGCATCGCATCGATCGCCGCCGGGTAGTCGTAGTCGCTGGTGAGATACCCGCGAATCAGCTCGAGGACGGGCTCCATCTCCTCGCGCACGGTCGGGAAGATGAACTCGTGGCTCCACACCGCGTGCCAGCCGAATTCGCGCTGATAGGGCTCGATGCGCTCCGCGATGAACCGCCGTCCGCGCTCGCTACCGCGCAGCGCCGCAGCGATCGCCTTCGTGTCCTCGGGCTCGAACACCTTGCGCAGCTGGGCGTCGTCGCGGACCTCGTTCTTCATCTTCCAGAGCGACTCGATCGAGTCCCAGTTCCGGTCCGATGCCGAGTTCTGGAGCCGCCCGAGCAGCTCCTCATCGATCGACCCGCGGGTCTTCTCCATCACCGCGCGCAGGTTCAGCGTCGCCGACAGCTGCGCGAAGTTGAGCATCCAGTGGATCTTCCAGTGGCGGTCGTGGACGTCGATCGCGTCCTCGAGCAGCGTCGCCGTCTCGGCGAGCGTCATCTCGTTCGCGCGGTCGAGCTGCTCCTCGAGATAGGCGAAGTTGCGCTGCATCTCCGGCACGAGCCGGTCACGCCACCAATCCGCGAAGTGCTCGCCGTAGACCGGGAGCACGGTGTCCAGATATGCGCCCATGTTCTGCGCGAAGGAGCCGTCCCTCGGGACGCGGGCCTGATAGCGCGACGAGTACTCGGTCCCTTCGATGTGGAGGTCGGGATCCGCGGGGACGGCGGTCGTGTAGACGTAGCCGTTGACGTTCTTCGCCAGCCAGTCGACGGCGAACGGCGTGCCGAATCGTCGGAACATGTGGTCGCAGCTCAACCACCACCCGCCGATGTCGAAGAACATCGGGCTGACCGGATGCGGGATGTGCAGATCGTCGTAGACCCAGAAGAAGTCCTTCTCGGTCTCCGAGTCCCAGCTGATCGGGAACGACGCGTCTCCGAGGAACTGCCCGAGGACCTCTTCCTGCACCGCCACGCGCTCCTCCTCGACCGACGGCCGCAGCTAGACGCGTGCCTCGGTGGGCTTGACGTCTTCCGGTGCCTTCCCGTCTTTCGCAGCAAGGGCCTTGCGCGCCTTGTCCCAATCGGACCGGAACTGGGTGATTCCCTTGTCGGTCAGCGGATGGTGAACCATCTGCTGCAGGACCTTGAACGGGATCGTGGCGACGTGCGCCCCCGCCAGCGCGGCCTGCGTCATGTGCAACGGGTTCCGGATGGAGGCGGCAAGGACCTCCGTGTCGAGCTCGTGGATGGCCACGATCTCGGAGAGCTCGCGGACGACGATCATCCCGTCCTGGTTGATGTCGTCGAGCCGGCCGACGAACGGCGACAGCAGGCTCGCGCCCGCCTTCGCGGCAAGCAGTCCCTGGTTCGCGGTGAAGATGAGCGTGCAGTTGGTCTTGATGCCCTCGTCCGCGAAGCGGCTCATCGCCTCGAGGCCCTCTTCGCTCATCGGCACCTTCACGACGATGTTCGGGGCGATCTTGGCGAAGGCGCGACCCTCGGTCAGCATGCCGTCGACGTCCTCGGCGACGACCTCGGCGGATACGGGGCCGCTGGTGATCCCGCAGATCTCCTTGAGAACCTCTTCATAGGTGCTGCCGCTCGTCTTGGAGAACAGCGTCGGGTTGGTCGTGACGCCATCGAGGATCCCCCACCGGGCGACGGTGCGGATCTCTTCGATATCGGCGGTGTCGAGGAAGATCTTCATGGCGGCTCCTTGGTCGAAGGGGCCCGATTCTACGCGTGTCGGCGCTCTAGGCGCGGTATCGCCGTCGCGTCGCGGACGTTGCGGACGTGAGAAACGAATCACGTGGCGCGACCCTGAACGGGGGCCAAGTGGCAACCTCCGGTGGGGGTCATCCGGCCCTATCACCCGCCTCGGGAGACTGCCACGGTACCCCAGCTCGACAGGCGTCCCGCCAAGCCGGGCCCGATCGAAGGAGCAACCGATGTCGAACGAGCCGCGGTCCGTGGACCCCGACCGCACGCGCCTACGCGGGGCGGCCAGTCTTGTGACGCTGATCCTACTCGCGGCCGCCTGTCAGAGCGGCAACACCTCCCCCACGACCGCGCCAGCCGCAAGCGCCGTGGCTACGAGCGGCGCGGCGAGCGTCGCGGCATCGGCCACCCCGCCATCGCCGGCGCCGTCCGAGGCGACGACCGTCTCGGTCGCTCTCCAGGAATTCGCGGTCGCCCCGTCCGTCGCTAGCGTTCCGGCAGGGACGGTGACGTTCGTGGCCAAGAACAACGGACCCGATGACGTCCACGAGATGGTCGTCCTTCGTACGGATCTGGACCCGGCCGCCTTGCCAGTCGACAAGGACGGGAAGGCGGACGAGGAAGGGGAAGGCATCACGTCGATCGGCGAGACCGGCGACATCGCCGTCGGTGAGACGAAAGAAGCGTCGTTCGACCTCGCGCCGGGCAAGTACGTGCTGATCTGCA
>JBJMMQ010000140.1:0-8991 GCA_045804705.1 Chloroflexota bacterium
AGGGGATGCTCGGGTGCGAGGACCATGAAGGTCGCCCCGAACAGCGTGTCGGGGCGGGTGGTGAACACGCGGAGGTGGTCGCCGCCGGGCTGATGCTCGTCGGGCGCGACCTCGAAATCGATCTCGGCGCCTTCCGACCGACCGATCCAGTTGGTCTGCTGGATGCGGATCGGATCTGGCCAGTCGATGCCGCTGAAGTCGAGCAGCTCGTCGGCGTACGCCGTTGTCCGCAGGAACCATTGCTCGAGGTCGCGCTTCTCGACGAGCGCGCCACAGCGCCAGCAGTGGCGATCGGCGCCTTCGACCTGCTCGCGCGCGAGCGTCCCATCGTTCGGGCACCAGTCGACCGCGGACAGGGCTCGATAGGCGAGCCCGGCGTCCATGAACTTCAGGAACAGCCACTGGTTCCAGCGGTAGTACGAGGGGTCGGCAGTGACCACTTCCTTCGACCAGTCGAAGGTGGCGCCCATCGTTCGGAACTGGCGACGCATGTTCTCGATGTTCTGCATCGTCCAGGTGTACGGATGTCCGCCGCTCTTGATCGCGGCGTTCTCGGCCGGCAGCCCGAATGCGTCGAAGCCGATGGGAAAGAACACGTTCGCGCCGTGCATCCGGCGGAACCGGGCGAGCGCGTCACTCGGAGTGACGATGTACCAGTGGCCGATGTGCAGGTCCCCCGACGGGTACGGGTACATCGTCAGCAGGTAGTACTTGGGCCGCTCCTCGTCCTCGAGGTCGGTCTCGTGGAGCCGGAGCTCGTCCCAGCGCTGCTGCCAGCGCGGTTCGATGACGGTCGGGTCGTAGCGCTCGATACGGGTGCGGGATTCGGGGGTCACCGCCCAATCGTAGCCAGACACCCGCATCCCCGTGAAGCGGTGGCTAGTGCGGGAGGACCTCGCTGGCCTGGATGACCGGCCCGATCTGGCAGATCGTTGCGATGTCATGAGCCTCGGAACCGTTCACCGACACCCGGTCGCCTCCCTTGCTGTGGACCGAGCCATCCGGCGCGATCAGCTCGAGGGGACTCTTCCTGAGCTCCCAGCCCGCGGGGTAGATGACCTGGAGCTTCCGCCCGTCGTCCGCCTGGAGGTAGGTGCAACCACCTTCGATCTCGTCCATCGACAGGATGCCGCTGTAGTCGGCGCTGACACCGGGTTTGCTTGCGCCGCTCGGGCTCGGACGCGCGGCAGGGCTCGATGGTGCCGATGCCCCGGGCGATGAGGAACACGCCGCGATCGCGAGCGCGACGGCGAGCGGCAGCAGCCGGAAGGGTCCATGCACGCCCCCGAGACGACGAGGGCCGGCCGACGGTTTCGTCATCGATGCCTCGTCGCGGGCGATGGTGGAGCTACGGGGACTCGAACCCCGGACCCCCTGCATGCCATGCAGGTGCTCTTCCAGCTGAGCTATAGCCCCACGGGATGGGGAGTTTAGCAGAGGACCGGTCCGGCTCAGTCCGGACGTGGCACCATCCGACCGATGACTTCAGCGACCGAGACACCGGCCCTCGCGTGTCTGCCCGGCGGCCCACTGCCATACACCCTGCGACGATCACCGCGCTCTCGCGGCCTGCGGGTCGTGATCCATCCCGACCGAGGTGTGGTCGTGACCATCCCGGCACCGGGGCGTCGCGGCTGGTCCGACCCGGAGCGCCACATCAGCTCCTTCCTCGCCGAGCGCGAGCCGTGGCTCCGGCGGCATCTCGGGCGGATGGCCGAAGAGCGAGCTGTCATCGCAGCACGAGGCGGTCTCCGCGACGGCGCGACGGTCCGCTTCCGCGGCGACCTCCACGTCCTTCGCGTGGTGCCCGCGGCGGCCGGCCGGCGTCGCTCCTCTGTCGAACGCGTCGGTGGCGTCGATGCGGACGAGCTGGTCGTGCATCTCGCTCCTGCCGACCGGCGTCCGCTCGCGGCCGTGTTGGAAGCCTGGCTCCGGCCGCGTGCGAGGACGGCGATCGACACCGAGATCCGGCGTCACGCGACGGCTCTCGCGGTCAGTCCCGCCGCGATCACCGTCCGCGATCAGCGGACCCGCTGGGGCAGCGCGTCGCGCACCGGGCGGCTGGCGTTCTCGTGGCGGCTCATCCTGGCTCCGCCGGAAGCCCTCGAGACCGTCGTTGTCCACGAGCTCGCGCATTTGCGCGTCTTCGGGCATGGCGCCCGGTTCTGGGATGTCGTCGCCTCACGCCGGCCGGATCACAAGGTCTGGCGGCGATGGCTCCACGACCACGCGACCGAGCTCCACGGCGCGCTCGATGAGGGCGTCTGATCCATCGGGCGATCCGGGGGATGGTGGAGATGAGGGGACTCGAACCCCTGACCCCTGCGATGCGAACGCAGTGCTCTTCCAGCTGAGCTACATCCCCACGGGCGGTCGCGACACGTCCGCGGACGGGGGACCGAGCGGGAATGGTAGCACGAGGCCGGTCGCGCCCCGCTAGGCTGCGCCGATGCCCTTCGGCCTCCTGACCGGTCTCACGGCCGCCCTGTTCTGGGGCACCCTCGACGTCATCACCGCCCTCGGCAGTCGCGTCATCGGGAGTCTCCGGGTCACGGCCGGGATGCAGTCGGTGACGGCGGTCGCGTTCCTGGCCATATTCGTCGCCACGGGCTCGACGGTGCCGACCGAGCCGCGCGATCTCGGGTTGGCGGCCCTCCTCGGGCTCATCGGCGCCGGCGCCTACCTGTCGTACTTCACCGGACTCCAATTCGGGCCGATCGCCGTCGTGAGCGGGATGGTCTCGGCGTTCGGCGGGCTGACGGTCGTCCTGTCGGTCGTCGTCCGGGGTGAGTCACTGAGCCCGCTCCAGGCCGTCGGAGCATCGGTCGCGACGGTCGGCGTGCTGCTCACGGCTCTGGCGTTCGATGGCGGCCTCCGCGCGACACGGTTCGCCGGCCCGGGCGTCGTCTTCGCCCTGGTCGCGCTGGTCCTGTTCTCGCTGATGGCGATCACGACCGACATCGCCCTCGAGACGATGACCTGGATCCAGATCTACACGGTCGCGCGGGTCGTGAACGCATCGATCGGCACGGTCGCGGTCGTGATCCTCGCGCGGCGCGCGACGAGCCAGCTTGGCCATCGGCCGACGGACGGTCCAGCCTGGTCTGACGCTCGGGTCGCCGGCGCGATCGTCCTCGCCGGTGCCCTCGACGTGGTCGGGCTCGTCGCGTTCGCGACAGGACTAGAGACCGCACCCACCTGGATGGTCGGACTCGCGGCGTCGCTCGGTCCCGCCGTCACGATCATCGTCGCGGTCGCCTTCCTCGGCGAGCGGCTCCGGCCGATCCAGTGGTTCGGACTGGCCGGGATCCTGACCGGGATGGTCTGCATCGCCATCCCGTGACAGCCTTCGAATGAGTCAGGCCGGGAGACTGAACCAGAAGCGAGTGAGGCCGTCGCGCGACTCGGCGCCGACCTCGCCACCCTCGGCCTCGACCAGCTGCTTCACGATCGCGAGGCCGATGCCCGCGCCGCCACGTGCACGATCGCGCGATTTCTCGACGCGGTAGAAGCGCTCGAACACACGATCGAGGTCATCGGGCGGGATGCCGTCGCCGGTGTTGGAGATCGAGACCAGGAGGTCGGACGGCCGACGCTCGGCACGAACAGTGACGCTCCCACCTGACGGTGTGTAGCGGGCCGCGTTCGACAGGAGGTTGCCAAGGACCTGGGCAAGGTGGTCTGCGTTCGCCCTCGCGGGGAGGGCCCGCGGGACGTCGACGACGATCGTCAGGCCGGCTCGCTCGAGGGTCGGCGAAGCCAGCTCCACCGCAGCCCTGACGGCCGCCGCGAGATCGAGATCGACGAGCGTCGGCGGGCTCGTCGCAGCGTCGCCTTCCGCCAGCGCATCGAGCGAACGCGACAGCCGGACGAGCCGTTCAGCCTCGTCGAGGAGCGAGTCGTAGGTCGCCCGGTCTGGCGTGATGACGCCGTCGCGCAGGCCCTCGAGATAGCCCTGCAGGTTGGTCAGCGGCGTCCGGAGCTCGTGCGCCGCGTTGGCGATGAAGTCGCGTCGCATCATCTCCATGCGCTCGAGGCTGACCGCCATCTGGTTGAACGAATCGGCCAGGCTCGCGATCTCCTCGGGCCCCTCCCGCGGGACGCGCGCGGCGTAGTCACCATCCGCGATCCGACGAGCCGCGGCGCCGACCTCGGCCAGCGGCCGGGCCAGCATCCGGGCCAGGATGACCGCCAGGACGACGCTCGCAAGGCCCGCCACGATGACCGCCGCAAGCACGACCGTGGTGACCGATTCGTCGTACATGGCCTGTGCGTGGTCGGCCGAATCGCCTGCCTCCACCATCAGCTGACGGAAGATCTCGGCACCGACGACGGTGATGCCGATCGCGAGGATCGCGACGCCGACAGCTGCCGAGGCGAGCGCCGCGAGCGCGATCCGCGTGGCGATGCCGCGCCCGGTCATGCCGTCACCGCGTCACGTCCTCGCCGCGCGGTAGCCGACGCCCCGGACGGTCGCGACGTAGCGAGGCGCATCCGCGTCGTCTCCGAGCTTGTCCCGGAGCCGGCCGATGTGGACGTCGACCGTCCGGTCGAGGATCTCCGCCTGCTCGTTTCCGTACACGGCGTCGAGCAGCTGGTCGCGCGTGAGCACGCGGCCGCCGGCTTCGAGGATCGCCTGGAGCAATCGGAATTCGACGCGGGTGAGGGGGATGGGCTGCCCGCCCCGCGTCACCTCGTAGCGAGCGGCGTCGAGGACGAGGTCTCCCTGCACGAGGGTCTCCCCCCTGGACGTTTCGGCGGCCGCCGCACCAGCCGACCGGCGAAGGATCGACTTGACGCGAAGCACGAGCTCGGCTGGCGAGAAGGGCTTCGGGAGATAGTCGTCCGCGCCATCCTCGAGACCTGCGATGCGATCGAGAGTCGAGCCTCGGGCCGACAGGATGATGATCGGGGTCCGGCCCGCCTCCTCGTCGCGGCGCACGGCACGGATGACGGCCCGCCCGTCGAGCTCGGGGAGCATCAGGTCGAGCACGACGAGCGCCGGTCGGTGGGTCTCGATGGCCTCGAGCGCAGCCGGACCGTCCGCGGCGGTCACCACCGAGAAACCGTCGCGCTCGAGGTAGGTCCGGACGAGGCGGACGATCTTCGCGTCGTCGTCCACGACGAGGATCGGGCGCTCGGGGATCGTCACGGCGGGCTCGAACGACATGGCGTGCATCGTAGGGGAGCGAGGCTACGGCGCTTTCGTGACGGCGAGGTGACGTGACGCCGGGCCGTGCACGTTCGGGAGCGTGCGTCAGGGATCGAGGCCGGCGAGGCCGTTGCTCCCGAGGATCTGCGAGATCTCGCCGCCGTGATGGATGTCGTGCTCCAGGACGTGCCAGACGACCCAGCCGCGATGATGCGTCCTCGGCGGTCGACGCGCGCTCGCCGGTCGCACGATCGTGCCCGCGAGATCCTCGGCAGTCCAGCGTCGAAGGCAGTCGTCGACGATCGTCCACGTCCGCGTCAACGCGTCGACCAGCTCCTCGGCGCTTCTCGGGTGGTCGTCGACGTCCTCCCAGCCGGCGTCGTCGAGAGACAGACCCGCGACGGTCGTTCGGTCGACGCGGAAGAGGTCGCGCGTCGCCGCGTCGCCCTCGCCGAGGATGTCGTGGAACCAGTACGAGCGCGAACCGGCGACGTGAGCGGCTAGCTGCCAGATCGCCCATTGGTGAGGGGCGGTCCGCAGGTCGAGCTGTTCGGGCGTGAGGCCGCGGAGCGCTTCGATGACCAGGGACTGGTGCTTGGCCCACCCTTCGTGGAAAGGCTTCAGGGCCGGGACGGACATGCGCCGAGGATAGCTCGTGCGGGCACGTCTTCGCCCTTGATTCACTAGAACACATGTTCTAATATGGACGTCCGATGGCGACCCTCCCCGCGGACGTGACGGCAGCCGTGGCGAGCCTCCAGGCTCGCTGGGGAGCCGCAGCTCCGAGGATCACGGACGGAGCACTCGCCCTCGCCCCAGCGACGGCTCCAAGCCTCATCCCGGTCCCGAACCAGTCGCCGACCCCGACCCCAGCCAGGACGCCCGAGGGCGGGGTCATCCACACCGGGTTCGCGGCGCTCGACGCGATCCTCGGCCCCGGCGGGCTGCCACGCTCGGCCAGCGTCGCGATCCGCGGTGACGGGTCCAGCGGCCGGACGACGCTCGTCCACAGGCTTGCCGCCGAGGCCCAGGCGCAGGGTTCGATCGTCGCCTGGCTGGACCTGTCGCGCAGCTTCGACCCGGTCGAGGCCGTCGCTCGCGGCATCAGGCTCGAGTGGCTCGTGGTCATCACCCCAGAGACGCTCGACGAGGGACTCGCCATCAGCGGGATGCTCCTGGCAGGCCGCTCGACCGACATGCTCGTGCTGGACCTGCCCGGGGGCCGGCTCGCGGCGACCGACAAGCCGCCACGGATCGCCGACCGGCTGGGCAGGCTGGCGGCCCTCGCGCGTCGTTCGGAGACGCTCCTCGTCGTCCTCGAGCCGCCGGGTCTCGCCGGTGGTCTCGCGAGCGCTGTCGCCGAATCGACGGCTCTCCGTCTCGAGCTCGCCAGGCGGTCCTGGATCCGGCTCGGGCGCGACGTCGTCGGCCAGCGGACCGAGGCGCTTGTCGCCCGCAATCGGTACGGCCCGCCAGGCAAGCGGGCGACGCTTCGGATCCTCTATGCAGAGGGCGGTGAGCGCGACGCCTGCCTCGGTCGGGACGACCTTCTCCGCGACGATCCCGACCCCTCCCAGACCCACGAACGAAAGGCCCCCACGATCGACGAACGGACCCACCGCGATGCGACTCCTCCATCTCCACCGACCACATCTCCCCCTCGCACTCGCCCAGGCGCGAGCCTGCGAGCCCTTCCCGACCGGCCCGCTCGTGCTGGGCGGCCGACCGTGGGATCCGGGCCCGGTCATCGACGCGAGCCCGGACGCGAGGGCGCTCGGCGTCCGCCGCGGGATGCCGCTCGCGAGCGCCCATCGGCTCGTCCCTGAGGCGACCTTCATCGACCCGGATCCCGATGCGGACCGGGCGACCGTCGAAGCCGCCTTCGAGACGCTCGGGGCGTTCAGTCCGGGAGTCGCGGGGAGCGCCGACCCGCTCGACCCGGCGTTCGGCCTGTTCGAGGTCCAGGTCGACGGTCTCGAAGCGTTGTGGGGGGCCGAGCCGGTCCTCGTCGGACGGCTGGCCGCCGCGCTTGGACGTGCCCTGGCGGGGCAGGGGAGTGGGGACGCCGACGAGGTCCGGGCGGGTATCGCCGGCACGCGGTTCACGGCGACCGTCGCCGCCGTCCTCGCCCGACCGGGTGCGCCGAACCTCGTCCCACCCGGTGAGGAGGCCGCGTTCCTCGCCCCGCATCCCTCGGGCCTCCTGACGCAGGACCCCGACGTCCGGGCACGGCTCACGAGGTTCGGACTCCGCCGGATCGGGGCCGTCGCCGATCTCGACAGGACCGCACTGGTCGCACGGTTCGGCGAAGAGGGTGCCCGCATCCACGCCCGGGCGCGGGGCGAGGAGCTCGAGCCGTTCCGGCCGCGTCAGGCCCCCGAACGCCTCCGCCTCGGCCTGCCCATCGAACCCGCCGCCGAGGATCTCGAGCCACTCCGCTTCGTCCTCCACCGTCTCGCGACGGCACTGACCGACCAGCTCAGCGCGCGCGGGCTGGCGGCCGGACGCGCGCGGCTGCACCTCGATCTGGACCTCGCGTTCGCGCTGGCGGGGACCGAGGGGGAGGTCGATGTCGAGCAGCGCTTCCCGGAGCCGACCGCCGACGCCGAGGCGATCGAGCGCCTGCTGTTCGCCCGGCTCGAACGGACGCCGCCACCGGCCGCGGTCGCGCGGCTCGTGCTCGAGCTCGATGGCACGGCCCCGGCAGCCGGTCAGCAGCTCCCGTTGTTCACGCCGCAGGCCGCACGCGGGGCGCGACTCGAATGGCAGCTCGCGCGGTTGGCCCTGACGTTCGGGGAGGACCGGGTCCGCCGGGTGGAGGTCACCGACCCGGAAGCGCCCCTCCCCGAGAAGCGCTGGGCATGGCGGCCGGTCATCGCCGGCGACCGCGGAGTGGCACCGTGACCCGCCTCCTCCGCGGCCATCCCGCGATCGACGTCGAGACGGACGCCGTGGGCTCGATCGTGGCCATCGCCTGGAACGGCCGGCGCGAAGCGGTCGAGGTCTGCAACCGCTGGCGGGTCGAGGAGGCCTGGTGGAGTGGGCCGATCGCCCGCGACTACTTCAAGGTCGTCGGCACGCGCTGGCTGGCGCTGGTCTACCTGGACCGAGTCCAAGGAACCTGGCATCTGGAGCGTCTCTATGACTAGGGCGACGCGCCATCCCGGCACAGCGCTGCGTTGTCGCCTGCGCTCCTCGCTCACGCACCTTTGGGTGCGCTCGCTCCTGTGCTCGGCTCCGCCTTGCTCTGCACCGAGCTGGCGCGCCGCTAGGCAGTTCGCGCGTGAACGCGACCCATGCGGCATCCGCCGACGAGATTGACGCGGCGTGGCCGGAGCTAGCGGGCGGGCGAGCCCAGCATGACGCTGACGACGAAGAGGATGAGGAACAGGCCGACGACGAGCGCCAGTGCCCCCAGGTCCCTCGGATGAGCCGACTGCACGAATGCGCCTCCCCCAGGCTCCCTCGCTCCGGGAATTCGGTCCCGGCAGCTGCAGCATAGACGCACGACGGTCGGCCCGCGTTGCGCGAGTGCACCGGCGATCTACGCCCTCCCGATAGGCTCAGGCGTTCGGGCAGCCCGCTCCATACAGGATCCTGATCGTCGTCAGGCCGCCTGTCGGGGTCGCCGTGGTCCGGAGCATGCAGCCCTCCGGCTGGCCGTTCATGTCGAGGACGACGCTCCCGTCCTCGAGTGGCTCGAGCGAACCGACCGCCGTGTACCCGACTGCCTGGAGTGACCTCTGGAGAGAGGTAGCGATCCCCTTCGCGTCGGCACCTTCGACGACGAGCACCGCCGACGCCGGTGTGCCGCCTGCCTCCTCGTCCGGCGTTGCGCC
>JBJMMQ010000141.1:0-18282 GCA_045804705.1 Chloroflexota bacterium
CGTCCTCATCGGCGAGCCCGGCGTGGGCAAGACCGCCATCGCCGAGGGGCTCGCCCAGCGGATCGTCCGCGGCGACGTGCCGGAAGGGCTCAAGGACAAGCGCGTCGTCTCGCTCGACCTCGGCGCGCTCATCGCCGGCGCCAAGTTCCGCGGCGAGTTCGAGGAACGGCTGAAGGCCGTCCTCAAGGAGATCAAGGATTCCGAGGGCCGCGTCATCCTGTTCATCGACGAGCTTCATACGGTCGTCGGGGCGGGCGCGGCCGAGGGCGCGATGGACGCGTCCAACCTCCTGAAGCCGATGCTCGCGCGCGGCGAGCTCCACACGATCGGCGCGACGACCCTCGACGAGTACCGCAAGCACATCGAAAAGGACGCCGCGCTCGAGCGGCGCTTCCAGCCCGTCCTCGTCGACCAGCCGACCGTCGAGGAGACGATCTCGATCCTGCGCGGGCTGCGCGAGCGATACGAGGTCCATCACGGCGTCCGGATCACGGATTCCGCGCTCGTCGCGGCAGCGACGCTGTCCGACCGCTACATCACCGAGCGCTTCCTGCCGGACAAGGCGATCGACCTCGTCGACGAGGCGGCGTCGCGGCTGCGCATGGAGATCGACTCGATGCCCATCGAGATCGACGAGCTCGAGCGGCGACGCATCCAGCTGGAGATCGAACGCGAGGCGCTGCGCAAGGAGAGCGACGACGCGTCGAAGGCGCGCCTCGAAACGCTGGAGAAGGAGCTGGCCGACCTCGAGGAGCAGGTCGGTGGCATGAAGCAGCGCTGGGAAGCTGAGAAGACCGCGATCTCCGCGATCCGAGCCACCAAGGCGGAGCTGGAGACGCTGACCACGCGCATCGAGCAGGCCGAACGCGAGGCCGACTACGCGACCGCCGCCGAGCTCAAGTACGGGACCCTCAAGGAGCTGACCGACCGGATGGCCGAGCAGGAGGCCGCGCTCGGCGGGCTCCAGGGGCCCGGCTCCCTGCTGAAGGAAGAGGTCTCCGCCGACGACATCGCCGGGATCGTCGCGGCCTGGACGGGGATCCCCGTCAACCGGCTCATGGAGGGCGAGACCGCCAAGCTCATCAAGATGGAGGAGCGCCTCCACGAGCGGGTCGTCGGGCAGGACGAGGCCATCGCGGCGGTGTCCGACGCGGTCCGGCGGGCCCGGGCAGGGCTCAAGGACCCGCGCCGGCCGATCGGCTCATTCCTGTTCCTCGGACCGACCGGCGTCGGCAAGACCGAGCTCGCGCGCGCCCTTGCCCAGTTCATGTTCGACGACGAGACCGCGCTCGTCCGGATCGACATGAGCGAGTACATGGAGAAGTTCTCCGTCTCCCGGCTCGTCGGCGCCCCTCCGGGCTACGTGGGCTACGACGAGGGTGGACAGCTGACCGAGGCGGTCCGCCGCCGGCCGTACCAGGTCGTCCTGCTCGACGAGATCGAGAAGGCGCACCCGGACGTCTTCAACGTGCTCCTGCAGGTCCTCGATGACGGCCGGCTGACCGACAGTCAGGGTCGGACCGTGGACTTCAAGAACACGATCATCATCATGACCAGCAACATCGGCTCGGCCGCCATCGCGGCCAGCGGCGCTCGGAGCGGAGACGCGGCCTACGAGGAGATGAAGCGCCAGGTGACCGACACGCTCGGTTCCCACTTCCGGCCGGAGTTCCTCAACCGGGTCGACGAGATCATCGTCTTCCACGCCCTGACCGAGGGCGACCTCGAGCGGATCGTGGACCTGCTCGTGGCCGACCTCACGGCGCGGCTCGCGACCCAGGACATCGTCCTCGAGCTGACCGACGCGGCACGCGAGCTCCTCGTCCGCGAGGGCACCGACCCGGCGTTCGGGGCGCGGCCTCTCAAGCGCACCATCCAGCGTTTCGTCGAGAACCCGCTGGCCCGGTCCATCGTGGCCGGCGAGTTCAAGCCGGGCGACCGGATCACGGCCGACGCGGACCGGGTCAACGGCACGCTCGTCTTCTCGACCGCATCGGCGACGGTGGTGACCGAGAGCGCACCGAAGCGCGACGCCCGATCGCGTCGGGTCGAACCGGTCGCACCCCTGCCCGGCGGCGATCGGGTCAACTAGAGGCTGGGCGGCGCTCGGACGGTCCGGCGGCGCCGCCGCGTATCCTCGCTGGACTGTGCGTTACGAGGACGTCCTTCGCCGACTCGACGACCTGCCCGAGTCGCTGCCGGCGCCGGCCGAGATCCTGATGCCGGTGCTCGTCGGGGCGGGCGGCGTCGATCTGCGTCCATCTCGGACGCCCTCCAGCGGGTCGACCGGCCGCCCGGCCGCAGTCCTGGTCCTGCTCTACCCGGACGACGCCGGGATCGCCCGCGTGGTGCTGACCGAGCGAGCCAGCCGCGACGGTCACCACAGCGGGGAGGTCAGCTTTCCCGGCGGCAAGGCAGAGCCCGAGGATGCCGATCCGGCGGCCACCGCGCTGCGCGAGGCCGCGGAGGAGGTGGCCCTCGACGCTGCCGCGGCCCAGGTTCGGGTCATCGGCCGGCTCGAGACCTTCTGGATCCCCGTGAGCGACTTCGCGGTGACCCCGGTGGTCGCAGTCGCGCCTGCCCGGCCGGCGATGACGGCCTCACCCGACGAAGTCGCCCGCATCGTGGAGCCGCCCATGGCCCGCTTCCTGCCGGACGCGCCGATCGAGATCGTCGAGCGCCTCGTCGGCGATTGGCCGCTCCGCTACGGCGCCTACGCGGTCGATGGACTGTCCGTGTGGGGTGCGACGGCCCGGATCCTCAGCCAGCTCGGGGCCGCGCTCGCGCCATAGCGGCGGGCCGCCAGTATCCTTCGCGCCATGGCCCGAATCCTCCTCCGCGGCATGAAGAGCCCCTTCGAGGCGATCTCCGCGGAACGGACGCTCGACGAGGACATCAACGGCGGGAACAGCGGGAATCTCGTCTTCCTCGAGAGCGCGTACAAGCTGTTGAGCACCCGCGACGCCGAGATCACCGTCGACCACTTCCACCCTGAGCTCATCGGCGCGGACGTCATCAACGAACGGTTCGACGCATTCGTCATCCCGTTCGCGAACGCCTTCCGGCCCGCCTTCCAGCCGACGCTCGAGCGCTACACCGAGGTCATCGAGCGGCTGACCATCCCGGTCGTCGTGCTGTCCTGCGGCTACCAGGGAAAGCTGCCCTATACACCGCCCGAACCGCGTCCCATCGACGACCTCGCGAAGCGGTTCATGCGAGCAGCTCTCGACCGTTCACCGTCGGTCGGTGCTCGTGGCGAGTACACCCAGGATTACCTGCGGCGGCTCGGGTTCAGCGATGTCGAGGTCATCGGCTGCCCATCGATGTTCCTCGATGGCCCGCGGCTGGACGTGACGCGGCGACGTCCCACGCTCGAACGCGACGCTCGGATCGCATTCAACGTCACGTCTCAGATCCCGCCCATGGGCGAGATCATCGCCGCCCACCTCGAGCGCTATCCCAACCTCGAATACATCGGGCAGAACCGGGACGCCCTGCGTCTCCTGTTGTGGGGCGTCGGCTCCGACAAGATCCCGGATCCGAGTCCGTTCCCCGCCCATCGGTCGCACCGCCTGCTGCGGGAGGACCGGGCCCGGCTGTTCGTCGATCCGTGGCCGTGGTTCGACCACCTGCGCGAGCTGGATTTCGTCTTCGGGACGCGCATCCACGGGAACATCGCGGCGCTCCTCGCCGGGACGCCGGCATATGTCCTCGCCCACGACTCGCGAACGCTCGAGCTGGCGCGCACCTTCGAGATCCCACACCGGCTGATGTCCGATGTCCGACCGGACACGGATGCCGCGGAGCTGTACGCCGAGGCCGACTACGGACCGCTCGTGACGGGGCACGCTGCCCGCTTCGAGCGATTCATCGGGTTCGTCGAGCGCCACGGACTGAGGCACGTCTTCGAGCCGGGTGAGGATCCGTCGGCGTTCGATCGGAAGGTCGCGGCCATCGACTTCCCGCCGGCTGTCCGCGTCCGTCGCAACGTCCTTCTGCACCGCATCCGCGGGCGGAGCGGCAGGTTGCTGCGGCGCGTGTCGCAGTCGATCGCTCCCGCGGCGCGGGCCCAGGTGTGACCTAGGCGGGTTCACCCTCTGTCGGATCGGCCGATCCCGCTCGAGCGTTCCGCGGCGCGAGCTGGCCCACAGCGTGTTCGACCGGAGCCTCCTGTCGGTCGGCAGCCGAGGCGGCACGACCGGCGATCACCTCGCGATCGTCGGGGCCCATGAACTCGACGACGAAGGCGCGCATCTCTGAATGCTCCGTCCAGGCCGCGTGCGGCACGTCGGCCGGCCAGACGGCCGCCTCACCGGCCGCGATCCGCGTCCAGGCCTCGCCGACGCCGACCCAGCCGCCGCCCTCGACGACGATGAACCAGGTCGAATTCGGGCTCGTGTGGGGCTCGATCCGTGCGCCGCGGGCGAAGGCGAGCTCCGTGATCGTTCCGCGCCCGTCCGATGCGATGACCTGGCCGGTCAGGCCGACCGACCCGATCGGGCCCTCAGGGCGTCGATGACCGACCCCGAAACGTCGGATCTCGATGGACACGGTGTGCGCCGCCGCGTGGCCCGGGGAATCGGGTTCAGCGCCGGCGGCGCTGGCCGCGTCCCTGGCGCCGGCCACCCTGGCGCTTCTTGATCGTGGCGTCGGGATCGGCGAAGCGTCGCTGCCTGATGTAGCGGTCGCGGGCGAGTCGCGCCTCGTACGCCGCGAAGAACGGCGGGAAGCGCAGGAAGCGGATCCAGATCATGGTCCCGATCCCGATGATCTGGGTCGCGAGGACGATGAAGTAGTCGAACACGAAGAGCGACTCGATGATGACCATGCTGAACGTGATCAGACCCGTCCACCACAGCATCTCCCACATCTCGAGGTAGGGCGGATGGCGATGGAGTGCGCGCGTGCGGACGTTGTAGAGGATCGTCAGGACCACGAGGAGCACGACGGCCGCGATCCACGTCGGACCGAAGATGTCCGGGAAGTTCTCACCGGAGAACGAGGTGAAGAGGTACTCCCAGGGGGGCAGGCTCAAGATCGGGCCTCACGCTCACGTTTGATAGGGACCGGAGTATGCCATGTCAGGCGGTATACTCCCGCCACAAGGATGAGGCGCCGGCGCGTCCGTTCGGGGATCCATCGGCCCGCCCCGCTGACGCGCGCATGAGCCACGGGATCGGGAGGAAAGCCCCGGGTGCGAGCCCTGCTGTCAGTGGCGAACCGAGACGGGATCGTCGAGCTGGCCCGTGACCTGCTGGGTTTCGGGATCGAGGTCGTCGCGACCGACGGTACCCGCGAATATCTGGCGGGTGAAGGCGTGGAGGTCAAGCCGGTCGCCTCGCTCACGGCCGGCGAGCCGGATGTCGGTGGCCAGGTCAAGACCTTCCACCACGCTGTCTATGCCGGGATCCTCGCCCGCCGGGACGTCCCCGCCCAGCTCCAGGAGCTCGAGGCGCAGGGGATCGGCCTCATCGACATCGTCGTCGTCAACGTCAAGCCGTTCGCTCCCGCCATCGGGGTCAAGCTCGTCGGGCTCGACGAGGCCATCGAGATGATCGATGTCGCGGGCGCTGCACTGCTCGGGGCTGCCGCGCGAAACGCTGCCGGCGTCGCGTCGGTCGCCGACCCCGCCCACTATCCACGCGTGGTGGCCGAGCTCCGCGAGATGGGCGTGGTCAGCGCGGAGACCCGGGCCAAGCTCGCCGCGGAGGCGTTCAGCACGGTCGCGGCGTACCACGCGGAGATCGCCGCCTACCTCAACCAGATCTCGGGCAATACCTTCCCGCGCCACCTCGCTCTCGTCCTCGAGAAGGTCGACGATCTTCGCTACGGCGAGAACCCTCACCAGAGGGCCGCCTTCTACCGCGAGACGACGCACCGAAGCGGGACGCTCGCCGACGCGACCCGCCTGCAGGGCGACATGCCGTCGTTCAACAACCTGCTCGACCTCGACGCCGCGTACCGGATCGCCCGCGATTACACGGCGCCGACGGTCGCGATCGTGAAGCACACGGATCCCGTCGGCCTGGCGTCGCATGACGAGCTGGTCGAGGCCTACCGCCACGCGCTCGAAACCGACCCTGTCGCGGCATTCGGCGGCATCGTCGGGGTCAATCGCGAGCTCGATGGGGCGACCGCGCGAGAGATCGCGGCCAACTCCTACGAGGCTGTCGTCGCTCCCGGCTTCAGCCAGGCCGCCGTGGGCATCCTTCGGGGCAAGCCCGGGATCGAGTTGCTGGCGATCCCGCCGGACCCGACCGAGGGCATGCGCGACTACGGGATCGCGAGCCTCGACTTCAAGCGCGTCGCGGGCGGCCTGCTCGTCGAAAGCGTCGACGATCTGGGGCTCGACCGCGGCCGCCTCCAGGTCGTCACGCGCCGCCGCCCGACGCTCGAGGAGCTGACCGACCTGCTCTTCGGCTGGCGCGCTGTCCGGCACGTCCGCTCGAACGCCGTGGTCCTTGCGCGGAACGGGGCGACGGTCGGGATCGGCGCCGGCCAGGCCAGCCGCCAGGTCTCGGTCGAGATCGCCGTCCGCCGAGCCGGGGACCGGGCCAAGCTCTCGGTGCTCGCCTCGGACGCCTACTTCCCGTTCCCCGACGGCATCCAGGCAGCCGCGGGCGCGGGCGTCACGGCGATCATCCAGCCCGGCGGCTCCATTCGCGATGAGATGGCCATCGAGGTGGCGGACCGGCATCACCTCGCGATGGTCTTCACCGGCCGCAGGCACTTCCGGCACTAGATGACGACGACGGGATCGGAATCGAACCCGATGGAGCAGCTTCTCGCGCTCGAGATGATCCGGGTGACGGAGGCAGCCGCGATCGAGGCCTCGCGGTTCATGGGTCGTGGCGAGAAGGACCATGCCGACGCCGCGGCGACCGAAGCCATGCGCCGGACGATGGACGAGATCGACTTCGCAGGGCGGATCGTCATCGGCGAAGGTGAACGCGACGAAGCCCCGATGCTGTACATCGGCGAGCGGGTCGGGCGGACCGGTGCCGATCGTGACGATGTCCCGCGCGTGGACATCGCGGTGGACCCGCTCGAGGGGACCAACCTCGTCGCCCACGGCCAGGCGGGCGCCATCACCGTCCTTGCCGCGTCCGAGGCAGGTGGCCTGACCCATGCCCCGGATACCTACCTGGAGAAGCTGTGCGTCGGCCCGATCGCGGCGGGAAAGGTCGACATCCGCGAGAGCCCGACCGAGAACCTGCGCCGGATCGCGGCGGCGCTCGGCCGGCGCGTCGGTGACATCACGGTCGTCATCCTCGAGCGGGAGCGGCACGACGCGCTCATCGCCGAGGTCCGCGAGGCGGGCGCGCGCATCAAGCTCATCGGTGACGGCGACCTGTCGGCCGCGATCTCGTGCGCGGTTTCGGGCACCGGCGTCCACGCCGTGATGGGCACCGGCGGCGCGCCCGAGGGCGTCATCACCGCGGCGGCCCTGCGCTGCCTCGGTGGCGAGATCCAGGCCCGCTTCCGGTATCGCAGTGACGATGAGCGCGAACGGGGGGCGCGGATGGGCCACGGCGACGAGGACCGCGTCTACGTCACCGAAGACCTCGCCCCCGGCGACAACCTCGTCTTCGCCGCCACCGGCGTGACCGCCGGCGACCTCCTCGAAGGGGTGCGGTTCTTCGGCGGCGGCGCGCGGACCCACTCGCTGGTGATGGCTTACCAGGCCAAGCAGGTCCGGTTCGTCGACACCGTCCACATGTTCGACCGCGACAGCCCGCCGCGCGTCCGCCTCTAGAGGAGCGACACGTGCGCTACGGCTACAAGGCTTCGGCCGAACAATTCCCGCCCCGGCGGCTGCTGGACCTGGCGGTCGCGGCGGAGAAGGCCGGCTTCGAATCGGTCTGGACGAGCGACCACTTCCAGCCGTGGCGGCATACCGGCGGCCACGCGCCGAACGCCCTCGTCTGGCTCGGCGCCGCCTCACAGGTGACCGAGCGGGTGACGCTCGGCACGAGCGTGCTGACCCCGACCTTCCGCTACAACCCGGCGGTCGTCGCGCAGGCCTTCGCGACGCTCGGCTGCCTCGCCCCGGGCCGGATCGTCCTCGGCGTCGGCACGGGCGAATCCATGAACGAGATCCCCGTCGGCGTGGAGTGGCCCGATCAGAAGGAGCGTTTCGCCCGGCTCCGGGAGTCCGTGACGCTGATCCACAGGCTGTTCGAGGAGGAGTTCGTCACCTTCGAGGGCGAGTACTACCGAACTCACAACGCGACCATCTACGACCGCCCGGACGAGCCGGTCCCGGTCTACATCGCGGCGTCGGGACCGTCCGCGGCGAGACTCGCCGGGCGCGTCGGGGACGGCTTCATCTGCACCTCGGGGAAGGGGCAGGAGCTGTATACCGAGACGCTGATGCCCGCGTTCACCGAGGCCTGCATCAAGGTCGAACGCGACCCGACCCTGATCGACCGGATGATCGAGATGAAGGTCAGCTTCGACACCGACCGCGCTCGCGCGATGGAGGACACGAAGGTCTGGTCCGCGCTCGCGCTGTCGGGTGAACAGAAGATGGGCGTCGATGACCCACGCGAGATGGAAGAGCTCGCGAGAGGCGTGGAGGACATCGCGCACACGCGGTGGCTGGTCTCGGACGACCCCGACGAGCACGTGGAACAGATCGCGACCTACGTCGGCTACGGCTTCGACCACCTCGTGTTCCACTTTCCCGGCGAGGACCAGGAGGCCGCCATCGCCCGATACGGCGAGCTCATCCTGCCTCGTCTTCGCCAGCGGTTCGAGTAGGTCAGAGCACCTCGCCGAGGATCGCCGCGAACCGGCGGACCTCGTCGTCGGTCGTGTACAGCGGCATCGGCGCGACGCGGATCAGGTCCGGCGCCCGGTAGTCGGCGACGACGCCGCGCGCCGCAAGGGCGGCGAGCACTGTCTCAGCGTGTTCGTGGCGGAGTGACAGCTGGGCGCCGCGCCTGGCCGGATCCCGAGGCGTGACGATCTCGACCGGCAGGTCCGAAACGAGGGTCTCGAGGAGTCCGGTCAATCGGACCGAGCGGGCCCGGAGCGCGGGCATGCCCACCTCGTCGAAGATCGCGAGCGAGGCCGCGACGGGGGCAAGAGCGAGGATCGAGGTCGTGGACGTCGCCCAACCAGCCGCGCCGTCGGCGGGAACGAACGGCCCGACGGGGTCGAACCTTGCGTCCTCCTCCAGTCCCCACCAGCCGCCGAGCCTCGGCAGGGCGCTGTCCCGAGCGTGACGTTCGTGGACGAAGATCGCGCCCGGCGAGCCTGGTCCGCCGTTCAGGTACTTGTAGGTGCACCACGCCGCGAAGTCCACGTCCCAATCGTGGAGCGAGAGCTCGATGTTCCCCGCGGCATGCGCGAGGTCCCAGCCGACAACGGCGCCCGCGGCGTGCCCGGCCGCTGTGAGCCGCTCGATCTCGTGCGCCTGTCCCGTCGCGAAGTTGACGCCGGCAAGGAAGACGAGCGCCAAGTCGTCGCCGTGTTCCCCGATCGCTGCCTCCAGATCCGAGGTCTCGACGATCGCCTCGCCCTCACGCGGGCCGATGACGAGTAGATCCCCGTCCGGGTCCATGCGGCGCTGTGCGAGGTGGGTCGTGAGCGCGTGCCTGTCGGACGGGAAGAGCGGGCCATCGGCGAGGATCCGCCGGCGTCGCCCGGCCGGTTGGAAGAACGAGGCGAGCAGGAGGTGGATGTCGGCGGTCAGGCTGTTGAGCAACGCGACCTCGACGGGCTTGGCGCCGACGATCCGGCCCATCGGCTCACGAAGAGATCGATCGAGGGTGAACCAGGGCCGCCCTGGATCGAACCACGCATCCACCCCTCGCCGCGCCCACGCCTCCATCTCGGTCGCGATCGCCGCGGCGGCTGTCGTGGGCTGGAGTCCGAGGGATTGCCCCGCGAGATAGATCGCGGGAGAACCGTCGGCCGCCACCGGGATATGGAACCGATCGCGGGTGTGCGGCGTCGGTGACCCAGCCACGTCGCGCGCCCGCGCGTCCTGCTCTGACATGGGCCGGTCTCCGGTGACGGTGGCGATACGCGAGCGGAGGGTAGCATTCGCCGATGCGTGACCCACGAGCGGCACGGTTCGCGCCGGAAGGGGCCGTCATCCTCCTGATCGCGGGACTCTTCGGCGGCTGCAGTGCATCGGGCGCGAGCCCGTCGATCGCCATCTCCAGCCCGGCTGCTGCGTCCAGCACGCCGACTACGGCCGCATCCACGGTCGCGAGTACGGCCCCGTCCCTCGCGCCGTCGCTCGCTCCGACCCCTGTCCCGTCCGACGGATCGGCGCCGGGCGACAAGCGGACCGATGCGTCCGGCATCGCCCAGGTCTGGGTCCCGGCCGGGACATTCACGATGGGCACCGACGCGAAGGCGATCGCGGCGCTCGAGAAGCAGAACCCACCGCCATGGGTCAAGATCGAGTTCCCGAGCGAGATTCCCGCCCACGAGGTCACGCTCAGCAAGGGCTACTGGATCGACGCGACGGAAGTGTCGAACGCCGCATTCGGGGCCTTCGTGGACGCCGGGGGCTACACGAACCAGGCGCTCTGGTCCGACGATGGCTGGGCATGGCTCGGGACGAAGGATGCCGCGCGCCTCCCGGTCCACTGCAATGGCGACGTCCCCGAGCAGCCGAGGATGTGCGTCACCTGGTACGAGGCCGAGGCCTACGCCCGCTGGCGGGGAGGCCGGCTCCCGACGGAAGCCGAGTGGGAGTACGCAGCGCGAGGACCGAAGTCCTCGGTCTACCCGTACGGGGACACCTTCGACCGCGACAAGGGAAACGTCCTCGACAGCGTCAGCCCGAAGCCTGTCGGGTCGTATCCCGCTGGCGCGAGCTGGGTCGGTGCGCTCGACATGTCGGGCAACGCGATGGAATGGGTCTCGGACTGGCTCGCGGATCACGTCGCCGGCGCCATCACCGACCCGTCCGGGCCGGCGACGGGCGAGAAGAAGGTCGAGAAGGGCGGTTGGTGGGGCAGCAACGAATTCGTGGCGCGATCTGCCTACCGCCACTACGAGGATCCTCCGACCTACGGTGACAAGCACATCGGCTTCCGCGTGGCCTCGCAATGACCGCCACCGTCGTGGCGATGGGCGGCGGCGGGTTCTCGTCGGAGCCGGAGAACCCCCTCCTCGACGATCACGTGCTCGCCCTCGCTCGCGAAAAGCGTGGCATCGCGCGGCCTCGGGTCTGCTTCCTGGCGACCGCCAGCGGTGACTCGCCCGACTACATCGCGAACTTCTACGCAGCGTTCGCCCGGAAGGCCGAGGCGATCCACCTTCCACTCTTCGTCCGTGCCGAGATGGACATCGGCGCATTCCTGCTCGAACAGGACATCGTCTACGTCGGGGGCGGGAACACCGAGAACATGATGGCGATCTGGCGCGTCCATGGCGTCGACGTCGCCCTCCGCCGGGCGTGGGAGTCGGGCGTCGTGATGACCGGCCTCTCAGCGGGCTCGCTGTGCTGGTTCGAGACCGGGACGACCGATTCGTTCGGGAAGGGCCTCGCCGCACTGTCGGGCGGTCTCGGGTTCGTTCCGGGCAGCCACTCGCCACACTACGACGGCGAGGAGAACCGGCGGCCGCGCTACCACCAGCTCATCGAGGAGGGCGCCATGCCCGCCGGATATGCCGCCGACGACGGAGCGGCGCTCGTCTTCGATGGACCCGATCTCGTCGAGGTCGTGACGTCGAGGCCCGGGGCGCGGGCCTATCGCGTCGAGGTCGGGGCGGATGATCACGCTCTCGAGACGGTCCTGCCGGTCCGCTACCTCGGCTGAAGGGGGCGCCATGCCCCCGCCGGTCCGTCCCACGTGGCGACGGGTCGGACGGCGTCCGGCGGTTCCTGGGCCGCGGCCTGCCGCCGTGCTGTCTCGACCGTCATCCCCCAGCCGGGTGGCACGAGGCGCGGCGCGAGATCCGACAGCGGAGCGAGGACGAACAGACGGGCCCGGGCCGCGACATGGGGCACCTCGAGCAGGCGCGATGCCTTGGCCGGGTCCGTGTCGGCGTCGATCGACCGGGCTTCCGGCGGACGCTCGATGGCCACGCGGGCTCGTCCGAAGACGAGGATGTCCAGGTCAAGCTCTCGGGGCCCCCAGCGCCCCCGCTGCCGCCGACCGAACTCGCGCTCGAGATCCTTGAGCGCCGCAAGCAGCTCGAGAGCGCCGGTCGTCAGGTCACGGCCGCCGGCGACGTCGAGAGCGACGACCGCATTGTGGAAGTCGGGCTGGTCCGTCACGCCGACAGGAGCCGTCACGTACAACCTCGACACGCCCCGAAGACGTGTCCCGGGAAGGGCGGCCAGGGCCGCGACGGCTTCGGCCAGCGTCGAGGCTGCGTCTCCGACGTTGGCGCCGAGACCGATGTAGGCGCGGACGCGGCCGACCTGTGGCATCTCGGTCACCTCGCGGACGGCGGCTAGACTCCGGGCCATGCGCCCGGTCACCGTCCGAATCTTGCACCCCGAGGCCGGGCCACGTGCCGGCGCGCTTACGCGCTGGCTGGCGGACGAGCGTGGCCTCATCGCGGGGCGCCACCTCGAAGCCTTTCGCGCCGCCGGCGCCGCGGATGTCGCCGTCGTCGCGGGGCCGCCGGATGCGACCTCGTTCGGCGAGAGGATCCGCGCGCTCGTCCGCGCCGGGCGCCCTGCAGGGCTCGTCGTCCTCGGCTCGGGCGCGATCCCCTTGGCCAACGGACGGGATGTGCGAGACCTCGTCGACGCTGCCGGGTCCGACGCGCCCGTCGCGTTGGCAAACAACATCTACTCGGCCGACGTCGTGGCCGTAGCCCGCGCGTCGACGGTTCTCCGTGACGTACCCGACCTCCCGTCCGATAACGCCTTGCCGCGTTGGCTCGCCGAGGTCGCCGGCTACGAGGTCAGCGACCTCCGCCGCCGGTGGCGCCTGGCGGTCGACATCGACGGTCCCCTCGACCTCGTGCTGCTCGGCGTCGACCGCGCCGCGCCAGTCGACCTCGCCGGTGTCCAGCAAGCACTCGCGGGCGCGCGTCGGGTCGCGGGCGACCGCGGTGCGGAACTTCTCGTCGCCGGCCGGACGTCCGCGACGACCATCGCGTGGCTGGAGCGCTCGACCGCGTCGCGCACCCGTGTCCTCGTCGAGGAACGTGGTCTTCGCACCGGGCTCCCCGGCCAGCGTGCCCCTGCATCCGTGCTGGGCGAGCTGATCGAGCGAGATGGGCCGGAGTCGCTCGGTCCGACCCTCGCACGGTTCGGCGACGCCGCGCTCGTCGACACGCGGGTCCTGATGGCGGCCCGGTTCGGACGGGACGAAGCCGTCTGGCCGGACGCCGAGGACCGCTACGCCTCGGACCTCCTGCTCGCCGACGCGATCGCGGATCCGTGGCTCCGGGCCCTGACGGCATCCGCGGCCGGCGCGTCGATCCCCGTCGTCCTCGGCGGGCACACGCTCGTGGGGCCGGGGTCGCGCCTCGCGCTTCGCCCGAGATCGGTGCCGCGGTGGACATGATCCCGGGTCTCCGTCGCGATCCCGCCCCCGACCTCGATGCCGTCGGCGAGGACGACGCGCTCGTCGCGCTGATTCGCGACGAGATCGACCGCGATGGGCCGATCACCTTCGCCCGGTTCATGGAGCTCGCGCTCTACGACCCGAAAGGGGGCTATTACCGGGGCGACACGCCGCGACCGGGGCGTGCGGGCGATTTCCTGACCGCACCCGAGGCGCATCCGATCTTCGGGGCGTCCCTGTCGCGAGCCGTCGCCGACACCTGGGACCGACTCGGCCGGCCGGCGCCCTTCACCGTTCGCGAAGCCGGCGCGGGGACGGGGACCCTGGGCGTCGCGATCCTCGATGGACTCCGCCGTGAGCGGGCGGACCTTGCTGCGACGATCCGTTACCAGCCCATCGAGGTCGAGCAGTCGCGTCTCGATGCGCTCGCCAAGCGTTTCGAGGCGTCGGGTCTCGCGGCGAACCTCGATCGGACGACAGCCCCCGATTCTCCCGTCGACGGGATCGTCCTCGCCAACGAGGTGCTCGACGCGCTGCCCACCCATCGCGTCGTCCAGCGTGGCGAGACTCTTCTCGAGGTGTTCGTCGCGACCGGGACGGACGGCCGTTTCGCGGATGTCGAGGCGGAGCCGTCGACACCGGCGCTCGCAGCGCGGCTCGAGAGCGAAGGTGTCGTCCTCGTGGACGGCCAGCGCGCCGAGATCTGTCTCGCGGTCGACGGCTGGGTAGCCGCGGTGACGGGTGGGCTCGCGCGGGGCGTCGCGCTGTTCATCGACTACGGCTACCCGGCCGGGGAGCTGTACGACCCGGTCCGCCGCCGCGACGGAACCCTCCGCGCCTATCTGCGCCATCGCGTCCACGACGACCCGTACATCCATGTCGGCCGGCAGGACCTGACGGCGCACGTCGACGTGACGGCCGTCGAGCGGGCGGCCGCGGCGACCGGGCTGACTCACCTCGGGACGACGACCCAGGCCGAGTTCCTCGTCGGACTCGGCACGCAGGACCTGCTCCAGGCCATCCAGGCCGACCCGGCGACGACGCTCGAGTCCTATCTCGCGCTCCGGTCGGCGCTCTTCCGGATGCTCGACCCGAGCGCCATGGGCCGATTCCGGGTCATGGCCTTCGGGCGCGGGTGGCCGGACGACGAGCCGCCACTCCGGGGACTCGACTTCCGATCGCGGCGCTGACGCCGACCGCACCGGACTGGCCCGGACCGCACCGGACTCGACCAGACGACACCAGACCACACCCCAATACGGCGTAGTACCTATTGCCGCCCACGGACGTCGCGGAGCACGCTTCGCGGCGGTCGGGCACGACCTGACGGGGAGTGGCGCGCGAACCTGCACGCGCGCTCGGCGTGCGCCACTCCCCGACGAACAGCGGGATCGGCGGACGCACCGCCAGCGCCTCGCGTCGCGCCGTCCCACCTCCTCACCGACGCTCCCCAGACCCACGGTCCGCGCGGGTCGCGTCCACGTCGTCAGCCGCTCTCTCGCGATAGAATGGCGCTGGGACCAGCCCACCCGATTCCGGGTATGGCTGTGCTCTCGGACACGGATCCTCGGGCCAGCGGCGCCGTCAGGCGCGCCGCTCGGAAGGGAGTAGCTTGACCGGCATCTGGTACGTGGTGGGGTTCGCCTTCGCCGGCGTCTCGTTCGTCTTCCTGACGATCGGCGCGGCGTGGCTGATCTCCCATCGCAACCGCGGGGACGAGCACAAGGGCCTGCCGTACGAGTCGGGCATCGACACCTACGGAGACACCCACGGGCGATTCGGACTGTCCTTCTACATCTACGCATTGTTGTTCGTCGCGTTCGACATCGAGGTGGTCTTCATCTACCTCTGGGCGATCGCCTTCCATGACCTGCTCCTCGGCGGCTTCGTCGGGATGCTGGTCTTCGTGGCGATCCTCCTGCTCGGACTCGCGTATGCCTGGCGGAAGGGAGCATTGACATGGCGGTAGAACGTGGCACCCAGACGGTGCTGCCGGCCGTCACCGAACAGGATCGCAGCGTCACGTCACCGATCGTGGTGCCGAACACGCTGTGGCAGGCGTCGGATCCCGAGGCCTACGACGGCGGACGGGAGAGCGACATCACCCATCTGCGCGAATTCGCGGAGAGCGGGCTCGGACGCCGCGATGACGCGCGCTGGGGCGGTGCCCTCGAAGTCATCCCCACCAAGGCCGACTATGTCCTCGACCTCATCCGGATGAACAGCCTGTGGCCGCTCCTGTCGGGTCTTGCCTGCTGCGCCATCGAGATGATGTCGGCGGCGACATCCAAGAACGACATGGACCGCTGGGGCATGTTCCCGTTCCGCGCCAGCCCGCGCCAGGCGGACGTCCTGATCGTCGCCGGGACGCTGACGACGAAGATGGCCGGACCGCTCGTCCGACTGTGGGAACAGATGCCAGAACCGAAGTGGTGCGTCGCGATGGGCGACTGCACGTGCTCGGGTGGTCGCTACAAGCGGAGCTACTCCACCGTCGAGGGCATCGACCGGGTGATGCCGGTCGACGTCTACGTGCCCGGTTGCCCGCCCCGTCCCGAAGGCCTCATCTACGGGATGATGAGGCTCCAGCAGCTGGTCAAGGACCGCCGCGGCCACTGGCCGGACCGGCCGATCGGCCCGAACGTCCCGGAAGGCATCTAGGCGTGGATCGCCTGTTCAAGTCCCGCCTCGAGGCGCGCTTCGGCGACGTCCTGACGGGACCGATCCGCCAGCGCCACGACGAGACGGAGATCCGGATCGGCCCGGGCGATGTCATCCGGGTCATCAGCGCGCTTCATGACGAGCCGGCCTTCGACTTCCGCTTCCTGTCCGATCTCGCCGGCGTCGACACGGGCAAGGTCATGCAGGTCGTCTACCACCTGTGGAGCACGACGACGCCTGACTGGCTCCGCGTGACCGCGGACGGTCTGTCCCGCGACGATCCGCGCGTCCCGTCGGTCACCTTCCTGTGGAAGGGTGCCGAGTGGATGGAACGCGAGGCGTACGACATGTTCGGCATCACGTTCGAAGGGAACCGCGACCTCCGGCGGATCTACATGCCGCCCGATTACCAGAGCTTCCCGCTGCGCAAGGACTTCCTCCTGGCCGATGACGCGGCCCGATCTCCGGGCGCCGGTGTCCGGCCGATGGAACGCGGCCATACACCCGTGACGCCCCCCTCGACGGCGGTCATCCGCCGGACGGCAGGCTGAGGCAGAGCGATGCCAGTCACGCCTGCCCACGCCTCCGCGGACGATCCGCGCGTCACGCTCGACCGCGAGCTCGGCGTCTTCGAACCCGTCCCGCCATACCCTCCGCGTACCGAGCGCGAGGCCGAGTTCTACACGCTCGGCGATGGCGAGATGTTCATCAACATGGGGCCTCAGCACCCGTCGACCCACGGCGTGCTCCGGGTCGTGCTCAAGCTCGACGGCGAGAAGGTCGTCGACCTCGACCCGGTGCTCGGCTACCTCCATCGTGGCGTCGAGAAGCTGTGCGAGAACTCCGACTACCACCACACGATCAGCCAGCTCGATCCCCTCGAATACGTCAGCTCGCTGTTCTGCGAGTGGGCGCCTGTCATGGCCTACGAGAAGCTGCTGGATGTCCAGGTCCCGCGCCGGGCCGAATACATCCGCGTCCTCTCGTCCGAGCTGAACCGCATCGCCAGCCACGCCTTGTTCCTCGGTTGGATGGCGCTGGACCTCGGCGGGCTGACGCCCATCCTGTGGTCGTTCATCGAGCGCGACGACATCGTCGAGATGCTCGCGTCACTCACGGGCCAGCGGATGCTGTTCAACTACTTCCGGATCGGCGGCGTGAACGGCGACCTGAACCATGACTTCATGAGCCGCGTCGGCGACTGGATGTCGCGGGCGACCGAGCAGATCGAAGCCGGCAACGCGCTGCTCAACGAGAACGAGATCTTCGTGCGCCGGATGCGGGGCCTCGGGACCATCGACACGGCGACGGCGCTGCGGATGGTCATGACCGGCCCGAACCTGCGCGCCACCGGCGTCCCGTTCGACATCCGCCGAGCGCACCCGTACAGCGTCTTCCCGGAGCTCGAGTTCGACATCCCGACGCGCTCCGAGGGCGACTGCCTGGCGCGTTACCTGCTGCGGATGGACGAGATCAAGCAGAGCCTCCGGATCATCGATCAATGCCTGCACAACATGCCCGACGGGCCGGTCATGGCCAAGCTGCCGCGGCTCCTCCGGCCACGCCCGGGGCGCGCGTACGCCGCCATCGAGTCGCCGCGCGGTCAGTGGGCGTCCTACGTGATCAGTGACGGGACGGACCAGCCCTACCGCATGCGGATCCACGACCCGAGCTTCATCCATCTGCAGTCCGTCGGCGTGATGATGCCCGGTCACCTGATCGCCGACACGATGGCCATCATGGCGAGCTTGGATCCGATCATGGGCGGCGTTGACAAATGACCGTCGTCGGGAAGAGCTGGTCGCGGCTGACGCTGCCCGGGAAGGTCCTCTTCACGGCGGTGCCTTTGCTGCTCGTGATGACGATCGCGCTGGTCGTCGGGATCGTGCTGCTGGGTGGCCCGGTGGTCGATCTGTTGGCCCACAACCTGCCGATCGTGCGGTTCGTCGTCGCGGTCACGATCGTGCTCCTGATGACGGTCCCGACTGCCTTCCTGATCATCTACATGGAGATGAAGATCATCGCCCTGATGAATCTTCGGATCGGACCCGACCGGGTGGGACCGGCGGGCTCCGCCCTGTCCGTGGTCCACGGCCTCAAGGTCCTCATGAAGGAGGACTTCACGCCG
>JBJMMQ010000142.1:0-7914 GCA_045804705.1 Chloroflexota bacterium
GGCACGTTCCGATCGGACGCAGGGACGCTGTTCGGTCCCGTGCCGTGGGTCCTGTGGGGCGACCTCGTGACCGACGAGGTCGACGACAGGCGCCGGCTGCTCCAGGCCCTCAACTGCCTGCTCATCGAGACGACATCCGGACGCGTGCTTGTGGAGACCGGGATCGGCACGCGAGTGGACGAGAAGACCCGGGCCATGCGCAGCTACGAGGGACCGTGGATCGTCGATGCGCTCGAGACGGCGGGCTTCCTCCCCGAGTCGATCGATGCCGTCGCGCTCAGTCACCTCCATTTCGACCATGCCGGCGGACTCCTGCGCGCGGATGACCAGCGGGCGTTTCCGCACGCGAAGATCGTCGCCCAGAAGGCCGAATGGGAGGTTGCGCTCAGCGGCAACCCGCGCCTTGTGGCGTCATATGTCCAGCCTGAGCTGCGGCTCGTCCAGACCTGGGGCCAGCAGGGCTGGGTCGACGGCGAGCACGAGATCATGCCGGGAGTGACCGTGGTGCCGACGGGCGGCCATTCCACGGGCCACCAGGCGGTCATCGTGCGTGGCACCGGCGACGGCGCGCGGACCCTCGCCTTCTTCGGCGATCTGATGATGCGTCCCTGGGCCGCCAACCCTCGGTGGGTGACGGCATTCGACGACTTTCCACTCCAATCGGTGGCGAAGAAGGTCGAGCTCTTCGCCCAGGCGGTCGAGGAGGACTGGACGATCGTCCTGTCGCATGAGGTGAAGCACCCGATCGGCCACCTGGTGGTCGACGGCGAGCGATTCCGCTACGAGCCGGAGTAGGCTACGGCGATGACGGGGACCCTCCGCCCGCGCCGACACCGTCGACCGCTCGTCGTCGCCCTCCTCGCTCTCGTCGCGATCGCGGTATCCGCGCTCAGCCCGGCCGGCGTCGCGGCAGCGTTCGGGATCACCCTCAGTCCTGTCGCCTCCGGCCTTGCATCGCCGACGCAGATCACCAATGCCCACGACGGGACGAACCGCCTCTTCGTGGTCGAACAGCGCGGCACGATCCGCGTCATCCAGAACGGCGTCCTGCAGCCGGGTTACTTCCTCGATATCCGCTCCAAAGTCGAGGACGGCGGCGAGCGGGGGCTGCTCGGGCTCGCTTTCCACCCACAGTTCGCGTCGAACCACTACCTGTACGTGTTCTATACGCGCAACGGTGGGGATGTCGTCGTCTCGCGGTTCAAGACGAACGCGGCTCGGACGGACGCCGTGGAGTCGACCGCGCACCCCCTCCTGCTGATCGAACACAGCGCCCAGTCGAATCACAACGGCGGCGCGCTCGCCTTCAGCCCGGTCGACCACTACCTGTACGTCGGCGTCGGCGACGGCGGCGGCTCGGGCGACGCACACAACAACGCCCAGCGGAAGTCGACCCTGCTCGGCAAGGTCCTGCGAATCAACGTCAACGGCACCGGGCACGGCCCCTTCGACCACTATTCGGTCCCGAAGAGCAATCCGTTCTACGGTTCGAAGCCCGGACTCGAGGCGATCTGGGCATATGGCCTGCGGAACCCGTGGCGGATCTCATTCGACCGTGGGACGGGGAAGCTCTTCATCGCGGACGTCGGACAGGGTCGGTACGAGGAGGTCGATCGCGAGAGGGTCGGGATCGCCGGCGGCCGGAACTACGGGTGGAACGCGATGGAGGGCATGCACTGCTACACCTCCTCGAAGTGCCCGCTCGCCGGCGACACGTTGCCCAACGCCGAGTACTCACACGACGGCGGGAATTGCGCGATCACCGGCGGGTACGTCTATCGCGGGCCGACACAGACCGCGCTCCGCGGGCTGTACGTCTTCGCTGACTGGTGCAGTGGCCGGATCTGGACGATCCCGTTCGACGGCCCCGCGGTCAATCAGCCCGAGACGCTTCGAGCGGACACCGCCCTCAACATCACCTCGTTCGGCGAGTCGGAGAACGGCGAGCTGTACGCAGTGACCGGCGCCGGCGGCGTCTATCGGGTGCTCGCGAACTAGCTCGGCGGCAGGATCGCCTCGATCTGAGCGGTCGCGCCCGCTTCGTCGAGCGGTGCGCCGACGATGGAGCGGATCACCCCGCTCGCGTCGATGAACACCTGCGTCGGAAGCCCGTACGCCTTGTACGCGTGGAAGATCTTGCCCGAACCGTCGAAGCCGATCGTGTACGGCAGCTGGTACTTCGTCGCGTATGCCTTGACGTCCGCCGGGGACGTCTCCTGGACGCTGACCGCCACGACCTCGAGCCCACGGTCCTTGTAGCGCGTGGCGAGGTCGCGCAGGATCGGGACCTCGGACTGGCACGGCGGGCACCAGGTCGTCCAGAAGTTGACCCAGACAGCCTTGCCCTTCAGGTCGGCCAGGCGGATCGGGTTCCCGTCGAGGTCGTTGAGCTGGTAGGTCGAGCCGTCATCGCCGGTCACCGCGAATTCGGGCGCCGTCGCACCGACGGCGAGTCCGACCGGTGGCGGCGACGACAGGATGTACGCCGTCGCGCGGGGGTCGACGGCACCCGGACCGTTGGCTGTCGTCCCGAGCGGTGTCGTGACACCGACGAGCACGACCGCGAGGGCGATGACCGCGGCGAACGCGAACACCAGCTGACGCCCGCTGAACGGCCCGATCACTCCGTGACGTTCGCGTTTGTGACTGAACTCCGGTCGATCCGTCATCAGATGGCGGTGTTGAAGTTGAAGTAACGCGGCAGGAGGACGAGCCAGTCGAAGACCATCGCGACGCCGATGAGCACGACGAGGAGCCCGCCGATCAGGGAGACCGTCCGGCCATGCCTGACGAGCGGGGCCATGATCCGCGGCGCGCGGTCGAAGATGGCCGCAAGGACCAGGAACGGCAGTCCGAGGCCGATCGTGTACGCGACGAGCAGGATCGCCCCCTGGAGCGCCGTCGCGGACGTCGCGGCGAGGGTCAGGATGCCGCCGAGGATGATGCCGATGCACGGGCTCCAACCGATCGCGAAGATCGCGCCAAGGCCGAATGACGCGAACCAGCCTCCGCGTGAGCTCACGACGCGGCCACCGATCCGGTCGCCGACTGTCGGAGACCCTGTTCCGGACCCGAACGACGTCGTGCCGGTCGCCGCCGCAAGCGACCCCGCCGCACCGGCGTCGAGCGGCCGCCACGTCCGGCTGAGGACCGGGATGTCCAGCAGTCCCGCGAGGTCGAGCCCGAGAACGATCAGGACGAGGCCACCGATCGTCCGAAGCGCCGGCAGGTAGTCGACGAGGGGACCCGCAGCGAAGGTGGCGGTGATCCCAAGGATCGTGAACACGGCGCCGAACCCCGCGACGTACGCGAGCGCGTGTCGCACGGCGAGCCAGCGCGATGGCCGCGCTCCCGGGGCCGCTCCCGCGACCGCGATGGCGGTCAGCTGGCCGAGATAGGCCGGCACGAGTGGAAGGACGCACGGCGAGAGGAAGCTGATCACACCGGCGGCGAGGGCGACCAGGATGGTCAGGTTCGTTCCGTCCATGGGTCCGACGCTCAGGCGTCCAGGACGTCACCGAGGAGACGGCGAAGCCTGGCTGGGCTCGTCGCGAGGTCGAGCCTCCGATCGCCGAGGATCACGACCGGGATCGACGCGTGGTACGCGCGTTCCCAGTCGGGATCGGTCTCGATGTCACGTTCGACAACCTTTGGGGTCGGGCGTCCGGCTGCCGTGCGCTCGGAGAAGAGCGCGGACAGGGCGTTGCGGGCGTCGTCGCACAGGTGGCAGCCCGCGCGGGCGTACAGGAACAGGTCGGGGAGGGGAGCGTCGCGCATGTCGGCTCGGATTGTAGTGGAGCCTCGCCGAAACCCCAGCCGGAGAGCCGGGACCTGCAGAAACGACATTGACGTGGGCGCCGCAGGAGTCACCATAGTTCCGTGGCCGACCATCCTCGACGTGCGCGATCCTCTCGCCTGGATTCGGTCAACTGGCCATCCGGAACGGGGATCGTCCTCGTTGCCGTTTGGGTCGCCTACGCGGTGGCCAGCGCGATCTGGGTCCATGCGCTGCTCTGGACGGTCCTTCCCTCGGGCCTGACGCTGTTCCTGATCGCGGAACGATATCCCTGGACCGTCGTCGTGCTCCTCGTCGTCCCGCTGACGCTCCTCACGCTCGTCGCGCAAGGATTGGCGACCTGGTCCGAGGCACCAACCTCGCTCGCGTTTGCGACGTACCTCGTCGCGTGTGCGTATTTTTCGTCGGTCCTGTGCATGCCGGACCGGGATCGATTTGTCGGCCAGTTGCCCGTCCGGTTCCTTGGTGAGCGATTTGCGGCGCGCGTCTCATGGTCTCGCTTCGAAGAGTCTCTCGTTGCGGCCAACGCTGCGGTTCGACAGCTCCAGGTGCCGGAAGCCCAGGGCGACACGCGCGCGGTGATGGCTGAACTCGCCCGGGATGCGCGCCGAGCATCGGGCCGTGGTGGGATCTGGCAGGCTGCGTGGACCGCGTACGCGACATGGCTCGAGGCACTCGGCGTGGTCGCGGGAAGCAGCGGGTCACGCGAGCAGGCGCGACACATCCACGACTTGCTTGCTGGCCTGGACCGAGCGCACATGCTCGCGGTCGAACGAACCACTGCCATCGATCCCGCGCGCTCATCCTGACGTCCGCACCCACTTCTCGGACGGGAGGAGGTTGGCGCAGGCACGCGCAAGTTTGCAAGGGGTCTGAAACCTGCCACGCGATATCCCGGGACTATCCTTGGGAAGCGGCGGGTTCCCGTCGAGAATCGAGGTTGAGATGCGTGCGGACAAGGACCAGCTGGTCGACCCCACGCAGGGTGCGAGAGCGGCTCCGACCCGGGATCGTCTGACGGCGATGCTCGTGGAGCAGCGACGCCGGCGCGACGCGCGAGACGCTGAAGTCCGCGGTTCGGTCGCGTGGGGCGAGGCCGACGCCAAGCTCGATCGGGTCAATACCCGCCTGTGGCATCTCGCGGCGACCGGCAGGATGCCTCCGGATGCGGTCGGCGATGGCGTCACAACGGACATCGACTCCATCCCCGAAAGTGACGAGGACTTCCGCCGTGCGGTGGTGCGCTCGATCAAGGACGCTGTCGGCGACCATGTTCGGAGCAGCGAGTCGTGGAGCGAGAACAGGCTCGCAGCAAGCGCTCGGACGGCGGGCGCGGCACTGGACCTGATGGCGCAGGCACAAGAACGCCTGCGCCGCACCTATCCGGACGCTGATCTCCACTCGACGGATGATGCCGACGATGTCATCGGCGTCGTCGCGTTCAGGGATGGCGAGGTGGCCTGAACAGGTCGACCCCGGTTGTCGGTCGGGTGTCCCCGGCGTTCAGTGCTCGACCGGCGGAAGGACGCGCAGGGGGGCGGCCTCAGCGGCGCGGTCGAGGGCCGCTCGAGCAGCGAGGTCGTCGTTGGCCGTGTTGAGCTCCTCGACGGTGGCCTGAAGCTCCTCGTTCAGGGTCTCCAGCTCCTCGTTCGTCGCCTGAAGCTCCTCGTTCAGGGTCTCGACTTCCTCGGTCGCGGCCTGGAGTTCCTCGTTGTAGACCACGAGCTCCTCGTTCACGGTCCGCAACTCGGCGTTCGAAACGGCAAGCTCGTCGTTCCCCCGGAGCAGATCGCGGTTCGTGTCGCCGAGGCGTTCGGCCTGGCCACGGAGGCGCGAGAGTTCCGCGCTCAGGCGATCGACCTCAGCCTCCTGTTCGGTCTGTTTCATCTCTCCGCTCGTCACGTCGAGGACGGTCACCAGGACGTGGCCATCGCCGCCTGCGGAGTCGAATGACATCGGAGCGAACGTCAGCTTCAGGACCCTCGGGTGCCCGACAGGCGTCTCCGACGTGACCGCTGCGCGCAGCTCGGCCGAATCGCCACCGACGGCGCGATCGAGCCCCTCTCGAAGTGGTCCGCTGTCGAGGGCGCGCGCCTGGTGGACGAAGTCCTGGCCGATGGCCGCACCGTGGATCCCGAGCAGCGTGCGAGCGGCCGTGTTGAGGAAGACGGTCGTGTAGGCCTTGTCGACGACGCAGACGCCGATGGGAACTCGGAGGAGGATCGTCTCGGCGCGCTCCGTCGGCGTGATCCGAGCTCCGTCGTCGGTCGAGTGGATCGGACCGGGTCCAGCGAGCCGACGGCCTCGACCGCGATGGACGACGTCCGGCTGCGGGGTGTCGCGGAAGGTCGTCGACGGGACCCCTGTGCGCTCGCCACTTCGGCGGAAGATGCGCAACCCAGGCTGTTCCGGGACGAATGAGCTTGGCTGGGGGCTCGTCGTCTCGGACTTCCCCAAGGCAAGGAAGCCGCCATCACGGAGCGAGAATGCGAAGAGCTGGAGTGCTCTCCGCTGAAGGTCCGGCGTGAAGTAGATGAGGACGTTCCGGCACATGATGAGATCGATCCTCGGGAACGGCGCTCGCTGCGCGAGGTCGTGTTCGCCGAAGACCGTCATCGCCCGGACGTGGCCACCGACCTCGAACTCGCTGTCCACCCGACGGAAATGCCGGTCGAGTGTTCGCGCGTCGACGCCTCGGACGGCGGATGCTGGATAGACGCCACGTCGAGCGAAAGCGATCGCCTCCGGGTCCGCGTCCGTCGCGAAGATGCGGATGTTCCACCGCCCGAGCTCCGGACCGAGGGCCTCTGCGACCAGGATCGCGAGCGAGTACGCCTCCTCCCCCGTCGCGCAGCCCGCCGACCAGATCCGGAGCTCGCGGCGTTCCTGGGCGTCGTCGATGAGCTTGGGAAGGAGTGTCGAGCGGACGTGCTCGAACAGGTCGGGGTCCCGGAAGAAGTCGGTCACTTTGACGAGCAGGCTGCTGCGCAGGCGGTGGACCTCGTCGGGATGTGTCAGCAGATACCGGCGGTAGTCGGCAAGTCCAGTCGACTGCGTCGCCGCGATCCTCCGTTCCAGCCGACGGACGATGGTCGGGCGCTTGTACGCGGTGAAGTCGATCCCGCTCCTGTCCCGGAGCTGCAGGAGGAAACGGTCGAGGCTTTGGCCCGAATCCTTCAGGTCGGTGGCGCCCGAGACGAGGCTCTCGAGGAGTGGCCCGATCGCCTCGACGGGCGTGACGGCGTCGACCGTTTGGGGGAGGAGCGACCGCGGCATCGATGGGAATGCCGCCGTCTCGGGGTCCTGAGCGATGACCGTGCCGCCATTCGCGGCGACGTACTGAGCACCCGCGGCGCCATCGGACCCGGTGCCACTCAGGATGACCGCGATCAGACGCTCGCCGAACACTTCCGAAGCCGTCTCGAGGAGCCGATCGACCGAGGGCTTCGGCCGTTCGGGATCCTCCGAGTCGAGCCGCACCTCATGGTCGAGGATCGATACGTGTCGGTCTGGCGGGACGATGTAGACCGTCCCAGGCTCCAGCGGGACACGATCCTTGATCGATACCACCCGCAAGTCCGTCCGGCGGGCGATGATCTCAACGAGGCTGGACGGGTGCTCCGGGTGAAGGTGCTGCGCGACGACGATCGGCGCAGCGAAGGTCGTCGGGATCCCGGAGACGACGATCGACAGCGCCTCGATGCCACCGGCAGAGGCGCCGACGACGACAAGGCGATCACCGGTGGGCGGCTTGACCTCGACCTTGTCGCTGACGGTCTTGCTCACGTCACGAGTTTGACACGGTTGTTGTCATTTGCGCGACGTGGTGCCAAAATCGTGGCCGCGCGTTGCGGAGGTGGTGCGATGCATGACGGTCGACAAGATGAACTGGACCTGCATGTCTACCCGCATGGCGACGCAGCGTTCGAGGCGGACGTCCACGCTGCGATCACGCGTTCGAGGGAGACGATCGACAGCTCTCGTCGGCTCATCGAGTCGGTGAGACGCGACCTCGAGGCCCGGTACCCGAGCATACGGATCGAAGAACAGAACGGACTGGCGGTGATCGACGGTCGTCGACGCTGGTACGTGTACCGGGACGGCAAGATCGCCTGATC
>JBJMMQ010000143.1:0-18444 GCA_045804705.1 Chloroflexota bacterium
GGCCAGGGCAAGTACATGCTCGTGACGGCGGAGGACGGCGGCATCGTCAATGACCCGGTCCTGCTGCGGATCGAAGAGGACCGCTGGTGGATGGCCCTGGCCGACTCCGACGCGGGGCTGTGGGCGCGCGGCGTCGCGACGCATGCCGGGATGGACGTCAAGGTGCGCGAGCCCGAGGTCTACCCGCTCCAGGTCCAGGGACCGAAGTCGCGCGACGTGATGCGGACGATCTTCGGACCTGCCATCGATGACATCAAGTACTACTGGACGCTCACGACCGAGGTCGACGGCATCCCCGTCGTCATCAGCCGGACGGGCTGGACGGGGGAGGTCGGCTACGAGGTCTACCTGCGCGATCCCTCGCGAGGCGGCGACCTGTGGGATCGGCTGATGGAGGCGGGCCGGCCGCATGACATCCGGCCCATCGCGCCATGCGAGGCGCGTCGCATCGAGGCCGGGATCTTCAACTACGGCTCGGACATGACCATCAACGACACCCCGTTCCACGTCATGGGCCTCGAGCGACTGGTCGAGACGCAGGACGCCGACTACATCGGCAAGGCCGCGCTCGAGGAGATACGGCGCACCGGGGTCGACCGCAAGCTGGTGGGGATCGAGGTCGCGGGCGACGCACTTCCCTTCGAGCTCTCCCGCAAGTGCGACGCGCTCTCGAACGGCAAGCCCGTTGGGACCGTCACGGACCTCATCTGGTCGCCGCGCCTCGAGAAGAACATCGGCTATGTGTGGGTCCCGATCGATCTTGCCGGTCCCGGCAATGTCCTCGAGATCGTCGCCCCCGATGGCGGCATCTGGCCCGCACGGACGGCCGCGATCCCGTTCATCGATCCGAAGAAGACGGTGCCGCTCGGATGACCACCCGTACGCCGCTCACGCCGGAGGAGATCGCCGCGGTCCGCAAGCCGTACCGGGCCGCGTCGCTCCTCCCCGGTCGCGCGTATCACGACGCCGAGATCCACGAGTTCGAACGGACGGAGTGGTTCCGGCGCGACTGGATCGTGGTCGGTCGCGAATCCGACGTCGGGACGCCCGGCTCGTACTGCCTCGCGACGGTCGACGATGATCCGCTGATCGTGGTCCGCGGACGCGACGACGTCCTGCGCGGGTTCTACAACGTCTGCCAGCACCGTGGCACGGCCGTGGTCGAGGAACCATGTGGCAGGGCAGTCCGGTTCCAGTGTCCGTACCACGCGTGGATCTACGATCTGGACGGCTCGCTCATCCGAGCCAAGCACACCGACGACCTCGACGACTTCACCTTCGCCGACTACGGCCTGCGCCCGATCCGCGTCGAGACCTGGCAGGGCTTCGTCTTCGTCAGCCTCGATCCGGATGCGACGTCCCTGCACGAGTGGCTGGGCGATCTCGTGCCGCACCTCGAGCGATTCGATTTCGGGGCGCTTCGCGTCGCCCACACGGAGACGTACGAGGTCGAGGCCAACTGGAAGTTCATCGGCGAGAACTACAGTGAGTGCTACCACTGCCCCGGCATCCATCCGCAGCTCAACAAGCTCACGCCATACGACCTGGGCGGGGATTTCTCGCCGGACGGTCCGTGGCAGGGCGGCTGGATGGAGCTCGTCGGCGACGCCGACACGATGGCCCTCGCCGGGGGACACCGCGCCGGCCGGCCCGCGATGGCGGGCATGACCGAGCTGGACGACCGGCGCATCTATTACTACCTGATCTGGCCCTCGACCTTCCTCTCGATCCACCCGGACTACCTACTCGTCCATCGGCTCGAGCCGGTCGGTGCCGATCACACCCGCATCACCTGCGATTGGCTGTTCGAACCGTCGACGATCGCCGCGCCAGCGTTCGATCCGTCGGATGCGATCGGCTTCTGGGACCTGACGAATCGCCAGGACTGGCACGTCTGCGAGCTTCAGCAGCGCGGGACGCGGTCCCGGTCGTGGGTCGCCGGCCGGTTCTCGAACCAGGAGCCCAGCGTCCACGCGTTCGACCTCATGTGCGTCGACCGCTACGCGGACGACGGTGTCGGCTCGCGTCGGACCGTCCGCTCGCGCTACGACGTCCCGCCGCCGAAGGACGATCCGGCCGGCGTCGGAGACGGCCAGGGAGAGGTTCCGGCGATCCTGTTGCCGCGATCCGCGGCGAAGGCCGGCGCACGGGCCGGTGCGAGGGCGCGCGCCCGCGGCTGACCGCCTGACGACCCGACTCGGGTATCGTTGCGCGACTGACCCAGTCGTCGTTCTGGCACGGACCCGCGCCAGTCCTGCGCCCACCCGGATGGACGGGGAGAGCCATGGACCACGAGCCCGTTCTCATCTCGACCATCGCGGTCGGCCTGATGGCCGCCTTCGTCGGCGGCTTCCTCGCCAAGCGCATCGGGCTGCCGACGATCGTCGGCTACATCGTCGCTGGCGTCGTCCTCGGCCCGTTCACGCCGGGCGTCATCGCGGACACCTCGGTGGCCCTCGAGCTCGCCGACATCGGGATCATCCTGCTGATGTTCGGGGTGGGCATCCATTTCTCGCTCCGTGACCTCGCCGCCGTCCGGTCGATCGCCATCCCGGGGGCACTCATCCAGATCGTCGTCGCGACCATCCTCGGGACCCTCCTCGGGATGGCGCTCGGGTGGGGGATCGGCGGGGGTCTCGTCCTGGGCCTCGCGCTGTCGGTCGCAAGCACGGTCGTGCTCCTCCGTGCCATCACCGATCGGGGCGAGCTCGATACCTCGCAGGGCCGGATCGCCATCGGCTGGCTGATCGTCGAGGACCTCGTGACGATCGTGATCCTCGTGCTGCTACCGACCATCGCCCCGCTGATCGGCGGTGTCTCGACGGCGCCGACCGACAACCTCGCGACGCTCGGCAGCATCGGCGTGGCACTTGGAAAGGCCGCATTGTTCGTCGTCGTCATGGTCATCGCCGGGACGCGCCTGGTCCCGCGACTCCTGACGCTCGTCTCGAACGAAGGCTCGAAGGAGCTGTTCACGCTGGCCGTGCTGGCGATCGCGATCGGCTTCGCCTTCCTGTCGTCGACCGTGTTCGGGGTGTCGTTCGCCCTGGGGGCGTTCCTCGCCGGCGCGGTCGTCGGCGAATCCGACATGAGCCATCAAGCGGCCGCGGACGCGCTGCCGTTGCGGGACGCGTTCGCGGTCCTCTTCTTCGTGTCGGTGGGGATGCTCCTCGATCCCGCGACCCTGCTGGCGATGCCTCTCGCGATCGTCGCGGTGGTGCTGCTGGTCGTCGTCTCCAAGGCCATCACCAAGTTCGTGGTCCTCGCGCTGTACGGCTACCCGACGCGCGTTGCACTGACGGTCGGTGCGGGCCTCGCCCAGATCGGTGAGTTCTCGTTCATCCTCGGCACCCTCGGTCTGTCGCTGGGCCTGCTGCCGGCCGAGGGCTTCCAGCTCCTGGTCGCCGGGGCCTTGCTGTCGATCGCGCTCAACCCGGTCCTGTTCGCCTGGGTCGACCCACTGGAGGCACGTCTCCGCGTCCATCCACTGATGATCCGACTCCAGGCATGGCGAGCCGGCGACCTCGCGGTCCTCCCGGCGATGACCGCCTCCGAGGGCGATGACGCCGGCGACGCCCTGACCCCGCTTCGGCTTCATGCCGTGCTCTGCGGCTACGGACAGGTCGGCCGGCTCGTCGCACGTGCGCTCGAGCGGCGCGGCTTCAGGTACGTCGTGATCAGCCAGCAGCGCGCCGAGGTCGAATCACTCCGGGCGCGTGGCGTGGCCGCTCTCCTCGGAGAAGCTTCGACCATCGAGCTGCTCGAGCGGGCACACGTCGAGCACGCCCGAGTCGTCATCGTCGCGACGAGCGACCCGCACCTGAACCATCTCATCGTCGAGCGGGCCAAGGCCATCAACCCGTCGGTCGATTTCGTCGTCAGGACCGGAAGTGACGAGGAGACGGCTCAGCTGCGCGCGATCAGCCCCAAGGTCCAGACCGTCCTCGGGCAGCGTGAGCTGGCGGTCCAGATCGCCCGTTACTCCCTGCGCCGGTTCGGGGTGAATGCCGCAGAGGCCGAAGCCATCGCCCAGGGTCTGCGGGGACGGCCGCTCGCACCGGTCGCGGCGCGACAAGGGACGGAGTCGGCCTGGGCGGGACTCACGCGACGGGTTCGGGGTGTCGTCGGTCGCCGACCGGAGGGCCCGCCCGCCGAGCCCTGAGCTGCTGGACCCAACGGTCAGGCGGGCGCCGTCTCGTCCTCCGTCGCGGCACGTTCCCCGCGACGGAGCGTCCCGAGTCGCCAGGCGATGAGGATCGCCACCGCCGTGACGGCCACGATGATCGTCGACACGGCGTTGATCTCGGGGGTGACCCCGAACCGGATCTTCGAGTAGATGTAGAGCGGCAGCGTGCTGCTCCCGACCCCCGCGTTGAAGCTCGTGATCACCAGGTCGTCGAAGGACAGCGCGAAGGCGATCATCCCGCCCGCGGCCACAGCCGGGGCGAGCAACGGCAGTGTGATGTGCCGGAACGTCGCCCAGGCCGATGCGCCAAGGTCCCGTGCGGCCTCCTCCAGATGCGGATCGAGGCTGATCGCTCGCGCCCGGACGATGACCGCGACGTACGAGACGCAGAACGTCACGTGCGCGATGGAGATCTGCGCGAACGACCCCTGCCCGCCGAACAGCGTCCCGAAGAACAGCAGCAGGCTGATGCCCATCACGATCTCCGGCGTGACCATCGGCAGCAGCAGGAGCACCTCCATCGGCCCGCGCCAGCGCTGCTTCAGACGGGCCAGTCCGAGCCCCAGCAGCGTCCCGAGGGCGACCGATGCGATGACTGCGATCGTCGCGACCTGGAGGGTGACGCCCAGAGCGCCGAGGATGAGCTCGTTCTGGAAGAGGGTCGGGTACCAGTCGAGGGTGAACCCGGTCCAGTTGAAGTTCCGGCGGTCGGCGTTGAACGAGAAGATGATCAGGATGACGATCGGCAGGAACAGGAAGACGTAGACCGCCATCGCGTAACCCGTGAGCAGGCGGTTCCGGTCGGTCCGCATCAGGACAGGACCTCGGTCCGGAGGCTGCGGATCGCCGCGAACGTTCCGACGATCGTGACCGCCATGAGGATGAACCCGAGGGCCGCGCCCTGCGGCCAGTCGCGGCCGGAAAGGAACAGCGTCTGGACGACCTTCGCGACGGTCGTGGTCTGTGCCCCGCCGAGCAGGTCGGGCGTCACGAAGTCGCCGATCGCCGGGATGAACGTCAGCAGCGCCGCGGCGATGATGCCGGGCATCGTGAGCGGCAGGATCACATGCAGGAATGCGCCGCGACCGCTCGCGTAGAGGTCCCTGGCGGCCGCGATGAGCGCGTCATCGAGCCGATCGATCGAGACGAACAGCGGCAGGATCGCGAAGGGCAGGAAGCCGTAGGTCATGCCGAGGATGACCGCGAGATCCGTGTTGAGCAGGATGACCGGCTCGCTCGTGATCCCCAGGCCATGCAGGATCGAGTTCACGACCCCGTTGTCGCGCAGGATGATCATCCAGGCATAGGTCCGGATGAGGTAGCTCGTCCAGAACGGCAGCATCACCAGGATCAGCAGGAGAGCCTTGTTGCGGCCGCCGTAGCGGCTGATCCAGAACGCGACCGGATACCCGATCGCGATCGAGAGGATCGTCGTCATCCCCGCGTAGTAGACCGACCGGGAGATCGTCGGGATGAACGACGGCGAGAACGCCTTGCGGTAGTTGTCGAGCGTCAGCGCGTCGAACAGGACGCGCCCGAACCTGTCGTGGGTCCCGATGCTGACCGCCGCGATGAACAGCAGCGGGACGAGGAAGAACAGCGCGAGCCAGACGGCCCCCGGCAGGACGAGCGGCCCGATCCCCAGCCGGCGGCCGAGCACCTAGATGCCCGACTTCAGCTCGGTCCAGCGGGTCGCGTACTTCTCGGTGTCGAGTCCGAGGTCGAGCAGCTCCTGGAGCTTGTCGACGACGGCCTTCTCGGGGTTGATCCAGGGCGTGTCGAGAAGATCCTTGCTGATGTACTGCTTGGCCGCCTCGTTCGGGCCCATGTAGCCGATGTAGTTCGAGTTGGACGCACTGACGTGCGCATCGAGCAGGTGATTGATGAACAGGTTGGCCGCGATCGGGTTCTTGGCACCCTCGAGGATGACCGACGTGTCCGAGCCGCGGACCGATCCTTCCTCGGGGATGTAGAACTGGACCGACGGCTTCTTGCCCTGGACCACGTAGATGTCCGAGCCCCAGGCGTGGCCGATCCAGATGTCGCCCGACGCCATGTACTGCTGGTCCTCGACGCTGTACAGCCGGACCAGCGGATGCTGCTGCTTGAGCAGCGCGAGCGCCTGGTCGAGCTCGCCGTCGTCCACGGTGTTGGCTGAGAATCCGAGCTGGATGAGAGCCGCCGCGAATGCCTCGCGCTGGTCGTCGAGCATCGCGATATGGCCGGACCAGCGCTCGTCCCAGAGCGCCTTCCAGCTCGTCGGCGGCTCCTTGACCTTGTTGCTGTCGTAGGCGACACCGGTCGTCCACCACATGTACGGCATCGAGTGCGCATTGCCCGGGTCGTATCCGGGATCGGCCCATTCGGGCGCGAGATTGGCCTTGTTCGGGATGAGCGACAGGTCGAGTGGCAGGATCTTGCCGATCTCGACCAGGCCCGGCACGTCGGTCGAGGCGGGAAAGGTGATGTCGAAACCGGTCTGGCCGGCGGTCACCTTCGCGTACATCCCTTCGTAGGTATCGAAGAAATCCGAGGTGACCTTGATGTCGACGTTGTAGTCCTTCTTGATCTTCTCCTTGAACGACGGGATCACGTCCTCGCCCATGTACTCCGCGTAGTTCCAGATGTGGAGGTCCTTCTCGGGGACCGGCGGAGGAGTCGGCGAGGGTGTGGCTGTCGGGGCGGCCGCGACGGACGGAGCGGCAGTCGGCGTGGTCGTCGCGACGGCGGTCGGCGCCACGGAGGGTGAGGCAGAGGCCGCGGCCCCGCTGCAGGCCGCGATGATGGGTGCGAACGCGGCGAAGGCACCGACCTTGGCCACCTGTTCGAGGAGCATCCGTCGGGTGATGCGGTGCTCGACCATGTACCGGACGAGCTCCTTCTCGAGGTCGAGATCGGGCCGGATCGGATCTGTCACGCCGGTTCCTCCTGTCTTGTGCTCACGGCTCCGCGACCGAGGACGAGTGCCTCGGACGCCGGCCAGGTCACGGCGACGTCGCTACCGACCGGGAGTCGGATCCCGGTCTTGGGGGACTGGACGGTCAGGTCGAGCCCGCCCGTCGTTCTGAGCCTGTAGGAGATGGTCGAGCCGAGGTACGCCACCTGTTGGACGGTCGCGGCGATGGCGCCCTCGGCGCTCGAGGGGACGATGGCGATGGCTTCGGGTCGGACGCTGATCTCGATCTCCGTTCCGGGTCCGAGCCCGTCGTGGGCGACCACCGCCCGGTCCCCGGAATCGAGACGAACCCAGCCGTCGACCTCGACGCGGCCCCGGAGGAGATTCGTCGAGCCGATGAAGTCCGCGACGAAGCGCGTCGCCGGCCGCTCGTACAGCTCCTCGGGCGTGCCCAGCTGCTCGACCTTGCCCGCATGCATGACCGCGATCCGGTCGCTCATCGTGAGCGCCTCCTCCTGATCGTGCGTGACGTACACGAAGGTGATCCCGACCTCGGACTGGATGCGCTTGAGCTCGACCTGGAGCTGGCGTCGGAGCTTGAGGTCGAGGGCCCCGAGAGGCTCGTCGAGAAGGAGCACGTTCGGGCGGTTGACCAGAGCCCGGGCGAGGGCGACCCGCTGCTGTTGGCCGCCCGACAGCTGGTTCGGACGTCGCTTCTCGTAGCCCGCGAGATGGACGAGCTCGAGCGCCTCGCCGACTCGCCGCACCGTCTCGTCCCTGGCCACGCCACGCCGCTTGAGCCCGAACGCGACGTTGTCGCCGACATCGAGGTGTGGGAACAGCGCGTAGTTCTGGAAGACCATGTTGACCGGGCGCTTGTCAGGTGGGTCGTTCGTGACGTCGCGGCCGCGCAGGAGGATGGTGCCGCCGGTCGGGAGCTCGAAGCCACCGATCATCCGGAGCGTCGTCGTCTTGCCACAGCCGGACGGTCCGAGGAGCGAGAAGAATTCGCCCGCCGCGATGTCGAGGGTCACGCCGTCGACCGCCCGGACATCGCGGAATCGCTTCTCGAGGTCGAGCAGCGCGATCTCGGGGGACGCCGTTGCCGGATGGGACGTCATCGCGTTGGCGAGGGTAGTGGACCCTGCCGGTTCTCGCTGGCGAGCGTCCCGGGCGACGCAACGTGCCCGCGCGGCACGGCTCGTTCGCGCTAGGCCGCTGGATCGTCCGCGAGCTCGACCCAAGCCTGCGGCAGGAGCGACTCGATGTCGATCCGCTTCACCCGACGCTCTCGCGACGGGCGTCCGAGGAGATACCCCTGGCCAGTCGTGATCCCCAGCTCGCGGATCGCGGCGAGCTGCTCGGCGGTCTCGACGCCCTCGGCGACGGTCGTCGCCTGCCACCGAGACGCGAGCTCCTGCAACGCGCGAAGCACCGCGTGCGCGGGGTCGTGGAGGATGCCGCCCTGAACGAGTGAAAGGTCGATCTTGACGATGTCGAACTGGATCTCGGACAGCAGCCGGAGCCCCGCGTTGCCTGCGCCGACGTCGTCGGCCGCAAGCCGGATGCCGGCTTCGCGGCAGGCGGCCGCGTTGCGACGGAGCCCATCGAGGTCGTTGACCTCCTCGCGCTCCGTCAGCTCGACCACAAGCTGCGACGTGTGGATGCCGCGGCGTTCGAAGATGGCCTTGAGGTCTCGAGGGTGGAAGAGCTCCGACTCGAGCGTGCGCGGGGACAGATTGACGCTCAGGTACACGTTGGGCTCAAGCTCGCCTGCCCCCTCGGCAACCACCTTCAGGCAGGCGAGATCCATCTCGACCGTCCGATCAGTCCGTTCGGCAGCGGCGAACAGCGTGCTGGCGTCGGCGATCGGGGCGCCGTCCGTCGGACGGATGAGCGCTTCGTATCCGACCGGCTCCCCCGTCGTCAGCGAGAAGATCGGCTGGTAGACCGGACGGAGCATCTCCCCGGCCAGGACTGCGCTGATCGCCTCCGTGAGGTCCTCGATCGAGCGGTCGTCGGTCGCGATGCCGTGCCGACCCGGATCGTAGGCTGCGGCGTTGGTCCTGCCGTGGCGCTTGCACCAGTAGAGCGCGGCATCTGCGTGACGGTAGAGCTGACTTCCCTGGTTGCTCGGGGCGGGGTACGCGGAGACGCCGATAGACAGCGAGAACGGTTCGACCGGATGCGATGGATCGCCACCCTTGAGGGCACCGGCGAGAAGACGGCGAGCGATCGTCAGGCCGCTATCGAGATCCGAACCCGGGAGAAGGATCGCGAATTCGTCACCGCCGACGCGGAACGCGCGATCATTCCGGCGCAGGGACGCGCGGGCCACCTCACCGAACGCGACCAGGAGTCGATCCCCGCTCGCGTGTCCTCGTTCATCGTTGACCCGCTTGAGATCGTCGACGTCGATGAGCAGCAACGCGAGAGCCGAGCCCGTGCGCTCGGCCTGATCGAGCTGGCGGACGAGCTCCTCCTGGAAGCCACGGTGGTTGCCGAGTCCCGTCATGCCGTCGAGCAGCGCATCCTCGCGGGCGCGCCCGTACAGCTCGCGAAGCCGCGCATTCTCCCGCGTGATCAGGTCGATGTCTCGCAGGACCGGTCGCGACAGGACTGCCATCCCGAACGGCGCCACGACTGCGCAGGCGATGAGCAGCACGATGGCGATCGCCGGGCCGGGCCCGCCCGGCCAGAAACCCTCGAGCGTCGCGACGGCCATGAGGCCGATGAACATCGCGGCGAAGGCCAGCGTCATACGGCGCCGGACGTCGTCCGTCGCTGGATCGGCGCGTATCTGCATGTCCCCCGTCGGTCGATGAGCCAAGGCGCGCTCCTGAAGGAACCAACGGGTCATGTGTACGGCACGGAAGGCCGATGCGTTGTGTCACCAAAAGTACCCACCGACCGGGTCTTTGGGCCCACGGACCCAGCGGCATGGCATCCATATGGTCGGGGGACGATACGGAGACAACCGGTGCCATCTCGCGAGCGACCACGGATCCGGCTGCATGTCGTGGGCGTCGTCACGCTCACGAGCTGGATCGTCGCTGCCCTGTTCCTGACAGTCACGCCCGTGTTCGCGTTGTCCGCGACATGCGGCACCGTGACGCTCACCCAGGGTGGCGTCTCACCGGGGAACGGGACGCCCACGACCACCTTCACCTTCGCCGTCACCTACACGAACGCGAACGGCGGGACTCCGTCGCGAGCTCGCGTCCGGTTCGGAGACTTCAGCGAGATCGTGTTGACCGGTGCGGGCGACACGACGGCAGGCGTCGTCTACAAGGGATCGACCACGAAACCGAACGGGACCTGGACGTACGTCTTCCGGTTCCGCACGAACGGGGCCTGGTGTGTGACATCGACCGGCGGGTTCGTCGTCGCCGCGGCGACGCCGCCCCCCACGCCCAAACCGACGCCGACGCCGACGCCGAAACCGACCCCCACGCCGACGCCGAAACCGACCGCGGCGCCGACAGCCAAGGCGACCCCGAAGCCGACCGCGAAGCCGACGCCCAGGGCGACGGCGAAACCGACGCGAAAGGCAGGCGCCACGCCGAAGCCGTCGCGCAAACCTCGCCCGACCGCGAAGCCGGCCGGTTCACCCGCCGGGGTCGGTCAGCCGTCGCCGGCCGACCGGCCATCGCCGGATGCCTCGGTCCATCCATCGTCGAGCCCCGCGGCATCGGCCACGGTTCATCCCGTGGCCGGGATCGTCCGTCCGCCCGACGACGGCCCGCCGGGCTCGGGCCTCACGCTCGATCCATTCGGCCTGCCCGGCGCGGTCGGACGGCTGATCGTGAACCCGCTGTTCGTCTGGCTGCTGACCGCCGCGGGCGGGACGATGCTGTACCTGCGACTGGTCCGACGGACCGACGACGAGGACGAGTTCTCAGCTGGACTGGCATTCGCGACGGCCGCGCCGATGGGCCCGGCCGACCCGGGACCCGCCGCGTCGTCTCCAGCGGTGGCGGTTCTCGACCGACCCTCGAAACCCATCGTCGCGCCGTCGATCGCGGCCGGCGCCCGGGTGTTCGCGAAAGCACCGGCCAAGGGCGTGGAGCGTGCGACGATCGGCTACCACAAGGTCCGGATCAGCTCCAAGCCGGACGAACTCCGGTCTGACGAGCTCGGTCGGCTCGATCGCGGCGACGAGATCGAGATCGTCGACTCGTTCGAAGGCTTCCTCCAGGTCCGGACGCCGGACGGCATCGTCGGGTGGATCGCCCGACACGTGATCGTGGGCGCGCCCAAGCAGGGACTCCCCGCCTCCTAACGTCCGGGCTTCGTCCGAGCCTTGATCCGGGCGAGCGCCCCGTCCCAATCGGGATCGATCGGGCGTCCCGGCTCGTCGAGGTCCACGAGGAGCGGCGCGTGGTCCGACGGCACTGGCGGTCCCTTTCGGGCGTCCCGGTCGATCTCCGCGTCCACGATCCGGGCTGCGACGGCCGGAGACATCAGCAGGTGGTCGATCCGCATCCCGAGGTTCTTGTGGAACATCCCGGCGCGGTAATCCCACCAGGAGAAGCGGCCTCGCTCCGAGTGGACAGCGCGGTAGCCGTCGAGGAGGCCGAGATCCAACAAGTCGCGAAATGCGGCGCGCTCGCGCTCTGACACGTGCGTGCCGCCGTGCGCCGCCGCTTCGTCCCAGACGTCGGCCTCAGTCGGTGCGACGTTGAGGTCTCCGCCGATGACCAGGTTCGGTGCGTCCTCATCGCCGACCCAGCGCGCGAGCCGGGCGAACCAGGCGAGCTTGCCCTCGTAGAACGGCGAGCCGACGACCCGGCCGTTCGGCGCGTACAGGCTCGCCACCCGAAGCCCGTCCACGGTCGCCGCGACCATCCGTGCCTCGTCGAACGGGTCGAAGTCGTCCTCGCCGGCGGCGTCCGCCCCCGCGCCGCCCGGGCCGGAGTCACGAACCGGCCCATCGCCGAAGTTCGAGACGACGTCCGACACGGCGAGCCCTTCCCGCGCCGCGATCGCGACCCCGTTCCAGCGCCCCTCGCCGTGGTGGACGAGCTGGTAGCCGGCCATGGCGAAGGACATGACCGGCGCGTCGGCGTCGGTCAGCTTGGTCTCCTGGAGGAGCAGGATGTCGGGCGCCGCGCGGGTCAGCCAGTTCTCGACGGCGTCCTGGCGGGCCTTGAGCGAGTTGACGTTCCACGTCGCGATCCGCATCGTCGGGACCCCGGCTAGTAGCGCCGGCCGCGTTGGCGGTCGAGGTCGAAGGTCGCGGTGTCGGCGACGGCCATGACGGCCATCGTCCCGGCCTGGACCGGGTCCGAGACGACCAGATCGACGTGGTCGGTGATCGAGCCGACCATGTTCAGCGCGATGATCGGGATACCCACCGCTCGCAGCTCCTCGGCCGCGACGCTGATGTCGCCGCCCATGATCGATCCCGCCAGAACGAGCAGCCGGGCGCGTGGCAGGTCGGCCACGGCGCGGACGGCGGCCGCGATGTCGTCCTCCCCGACGAGTGGGATCGTGTCGACGCTGATCCGCTCGCCCCGGAGGTTGTGCCGGTCCGCCTCGCTGACCGCCCCGAGCGCGACCTGAGCGACCTGGGCGCCGCCGCCGACGACGATGATCCGCTTGCCGAAGACGCGATCGAGCGCTCGTGTCAGGTGCACAGCGCGGATGTCGACGAGCGATTCGAGGGCGGCGGCCAGCGCGTCCTCGGCGACGCCCTCGACCTCCAGCTCGACCTCGGCCAGCGGCGGGTCGCCCTCGACGCGGCGCACCGTGGCCAGTGCCCGGATCCGACCGCCGAGTGCGGCGACAGCGTCCGTCACGCCGGACAGGGATGCGGTCGAGTCGACGATGTCGAACCGGATCGCCGCGGTGTCGACGGTGTGGCGTCTCGGCATCAGCCCAGCGAGCCGCGGCCGGCGGCGCCGGGTCGAAGGTCGTTGACGGACAGGGAATCAGGCTCCATCCCGCCAGTGGGATCGTGCTCTTCGAAGGGCAGGCCCAGTCCCTCGAACGCCTCGCGGGTCGCGGCGGCGTCGGAGGTCGTCAACATGAGCGCTCCGTCGGTGTCCTCGGCCACGCCGACGATGCCCGTGATGTTGACGCCGCGATCGCCGAGCGCCGTTGCGACGCGGGCGAGCGAACCGGGACGATCGTCGAGCTTGACCGTGAACCAGACCGTCACGCGGCACCTCCTGTGGGCCTCGATGGTACCCGGGCCGGGTCAGATTGAAAGAATGAGCCGGAACGCGCCTCTGATAGGGTGACGGCGCCTTTCCGGGGCCCGGTGGATGATTGGTGGTCGGGTGAGTCGAGAACTCGTCGAACGTGCACAGAAGGGCGACCGGGCAGCCTACGAGGAATTGGCAACCGGTGTGACACGCCAGCTCTTCATGGTCGCTTCGCGTATCGTCCGTGACCGCGACGCCGCAGAGGAGGCAGTTCAGCAGACCCTGGTCGCCATCTGGCGCGATCTGCCGAGTCTCCGCGATCCGGACCGTTTCGAAGCCTGGGCGTACAGGACCGTCGTGAGGTTCTGCCAGTCGGCGCTGCGCCGTCAGCGTCGCCTGGGAATCACCATCGTCGATCTGTCGGAATCTGTCGCCGGCTCGAATGGCGGCCTCGAGGACGTCGAGCGACGGGACCAGCTCGAACCGGCATTCAGAGCACTCAGCTCAGAACATCGGACGGTGGTGGTGCTCCATCACTATGTCGGTATGTCTCTCGGTGACATCGCCGAGATCCTCGACGTCCCGTACGGCACGGTCGGCTCGCGACTCCATCACGCCATGCGCGCGATGCGCGCCACGATCGACGCCGGAAACCGGGCGACGGTCACCGGAGGGCAGTCAGCGTGATGACCGAGGACGGCTTCGAACGACTCGTGGCCGCATGGCTTGAGGTCGACGGCCCGCAACATGTTCCGATCGGACTTGCTGAGGCCGCATTCGCGTCGGCCCAGGGCATCGGCCAGCGCCGCGGGCTCCGGGCGATCATCAGCGGGCCCGGGACGTGGCCGGCCCGTCGCGGACCAACTGGCCGGCTCTGGGCGCCCCAGGTCACGCGCGCGGCGCTTGTCGGACTCGTTGTGATCGCGATCATCGGCGCGTCCTTGTTCGTCGCTTCACGTCTCCAGAAGACCGTCCTGCCTCGCTTCCTCGGCGAGGTATCTCCGACTGGATCGATGGGGCAGCCGCGAGTCCAGCCCAAGTTGACTCTTCTCGCTGATGGGACTGTCCTGGTGTCCGGCGGTGCAGGTCTCGGCGAAGTGGTTTCGGCGGAGCTGTACGACCCGAGCACGGGTTCCTTCGTGTCGGTTGGCTCGATGGGACTCGGCAGCGCCCGAGGCCGGGTCGATGCGCAGGTTCGACTCGCCGACGGCCGGGTTCTCGTTGTCGGGTCGACAGGCGGAGATGCCGCCGGGGTCTGGCCGTACGTCCCGTTCGCGCTCGTGTACGAACCCTCAACGCGGTCGTTCATCCCGACGAGCGAGCCGCTCAGTCTGACTGTCGGACTCGGACATCGAAACGCCGTCGTCTTAGCCGATGGTCGGGTCCGATTCGATGGCGGGCCCGAGATCGGCGGCACCGTGTGGTTCGACCCCGTCTCAGGCTCGTTTACCGAGCCCGACATCGCCGCGGCGCGCGAGGACGCGTTCCCTGTTCCAGCATCGGTCTCCGCGCCTGTCGCGGTCAGGCTCCACGACGACCGTCGGCTCGTCACAGGAACCGGTCCGGACTTCCACACCTATGCATTCATCTACGATTCCGCGAACAGGAGCACGACGGATCTGGGACAGCCGCCGCTCGTCGCAGGAGACCAGCCAGAGGCGACCGTCCTGTCGGATGGGCGAGTCCTTATCCTCGGGGATTGGTCAGCTCTCTTCGATCCCGTGACTGCACAGTTCGTAGCGTTGGACGGTGATGCGGACCGGTTCGTCGGGATGACCATCGACGGCCGTGCCGTCCTCGCGAGTGATACGGACGGAGATCAAGCGCCAGGGCGGATCTGGATCTTCGATCCACGGACTCCCACCATGACTCCGCTCGACGCGACGCTCCCCGTCGACTGCTGTACGGCGTGGACGAGCCTGTCCGACGGGCGCCTCCTCGGGGTCGGCGGCTCGAAGGGGGAGGAACCGTCCGGGACCGCATTGATCATCCGATGACGCGAACGTAGCTCCGCGACCTCCAGTACGCTCCGGCCATGCCCGCGCCGCTCGGGAAGACGCCGACCCGAAAGATGCCCGACATCCAGGTCTTCGGACGTGACGATTCCTCGGAGACGCGTGCCGCACTGCGGTTCTTCCGCGAACGGCGGATCGTCGTCCACTACGTCGACCTGAAGAAACGCGCCATCGCCGCGGGTGAGCTGCAACGGTTCACCCAGCGACTGGGTGCGGCGTCCCTGCTCGACCCGGCCTCGCGTCCATACCGCGACGAGGGGCTGGCCTACCTCACGCTCGATCACGCGGGTATCGTCCGGCGGCTCCTCGCGGACCCACGCCTGCTGCGCCTGCCACTCGTGCGCCACGGGAATGCCGTCACCGCCGGCCCGGATGAACCGACATGGGCGGGCTGGCTCAAGCCTTCGAGCGCGCCCTCAGAGCGGTCCAGCCGATGATGAGGCCGATGACGAGGAGCACGGCGCCGATGACCGCCCAGGTCATGTCACCGACCATGAACCCGGAGCCTTTCAAGATGCCCGTTCCCTGGCCGATCCAGACGAGTCCGGCCACGACGCAGACCGCCGCGATGATCCATCGAGTGCGCACCGGCACCTCCTCGGTGGCATCCTAGCGAGGTGGACGAACCGACGCCTGAGCAGCCGCCGCCGTCCCCACGCCGGGCGGGGCGGATGTGGGTGACGCCCAAGGCCGCACGGATGCTCGAGGGCACCTCGACCGCGACGGAGGACGAAAAGCTCCTCGAGCGGCCGGAGCCCGACTTCCTCGCCAGCGACCCATGGCGGGCGCTTCGGATCCTCGGCGAGTTCGTCGAGGGCTTCGACGCGATGGCGAGGGTCGGGCCGGCGATCACAGTCTTCGGCTCGGCTCGGACGAAGCCCACCGATCCCGTCTATGAGACGGCGCGGGCGATCGGCCGGCGGCTCGCGGAGGCGGGCTACGCCGTCATCACGGGCGGTGGGCCGGGCGCGATGGAGGCCGCGAACCGAGGCTGTCACGAGGGCGGCGGGCTGTCCGTCGGCTGCAACATCGAGCTGCCCCACGAGCAGGGGATCAACCCATACGTCGACCTCGGCGTCGAGTTCCGCTACTTCTTCGCGCGCAAGGTGATGTTCGTGAAGTACGCGGACGGCTTCGTCATCCTGCCCGGCGGGTTCGGGACGCTGGACGAGCTGTTCGAGGCATTGACCCTGATCCAGACGGGGAAGGTGCGGCACTTCCCGGTCGTGCTGGTCGGCCGGTCGTACTGGGTCGGCCTGCTCGACTGGCTGCGTGACACGCTCCTGGCATCGGGCGCCATCGCCGAGGAGGACCTGGCGCTGTTCCACGTGACCGACGACCCGAACGAGGTCGTCGAGCTCATCCGGGCAGGGAAGGTCGTCGACGAGGCGGCCGGGATCGTCGCCGACGATCAGAAGGAGCTCTAGGCTCCGTCACTCTGTGGGCCAGGCGAGCTCGATCCGACCGTCCATGATCCGGACGGGGTAGTAGCGCAGCCGGCGGACGCGCGTCAGCCGCCGGGCCTCGGCCTTCTTGCCGGGCGGATCGCTCTTGGGATCCCTGCCTGCGGGGGACCACGTCGAGTGGTACTCGCCGTCGGCGTCCAGGCCGCCCGTCGTCGGCATCTGGATCGTCTCGCCCGAGGACAGGTCGAACCGACCCTCATGGAGCGGACAGGCCACCACACAGCCCTCGAGCTCGCCGATCGACAGCGGCGCACTCATGTGCGGACAGCGGTCGTCGGTCGCGACGATGCCGTCGGGCGTGTGTGCGAGCAGGACGTCGAGGTCGCCACGACTGACGCGTCGCATCCCGCCCGGCGGCAGGTCGGCGGCATCGAGGACCGCCTGGAATGGTCCGCTCGTGGTAGTGCCGAGCGCCCGCAGATGCACCGGGTATGTCGCTGGTCGGGGGTCCATCGCCACGAATGCTACTGCCGGGAACGAACGACGACCCCGGTGGGGTCCACCGAGGTCGTCGAGCGAGAGGAGGAGCGGGGGATCAGGCGGGCGGGCGCTCCGCCCGGGAGACCGCTGCGGCCGTTCCTTCAGGTGCCGGCATCGGCCGGTCGCCGGCGATCGCGGCGGTCGGGACCGGCGCGTCGTTCGACGTCCGGAGCGGGATCTCCTTGATCGCCACCGCCGCGGCTGCAGCGATGATGGCGCCCACGACACCCAGCCAGAACGTTTGGGCGGTCGCGAGGCTGAACGCCCCGTGGATGCCCTCGACGATGGCCGGGATGGCCGCCTGCGCCTCGGCAGGGAGCGCCTTGGCGAGGATCTGCGACAGGTCACCGACCCCGGTCAGCTGACCGAAATCGACCTTGCTGCCGGCCTGGGCGAAGCCCGCGAGCACCGGTGCCGGGACGCCCGCGGCCTGCATCTGCGGGACGAGGTTGTCCTCGAACGAGGTCGCGAAGATCGTCCCCACGAAGGCGAGCGAGACCGTACCGCCGATCTGTCGGAAGAACGTCAGGTTCGACGTTGCCACGCCGAGCTCGCGGAACGGCACGGCATTCTGGATGACGATGGTCGGTACCGAGAACGTCGGCCCGACGCCGAGGCCGGCGATGAACATCCACAGCCACACGACGGGCACTGGTGTGTCCTTCGTGAGCTGCGTCATCAGCAGGACCGCGACGCCCATCAGGGCGACCGAACCGACGATGAGCCACTTGTAGCGGCCCGTCCTCGACACGATGAGGCCGGAGATGATCGAGCTCCCGATGAGTCCGACCATGAGCGGAAGCGCGGCAAGCCCGGAGTTCGTCGGGGTGAAGTTCTCGACGACCTGGAACCACCGGGGGAGGAAGACGATCGCGCCGAAGAACGCGAAGGCCGCGAAGAAGACCGAGACCATCGTCGCGGAGTAGGTCCGACCCTTCCACAGGTGGAGCGGGACGATCGGTTCCTTCGCGCGGCCCTCGGCCACGATGAACAGCAGGGTCCCGATGATGCCGACGATGATGAAACCGCCCACCGTCGGATCGGTCCAGTCGCCGAACTGCTTGTTGGTGAGGCCGACGAGCAGGAACACCATCGCGATCGTGAAGAGGATCCCGCCGAGGACGTCGAAGTTCCTGGTCGCGGATGCGGTCTTGACGGTCGGCAACAGCCGCTGGATGACGAGCAGCGCGACGATGCCGATCGGGATGTTGACGTAGAAGATCCAGTTCCAGCCGGCATTCTCCGTCAGCCA
>JBJMMQ010000144.1:0-3878 GCA_045804705.1 Chloroflexota bacterium
GGAGCGACCCCAGACCCAGCTCAGCTCCCAGCTCACCCACCCGGTCGACCACGTCGAGCGCCGCGCGAACGCCACGCTCCGCGTCATCCTGGTGAACGGTCGGCGCCCCCCAGACCGCCATCACCGCGTCACCGATGAACTTCTCGACGGTGCCGCCGTAGCGCCCGATGACCTCCTGGCACTGCTCGAAGTAGCGCGACAGGAGATCGCGGACGGCCTCGGCGTCACGGCTCTCGGCGAGCGTCGTGAACCCGACGAGATCGGCGAAGACGATCGTCACGAGACGACGTTCCGAGACTGTGACGGGCGCACGAGGAACGGTCGGCGTCGTCGGCGGGGTCGAACCGACGACGGTTCCTGGTGCCGGCGTCCCGCACGTCGCGCAGAACCGGGCTCCAGGGACGAGCGGGGTACCGCAATTCGTGCAGGCGGCGGCCATCGACGATCCGCAGTGCGGGCAGAACCGCGCGTCGGCAGGAGCTGATTCGCCGCAGGTCGAGCAGATCATCGCGCACAGAGTACCAATCGCGCGTCCGAGCACGAGTTTGCATGACTATGCATCCGCCCTGTATAGTCATACGCCTGATGACGACGACTGACGTCTCCGAGCAGGTAGCGGTGCGTGACGCGTCCGCGCGGGTGGTTCGGGTCGGGATCATCGGGGCGACCGGATACGTCGGCGGCGAGCTCGTTCGCCTGTTGTCGCGACATCCGAACGTCGAGCTCGTCGGTCTCGTCGGGCGCGGCCGCGACCACGATCCGATCGGGGGCGTCCACGCTCACCTCGGGACGCTCGATCTCGACGTCCACTCTGAGCTGCCGCCCGCGGACGCCGTCTTCCTCGCGCTCCCGCATGGCGCCGCGGCGGAGCTCGTCCCCGACCTCATCGCCGCCGGCACGACGATCATCGATCAGGGTCCCGATTTCCGTCTCCGGGACGCCGCCGACTACCCGCGCTGGTACGGCTTCGAGCATCCTCGTCCCGACCTGCTCGAGGACGCCGTATACGGGCTGCCGGAGCTGCATCGCGAGGAGCTGTCGGCGCTCGTCGACGCACCCGTCCGGATCGTCGGCGCTCCCGGCTGCTACCCGACCGCGACCATCCTCGCGCTGGCGCCGTTGGCACGCGCCGGGCTCATCGAGGATCTCGTCGTCGATGCCAAGAGCGGCGTCTCCGGCGCTGGGCGCGAGGCCAAGGCGGACCTGATGTTCGGCCAGGTCAACGAGAGCGTGAAGGCGTACGGCATCGGCGGTCACCGCCACGTCGCGGAGATCGAGCAGGAGCTCGCCTGGATCGCCGGGATGGAGGGCCTCGACCCGAGCGCAAACCCGGGGACCGTGGCTGTCGACTTCCTCCCCCACCTGATCCCGATGACGCGCGGGATCCTGTCCGCCTGCCACGTCCGACCGACTCGGGACGTCAGGCAGTCCGAGCTCGATGCGATGTATGCCGCCGCCTATGCCGACGAGCCATTCGTCTCGGTCGTGTCGACGCCGCCGGCGACCAAGGACGTCACCGGGTCGAACCACGTCCGCATCCACGTCTCGCTCGACGAGCGGACGGGGCGGATCCTGGCGATCGGCGTCGAGGACAACCTGGTCAAGGGCGCTGCCGGCCAGGCGATCCAGGCCTTCAACCTCGTCCACGGTCTGCCCGAGACGGCCGGCCTCGATCAGCTGCCGCTCGCCCCATGACCACCACCGAACGTCCCATCCCGGCGCACTCCCCGGACCTCCCACCGGTCGAGCGACGAGCCGTCACCCCGCCCGGCTTCCGAGCCGGCGGAATGGCCGCCGGGATAAAGGCCTCGGGCCGGCCGGATCTCGCAGTCGTCGTCACGACCCGGGGTCCGGCCGCCGTGGCCGCCGTGTTCACGCCGAACACGTTCGCGGCCGCGCCCGTCCGCCTCTCGAAGGCACATCTCGCGGCGACCTCCGGAGACGCGCGAGGCGGGTTCGGGTGGGCCGAGGCGATCATCTCCACGAGCGGCTCGGCCAACGCGGCCACTGGCGCCGCCGGTGACGCGGATCAGGCTGAGATCGCGGCCATGCTCTCCGACGCGACCGGCGTGGAGGTCGAGCGGACACTCCACCTGTCGACCGGCATCATCGGCACGCGACTGCCGCTCGAGAAGGTCCGCGCAGGTCTCGCGGCACTCGTCCCCGCGCTCCACGACGGCGACGATGCCTTGCTCGCGGCGGCGGAAGCCCTCCGGACGACGGATTCGGTCGTCAAAGTGGCGACGACGACTGTCGAGCTGCCGGACGATGCCGGCGGGTCGGTCGGAGTCACCGTCAGCGGGATGGCCAAGGGCGTCGGGATGATCCACCCCCGGATGGCGACGATGCTCTCGGTCGTGCTGACAGACGCGACCGTCGCGCCCGACGTCCTGTGGGGTCTGCTCCGGCCGGCCGCCGCACGCACCTGGGATCAGCTGTCCGTCGACGGCGACACGAGCACCAATGACACGGTCTTCGTCCTTGCGTCAGGCACGTCGGTTGCCGCACCGGTGGGGGCCGGTACAGCGGCAGCCGGCGTCCTCGGCGCTGCCATCGAAGCCGTCGCGCGCGACCTTGCTCGCCAGCAGGCGGCCGACGGCGAAGGCGCGAGCACGCTCATCACCGCGTCCGTCACGGGTGCCCGCGACGACGCCGAGGCGCGTGCCGTCGCGCGCGCGATCGTCTCGTCAAGCCTGGTCAAGGCCGCCGCCCACGGCCGCGATCCGAACTGGGGCCGGCTGGCCGGTGCGGCAGGGAACGCCCGTCTAGCCGATGCAGCGGTGCTCGAGGCATCGGGCCTGGGGCCGGATGAGGCGACGGCCCGTGCCGGCACCCCTGCCGCCCTCGACCCGGACCGGCTCCGGATCTCCATCGCCGGCCACCTCGTCTTCGACGGCGCTGCCGGTGGACCGGTGGCCTTCGACCGTGCCGCAGCACGCGAGGCCATGACGGCTCCAGAAGTGGTCTTCGCCCTGGACCTCGGCCTCGGAACCGGTCACGGCGAGGCCTTCGGCTGCGACCTCACGGAGGCCTACGTCATCGAGAACTCGGAGTACACGACGTGAGCGAGATCCTGGTCGTCAAGCTCGGCGGCACGACCATCGCCGACCAATCGCAGGTGCTGGCGGAAGTGGCCGCGGTCGCGCGGCGCCGTCCGGTGGTGCTGGTCCACGGCGGCGGCAAGCGGATCACGGAGTGGCTCGAGCGGCTCGGCGTGCCGTCGAAGTTCGAAGGCGGCCTGCGCGTCACCGACGCCCAGTCGCTCGAGGTCGCGGCGGCTGTCCTGCGCGGGGTCGTCAACTCTGAGCTCGTCGCCGGGCTGCGCGACCTGGGGGTCGACGCAGTCGGCCTGTCGGGCGTCGATGGCGGCCTGCTCATCGCCGAGCGGATCCCGAAGCTCGGGCTCGTCGCTTCGGTCGTCGGACTTCGACGCGACCTGCTCGACGCGATCCTCGTCGGCGGGCAGGTGCCGGTCGTCGCGCCGCTCGCCAGGGACGCGGACGGGATCGTCTGTAACGTCAATGCCGACGACGTCGCTGCCGGGATCGCGGCCGGTCTCGGTGCCCGCCAGCTCGTCCTCCTGACCGACGTCGACGGGGTTCGCGATGCCGACGGCAACCGGCTCGACGCGCTGACCGTGGACGAGGCGGAAGCGCTGATCGACTCGGGCGTCATCGCCGGCGGGATGGTGCCCAAGGTCCGAGCCGCCCTCGGTGCGCTCGGCTGGGACGGTGCCGAGGCGATCATCGCCGACTCGTCCGCACCCAACGCGCTCGAACGTGCCCTCGGTGATGGAACGTTCGGGACGCGGATCACGGCAACCCGCGCGGCCCACGTCGGGGCGGCATGACGATGAGCGTCGACGCCACGGGGCATCG
>JBJMMQ010000145.1:0-3831 GCA_045804705.1 Chloroflexota bacterium
GGTGTGTAGAGGTGGACCTGCTGCTGGAGGATGTACGAGAGGCGTCGGCTGGTCATCCGCACGTGGTCCAGGTTCTTCATCAGCACGAGCGGATCCATGGAGGCAAGGTCCGACGGGTGGTACATCTGCTGCATGGCGCCATTCTAGGCGGCGTCAGAGCGAGCGGAGCGACCTCGGCGGCCAGGTCCAGTCCACGTCGAGGGGTGCCGCGGCGAGTGCGCGACGACGGCCTGCTTCAGCGGCGCCGAGGACGAGTATCCGGTCGGTCTTCGTCGCCCGGCCGGCTTCGTCGCCCCAGAGCTTCGTCATCTTGCGGTTCGCGGCGACAGCGTCGAGGGCGACTCCCGCGAGGCGGTAGCCCTCGGGTTCCGCGGCAGCCTCCCAGACGCGCGCTGCGAGGTCGACGCCACCGCGGATCGTCCGTCCGCGGTCGGTCTCGACGTCGCCGATCACGAGCACGACGACGGCGTCGTCCGCGAGGACAGGGCGCATCCCGGCAAGGACGTCGCGGAGGAAAGCTAGGTATGGCTCCCGGTGGTGGGCGTCGTCGAGCGTCGCGTCGATCTCCCGCGCGTCGAAACCGAGGAACCAGGTTCGCAGCCAGTTGTAGTAGCCGTACTTCACGACGCGGAGGTACGGCGGCGAGGTGACGACGAGACGGGCGCGTTCGGGACGGCCCCGTCGCCGCAACGCTGCGCGCGCCCGGGGGGCCATGTCACGTGCGTCGCCGAGCAGGGCGATCCCCTCGATCGACGGCGGCAGCTGGCGGAACAGCCGATCAAGCTTCTTCGTGAGACCGTCGAAGACGTCCCGGTCCGGTGATGTGAACGAGGTCCGCGACGCGTAATCGCGGACGTAGCGGGGCGCCATCGAGAACGTGTTGGGCATCAGCACGGAGAGATAGCTCGCGCTCTTGCCGTGCAGGATCCCGGTCACGGCCGCCGCCAGGAAACGGTCGGTCCGGTCGTCGAGGCGGAGCGCCGTGCGGACGAACAGCAGTTGGCCGAGCGTCCTCGGGTGGAACGCCAGCGCTACCTCTGTCGGGACTGACTCACGGCCGTCGGCAGGCGAGCCGGCGGACCCGGCCAAAGGCACGAGAGCGTCCGTGGAGCCGGCGGCCGCCGCGACGCGGTTGCCGAGCGCCAGCCATGCAGCCGAGTCAGCGTTCCAGGCGAGACGGAGCTGGGCGAGGCGTGTCGCAGCCTGCGCCCTTGTCGCCGGCTCGACCTTGGCGGCGGTGAGCAGGTGGGCGAACGGGTTGAGGTCGTTGCCGACCCCGATGCGGCCCTCGGCGCAGGCCTGGAGGGGCGTCGTGCCGCGGCCCGAAAATGGGTCGAGGACGACATCACCCGGTCGCGAGTAGCGAGCGATGAAGGCATGGGTCAGAGCCGCCGGGAAGCTCGCGAGATACGAGCACATCGGGTGGAACGTGTGGCCCCACAGCCGCTGCTGGTCCTTCCACTCCGGCGCGAGCGCAAGCGCCGGCAGCTCGGCCGGCAGCTCGAGGGCGAGCTGGCCCGCGGTGATGTGCGCCGGACGTACCGACATCGGCGGTCCCGGACCTCCTGACCCCGCTTCGGATCCCGGCCGGAGCGATGGGGCGCGGAGCATAGCACGCGAGATTCGGCGTTCTCGGGCCATTACGCGGTTGGAGGGAGGCGTACACTTTCCGTCCGCATTGGCCATCGTCAGGGCCAGCGAACCGGGGAGGATCCCTATGGCACGAAGGACCGTTGTCCTTGCCTTTTTCCGCGACGAAGCGGACGCCGACGACGCAGTCGAGCAGATGAAGGCGTGGGACAAATGGGATGACGACGTCAAGCTCAATGCGATCGGCGTCCTCGCGCTCGACGACAAGGGCAAGCTGAAGACCCACAAGCTCGGCAAGCGAAGCGTTGGCAAGGGTGCGGGGATCGGCCTGGTCCTCGCGGTCATCGCGCCGCCGACGCTGCTGGCCGGTGTGGTCGGCGGCGGGATCCTCGGCGGTTTCCATCGGAAGAACCTCGGCATGAAGGCTGCGGACCGCGACCGGATCACGGCGCAGCTCCAGGGCGGCCGGGCTGCGGTCGGCGTCCTCGTCAACGAGGACCAGGCTGATGCGGTTTCGACCCGACTCAGCCAGCTCGGTGGCACGCCGGAGTCCCACGAGGTCACCGAGGAGGTCGTGGCCGAGGTCGAGGAGGCCGCCCCCGCAGTCGAGGCAGCCGAAGCCGAAGCAGGCGACGACCTGACGATCATCGACGGTGTCGGCCCGGCGTATGCGAAGGCTCTGCAGGCCGCAGGCGTCAAGACGTTCGCTCAGCTCGGCGAGCAGACACCCGAAGGGATCGCCGAGATCCTGAGCAACGGCAATGCGCCGCTCATCGCCGGCCACAACGCGGGCACCTGGCCACGCCAGGGCAAGCTCGCTGCCGCCGGCGACTGGTCGGCGCTGCGCCGCTACATCGACGCGAGCAAGTCGCCCGTCTGATCGCGATCCAGTGACCGGTCGGCGTCACGCCGGCCGGTCACTTCATGTCCGGACGGGTTCGAGCGTGCCGCGTCTCGTGAGGGCGCGCAGCGTCAACCAGGCGAACACGACGAGCCCGAAGTAGAAGCTGAGCTCGGCGATCTCGGCATATCTCGAGATGACGTAGCGGGGCTCGGGCAGGAATACGAGCCGGATGGCTCGATAGGCGAACGCGAAGCCGAAGGCTGGGATCAGCGCAAGGGGCGGGATGAACAGGTAGCCCGCAAGGCCCCGCGCCCGATCTCGCCACACGGTCCAACGCAGGAGCGGCATCACGCAGGCGCCGGCACTCACGACCAGGACCACGATGTTGAAGATCCTGAGCAACGGCCCGATGTTGTGGATGTTCGTTTCCCCCTGGTTGTTGATCTCCTCGAGCTCCTCGGGCGTCGCGACGCCGAAGATGCGCTGGCCCCAGGAGATCTCCTCACCGGCGATGAAGAACACGCCTCCCGCTGCCACGACGAACAGGATCGCGTAGAGGCGGTGGCCCGACCGCCACAGCTGCACCACGAGTCGCAGGTACAACACGAACAGCGCAACGAGCGCGAGGACCTGAAGCCACTCGGCGATACCGTCCTCGTTGGCGAGCACTCGGTAGGCCGACTTGAACGGCACCGCGAGGATCCCGGCGATCGCCAGGCCGACGGGGATCGCCGCGATGAGCAACGTCCGCTGCCTCGTCAGCTCCCATTCGCGTTCGTCGGCGGCGTTCCACGCGTTCGCCGGCGCTGTCAGCCCTTCGACCCCCACGAACCTTGTCTCCATCATCAGCATCGGGCGCTTCGCGGCCCATCGCGAAGCGCATCCTACGATGCTGTTCGCTCATCCACGTTCGGCCACTCGCCCCCTGCGGCCGAACTCGTCCCCGTCGGGTCGAAATGCCCGTGCGGACGGTTGGCGGGACTGCGGTACGCTGCGCCCGCGTAGCACGCATGTCCCCGTAGCTCAGCGGACAGAGCAGCCGCCTTCTAAGCGGAAGGTCGCAGGTTCGAATCCTGCCGGGGGCGCCACACACCGATTTTCGTGGTCGAACTGAGCGAGCGTCGCCACAGAAAGGTAGGGCCATCGTTGCTCGGATCGCGAAGGAGCTAGATGAGCCGACCCACCGCGCAGGCGGGCGCAACGCAACGCAGGAGCCTTCCTCGGGCCGGACTTGCTCGTCCCGGGTGCCGATGCGAACGCTGGACGAGGAGTATCCCGACAGGGCGATCGACCTTGCAGGTTCCGAGCCCGAGGCCGAGGTCGAGCCCGAACCCTCCGGGTTCGTCCATCGGATGATCCTCAGACTCATGCGGCGATCCGACCGCGGGCACTGAACA
>JBJMMQ010000146.1:0-27927 GCA_045804705.1 Chloroflexota bacterium
CCACGATCGCCGCGACCTCGGCCCCATAGCCGCCGAACTTGTTGTCCTCGTAGACGACCAGGCATTTGCCCGTCTTGCGCACCGAGTCGAGCAACGTCTCCGTGTCGAGGGGCCGAAGCGTCCTGAGGTCGACGACCTCGGTGCTGATGCCGTCCTCCGCGACGCGATCGGCGGCCTCGAGCGCGTAATGCGCCATCAACCCGTACGCGACGACTGTCACCTGTGACCCTGGATGCGTGATCTTCGCATAACAGAGTGGCACGGTGTAGTCCGAATCCGGCACTTCGCCGCGGACCGACCGGTACATCTTCTTGTGCTCGAAGAACAGAACCGGGTCCTCGTCGCGGATCGACGACCGGAGCAGACCGCGCGCGTCGTACGGAGTGGATGGCACCACGACCTTGAGGCCCGGCACGTGGGTGAAGAACGCCTCGACCGACTGGGAGTGGTAGAGCGCGCCGTGGACGCCACCTCCGTATGGCGCCCGGATCGTCATCGGGACGCCGTAGCCGTTGTTCGACCGATAGCGCATCCGCGCCGCCTCGGACACGATCTGGTTGAAGGCCGGGAAGATGAAGTCGGCGAACTGGATCTCGGCGACCGGCCGCAGGCCGTTGACGGCGGCCCCGATCGAGGCGCCGACGATCATCGATTCGGTGAGCGGCGTGTCGATCACCCGATCCTCGCCGAACTCCGCCCACAATCCGTCGGTCGCGAGGAAGACGCCGCCCTTCTTGCCGACGTCCTCGCCGAGTACGATCACGGACTCGTCTCGGCGCATCTCGTCGGCGAGGGTCTCGCGGATCGAGTCGATGAACGTCCGGAGGGCCATCAGCGAGCCTCGTGGTAGACGTAGCGCGCCGCGTTGGCGGGGTCCGGATCGGGCTGGCTTTCGGCATATTCCGTGGCGTCCTCGACGGCCGCCGAGATGTCCGCCGTCAGGCGTTCCTCGATCTCGTCGGTCAGCACGCCGGCGTCGCGCAGCTCCCCGCGGAACCGCGGCAGGGCGTCATGCCCTTTGCCTGACTCCAGGTCTTCGGCCGAGCGGTACTTCGTCTGCTGGTCGTCGGACGAATGGGCCGTCAACCGGGTCACCTTGGCCTCGATAAGCGACGGGCCCTCGCCCGCGCGCGCTCGTCTCACCGCGTCACGGGCGGCCGCATAGCACGCGAGCACGTCCGATCCATCGACGACGACGCCCGGGATGCCGTATCCCGACGCCCGCGCTGCGACGTCCGCCACCGACACCTGCATCGCCGCCGGGACCGAGATGGCGTAGCCGTTGTTCTCGACGACGAACACGAACGGCAGCTTGTGGATGGCCGCGAAGTTGAGGCCCTCGTGGACATCGCCCTGGTTCGACGACCCCTCACCCATCGACGTCATCGCGACCTGACCGGTCTTGCGGATCTTGGCGGCCAGCGCGATCCCCACGGCGTGCAGCAGCTGGGTCGCGACCGGCGACGACACGGACACGAGGTTGTGCTCGTGGCTGCCGTAATGGCCCGGCATCTGGCGGCCGCCCGACGACGGGTCGGAGGCCGTGGCGTACTGCGCCGTCATGATGTCGCGCGGACTCATGCCAAAGGTCAGGCACGTCGCGATCGAGCGATAGAACGGGGCGATCCAGTCCTTGCCGCGCTCGAAGGCCCAGGCGATCCCGACCTGCGCGCCCTCATGCCCCTGCCCCGAGATCACGAACGGGATGCGGCCGGCCCGGTTGAGGATCCACATCCGCTCGTCGACCGCGCGAGCGAGCGCGACGTAGCGGTACATCTCGATGAGGTCCGCATTCGACAACCCGAACGATGCGCCGAACGATCCGTCAGGCTTGGAGTCGCTGCCCTTCGCGACGGCCATCGCGTGCCCTAGAAGTTGATCGACCGTCCGTCGACGGCCATCGCCGCTTCCCCGATGACCTCCGACAGCGTCGGGTGCGCGTGGGTGGCGCCGCCGATCTCCCACGGCGTCGCATCAAGCCCGAAGGCGAGCGACGCTTCCGCGATGAGGTCCGTCGCGTGCGGCCCGACGACGTGGACGCCGAGTGTGTCGTCGGTCGTGGCATCCGCGATCACCTTCGCGAAGCCCTCGTACTCGCCGCCGATGATCGCCTTGGCGATGGCCTGGAACGGGACCTTGCCGACCTTGACCGTGTGGCCCTTCTCCTTGGCCTGCGCCTCGGTCAACCCGATCGAGGCGATCTCCGGTCGGCAGTACGTCGCGCGCGGTTGGCTGTTGTAGTCGAAGTCGTGGACGTCCACGTCGCCCGCGATGGTATGGACCGCCGTCAGCCCTTCGTGCCCGGCCGTGTGCGCCAGCCACAGGCCACCGACGATGTCCCCGATCGCATAGATGTGCGGCTCCTTCGTCCGCATCTTGCCGTTGACCTTGATGACGCCACGGTCGGTCTCGACCTTGGTCGTCTCGAGACCGATGTCCTCGATATTGGCGGCGCGGCCGGTCGCGACGAGCATCATCTCGGCGCGCAGCTCGGCCGGCTCCTTGCCCTCAGGACCGACCATCAGGCAGATACCGCTGTCGTCGGCGGTGACGGACTTCGCGTCGAAGCGCGCGTTGGTCATCACGGTCATGCCGCGCTTCGTGAAGTTGCGCTCGACGACCTTGCTGACGTCGACGTCCTCGAGCGGGACGATCTGGGGCAGGTACTCGAGCACCGTCACCTTCGTGCCGAGGTCGTTGAACATGCTGGCGAACTCGACGCCGACCGCGCCCGCCCCGACGATGACGATGTCCTTCGGGAGGGTGTCCATCCGCAGGACGTCGTCGCTGGTCACGATCCGCTTGCCGTCCGGGGTCAGTCCTGGAAGCGACTTCACGCGCGACCCGGTCGCGAGGATGATGTCGGTGGCGTTGAGGACGCGGTCACCGCCGCCGCCCGGCGTGCCGTCCTCGCCCGGCTGGCTGACCTTGATCTTGCCCGGGCCGTCGAGCCGCCCTCGGCCGGGGACCCAGGTCACCTTGTTCTTGTCGACGAGCGTCTTGAGGCCCGTCCATAGCCGCTTGACGACCGCGTCGCGCCGGGCGGCCATCGCGGCATAGTCGACGGTCGCGGCACCCGGCAGGACGAGGCCGTAGTCCTTGGCGTGGTTGACGCGATTCGCGAAGTCCGCCGATTCGAGCAGCGCCTTGGTCGGGATGCAGCCTCGATGGAGACACGTGCCGCCGATCTTGTCGTCGTCGACGAGCGCGACCTTCAGTCCCAGCTGACCCGCGCGAAAAGCCGCGGTATAGCCACCGGTCCCGGCGCCGAGCACGACGAGATCGAAGTCGTTGGAGGATCCGACAGCCATGGGGTCAAGGTGCCTCGGAGCGCCACGGGGCCGCCCGGAACGGTCGGCTGGGCAGGTGGGTCATCGTGCTCGATGGTACGCGTGCTGTCGCGAGGCGCGCAACCGACGGCAGGTCGCACGAGCGTGCCGAATGGTCGGTGCGCGCCGGTCGACGACGTTCGGATCGTGCGGCGGGCGGTGCTAGACTCGCGGCTCGGACCGCCCGATCGCCGGGCGCCCTCGATCGACCCGTTGGAGCGTGCCGATGGACCCCGCGATCGTGCTCCGGACCGCCGTCCTGATGCTCGTCGCCTACCTGGCCGGGTCGATCCCGGTCGGCGTCCTCGTCGCTCGATACGCGGGCGGCACGGACCCGCGGACCATCGGTTCCGGCCGGACCGGCGGGACGAACGCGCTTCGGGCGCTCGGCCCCAAATGGGCCGCCGTCGTGGTCGCCGGCGATCTGCTCAAGGGGGCACTCCCCGTCGTCTTGGCACGGATCGTCACCGGCGACCCGCTCGTCGAGGTCCTGTGCGGGGCAGCCGCGGTGGCCGGCGCGATCTGGTCGGTGTTCGCGGGGTTCCGAAGCGGGCGCGGCGTCGGCACGGGAGTCGGGACGATGCTCGTCATCCAGCCGGTCGCGGTCCTGCTCGCGACGCCCGTGTTCATCGGCGTCATCCTCCTGACGCGCTACGTCTCGCTCGGATCGCTGCTGGGGTCGGCCGCGATGTTCCCGGCCATGCTCCTGGTGCTCCTCGTCGTGCCCACGACCCCGCTCCCCTATGTCCTCTACACCGCGGTGGGCGCTGCGTTCATCTGGATGGCCCATGCCGACAACATCGATCGCCTGCTCCACGGCCGTGAGCGCAAGTTCGACTTCGGTTCGCTCGCCGGAAAGCGCTCCCAGGGCAGCTGAGAATCCGCCGTCACGACGGCCAAGCCGGAGGCGCGACCGAGCGGCGGAAGGAGCAACGCACGGATCGGACGCCCTGGCGACCGGCCGAGGTGAACGATTGAAACGTTCGCCGGGCAACTGAGAATCCGCCGTCAGGACGGCCAAGCCGAAGGCGCGACCGAGCAAGGGAGCGAGCGCACCCCAAGGTGCGTGAGCGAGCGGCGGAAGGAGCAACGCACGGATCGGACGCCCTGGCGAGCGGCCGATGTGATCGCCACTGAATCGCTCGACCCCGGTCGGCTGACGGCCGGGGTCGTTGGTCAAGGCTGGTTCGGCGGGCCGTGGGCCAGCCCGCACCGAGAGGTCTGATCAGGCTCCGCGCATGCTCCGGAAGCAGTCGCTGCAGTAGACGGGCTTGCCGCTCGTCGGCCGGAACGGGACCTCTGCGTCGCGACCGCAGTTCGAGCAGGTCGCAGTGAACATCTCGCGCGGCCCTCGGTCGCGCGAGCCGTACCCGCCGCTGCCGCCGTAGCTCGAGCCGCCCGCGGAATATCCGCCGCCGGCGCCGTAGCCGCCATACGAGCTGTCGCCGCCGGACTCGGCGTTCCGAGCAGCCTTGCGGCTGGCACGGCATGACGCGCAGCGGCGCGGCTCGGTGAATCCCCGCTGGGCATAGAAATCCTGTTCGGAGGCAGTGAAGACGAACTCCTGTCCGCAGTCCGCACAGGTCAGGTTCTTGTCGCTGTACACGAAACCGAAACTCCTCTCGGTAGCCGGCGCGAGACCATCGGTTTTCTCGCGTCAGCCGTGAGAGGAGTCCGAGTTCTTCGTCGAGCTACGAATGTAGCCACGGACGCTTCCGCGGCGTTTTCAGGCGGGATGGTAAACGCTCATCCGACGCTTGCCAAGACCTGACTTTCGGCCGAGACCGTGCGTCAAAGGGCCTCGAAAGGCGCGACCGCGAAGAGGTGCGAGAACTGCTTGCACCAGATGATCGCCGACTGGAACTCGGAGGGATCGGTGCCCACCGGCAGGTCGTATCCGAAAGCGCCATCGGTCGCCTTCAACCTCCCGACCTCGAGCGCACCCTTGGCGTAGTCATCGGGTTTCGTTGACAGGTAGACGTACAGATCGGGGCCGTTCCGAACGGAGAAATCATCGAGTCGGAGGTGGTACACACCGGGTGCCGTCTCGATGATCGACGCCGTCCCGTTTCCGAAGTGGAAGTCGTCCGTACCGGTGAAGGAGCCGGTCGCGAGTTTGCGGGCGAGGAACGCTGTCGGTCGAGGCGTTGGCGGTCGGGTCGACGGGCTCGCCGTCGGCGGGGCCGTCAGGGCAACCGGCTCGGAGGTCGCAGCAGGCGTCTCGAGGACGGCGACGGGGTCGGGTTCGACCAGCTCGGTCCGGATCCAGAGCGGCGACGCGGCGTAGTAGCCGAACGGCGCAAGGACCGCGACGGCGATGATCGCGAGCAAAGCCGTCCGGATCGCGTGCCGCCGCGCGGCGCCGAACCAGCCGAGTCGCCAAGCGATCGCGATGACGGCGACACCGACCAGTATCGACCCGACCAGGACCGGGATCCGGTTCGTGTACAGCCCGTCGAAGAGCGCGCGCTGGAGGTCGTCGAGATCGAACATGCTGGCGGGACGATGACCGTCGTCGATGACGACTCGATGACGAGCGGTCAGTCGCCCGACACCGACCGTGCCTCGGGCGGCTCGGTGTCGTCCGCCGGCGCACACGAGAACTCGCGGCGAGCGCCAGCAAGGTAGTTCTCGACCTCGAGCGACTGCCGGGCGGCGCCCCAGCCGAGATCCGCGCCGAGGATCGCTGCCACGCGGGGGGCGATCGCCGCTCCCCGGTCGGGCAATTCCTGGGCCAGGCGGGTCCGCCGCGCGAGGACATCATCGAGCGAGAGTGCGAGCTCGTGGCGAGCGGCCCAGGCCACCTCGGCCTCGAGGAACGGACGCCCGGGGACGAGCGGCCGCAGGAGGTCCAGCTCCGCGCCGAGCGCAACGACGGCCGGCGCCTCGGTCCCGTGCCTCGCCACAAGCCGTTCCGCCGCCTCCGACCCGACCTCTCGGACGGCGGCGATCGTCGACAGCTCTGCCGCGATCCGAGCCAGCGCATCGATACCGGCTGCCCCGACGAGCCGTCGCTCCGCGGTGTCGCTCGGTCGCTCACGCGCCGCCTCGCGGCCGAGCACCGTGTCGATCACGTCGCGCGCCATCACCCGGTACGTCGTGTACTTGCCGCCGCCGATCCGGACGACGCCATTCGCCTCGACAGTGACCCGATGCTCGCGCGACGCCTTGACGGTCGACCCATCCGACGGCGCGATGAGCGGCCGAAGCCCGGCGTACGTGCCGACGACATCGGCTCGGGTCAGATGCACGTCCATCGTCGCGTTGACCGTGTCGAGGAGCCGCTCGACCTCCCAGCCTGCCGCCGCCGGCCGTGCCGCCGGACCCTCGAAGGGCGCATCGGTCGTGCCGATCAGCCAGTGATCGGGCCATGGGACGAGGAAGACGATCTTGCCCGGGACACGGATGGTCAGGCCCATCGTGTTCGGGATGCGATCGCGGGGAACCACCAGGTGGGCGCCTCGCGACGGGAGGATCCGGAGCGAGGAGCCCTTGAATGGGTGACCCGGCTCGGCCGCCCAGACACCGGTCGCGTCGACGACCGCTCGGGTCGGGATGTCGAGGTCAGCGCCCGTCGCGAGGTCCTCGGCGCGGAGGGCCGCGATCACACCGGATCCGTCCTTCCTGACACCCGTGGCACGGACCCTCGTCACCGCCACGCCGCCTGCGGCGATCGCCGTCCGAGCCACGGCCAGGGTGTAGCGCGCGTCGTCCTCCACGCCGTCGTGATAGACGAGGCCGCCGCGAAGCCCGTCACGCCGGAGCGTCGGTGCCAGTTCCAGCGTGTCCGCCGTCGACAGCCGCCGATGCCAGCCGCCGTCGTGACGGGCGCCGAGGATGTCGTACAGCGTCAGCCCGGCGTCGTAGAAGGCCTTCGAGGCGAACGGGATGCCGTAGATCGGGAAGAGGAGCGGCTCGATCCGAACCAGATGGGGCGCCAGCGTCAGAAGCCGGGAACGCTCGGCGAGCGCCTCGCGCACGAGGCCGAATCGGAACTGCTCTAGATAGCGCAGGCCACCGTGGATGAGCCGCGACGAGCGCGACGAGGTCCCGGCGGCGATGTCGTCCTGCTCCACGAGCGCGGCACGCATCCCGCGGGAAACGGCGTCGAGCAGGGCGCCCGCGCCGACGATGCCGCCGCCGACGATGACGACGTCCCACGTCTCGCGCGACAGCGCGGCGAGATCATCGGCCCTGCGATCGAGCGGCGCGAGGGCCGGCGCCGGCTCGTCTGTCAGCGTCTGGATCATGCCTCCGGGTTGCCCGGCGGCCGGCGGGCGATCCGCCAGAGCAACCAGGCGGTCCCGACGATGAGCACGACGATCGCGAGCGGCGTGTGGAAGACGACCTCCTGCAGATTCGTCGGCAGGATGCTGGTCACGATGGCCGCGCCCATAACGACGGCAACCGCCACCGCGGCGACGAGGATGACCTCCCGCCATCCCGGTTGCCGGCCGACCCGCCTCGGCTCAGCCACGATCGGCCTCGGCCGGGATGCCGATCGGTGCCACCAGGACCTTGCCCGCATAACGCGCGCCGCGGCGCGTCAGCAAGCCTGTCTTGGGTCGGTGGAACGTGACCGTGAGATCGGCGACGACCGCCGGGTCGGAGGGCTCACCCGATGACAGGTCGACCGCCGTCGGGGTGTCGACGGCGACGACGGGGACCCCGGCAGTGCGTGCCCGCCCGATGACCTCGACGGCCTCGCGGATGGGTTCGCGGAGGGCTCCGCGGACACCAGTGCCGAGCAGCGCATCGACGACGACCGCCGCCTTGTCGATGCCGAGACCGAACATCGCGACGTCGCGAGAGACCGGGGCGTGGACCTTGACGATCCCTTCGTCTCGCGCGACCCGGTCCCAGTTCTTCGCGGCGTCCGCACCGGCGGGCCGGCTATCCGCGGCGATCACGGCAACGACGACGGAAGCTCCCGCGAGCGCCAGCCGACGCGCAGCGACATACCCGTCACCGCCGTTGTTGCCAGGACCGCACAGGACGACGATGGGGCCGGTCCCCCATCGGCCGAGGTCGGCGGCAAGCGCCTTGACCGCAGCCGCGACGGCCGTGCCCGCGTGCTCCATCAATCGTCCGCCAGGCACGCCGAGCGATTGCGCGCGGCGGTCAGCCCCCGTCATCGTCTCGGCCGAGATCGCCGGTAGCGCGGCGCGAGCCGCCCAGTGCCTCCGCAGGCCGCGGAGGTCCATCTCGAAGATCGCCGGATCGTCTCCTGGCAGCGGCGGCGCAGCGTCAGTCGGCGCGGACGAGGTGGGGACGGGCATCGTCCTCGAAGCGTAGCCGACGGGTCGGCCCGCCGTTGGTGGGCGATCCTCCTAGGACCGCACCCGGATCTCGTCCTCGCGCAGTTCGACGAATCCTTCGCGTTCGAGACGGCTCGCTGCCGTTCGAACCGCGACGCTGCCGTGGACGCCGAGCGTCTCGGGCAACGGGACCCAGTCGCCAGCCGGAGCAGCCGTCGCGACCGCGACGAGCCGGCCTCGAAGCCAACGGGACGTCGTCGGGAATGCGGGTCCGACGACCTTCCGCTCGATAGGGACGGTAGCGCCGCGGGACGCGCACAGGGTCGCCAGCGGACATGCGTCGCAGAGAGGTTCCCGAGGCAGGCACGTGACAGACGCCAGATCCATCACGGCATCGAACCATCGCCCCGGCTCGCGGCGGGACACGAGGGCATCTGCCGCCCGCTGCAGATCCCGCGAAGACGCTTCGACCCCGCGGACCCGCGAGACGACCCGCCGGACGTTGACGTCGAGAGGCGCCACCGGGACCCCGACCGCGGCCGCGGCGACGGCGCGCGCCGTGTAGGGCCCGATGCCGGGCAATGCCTCCAACGCCTCGAGGTCGGCAGGGACGACGCCGCCATGCTCCGAAACGATCGTCCGAGCCGCCTCGCGCAGCGCCAGAGCACGCCGGTTGTACCCGAGACCGGACCAGGCCGCGAGCAGCTCATGTGTGCTCGCCTCCGCGAGGGACGCCGGGGCGGCCCAGCGGTCGACGAACCGACGCCACATCGGCCCGACCCGCTCGATCCCCGTCTGCTGCGACATGACCTCGGCGACGAGGACCTCCCAGGGGTTGGCGGCCGTACGGATGAGCAGAGACCGGCGGGCGGTCGCGTGCCAGCGGAAGAGCAGGGCGTTGAAACGTCGTCGCGTCGGAGCCAGGGTCACGCCGCCTACGATACGGACATGAAGTTCGGGGCGGCGTTCTGGATCAACCGGACGAGCTGGCCGGACCTTCGCGATGCCTGCCTCGCGGCCGAGGCTGCCGGTTGGGACTCCATCTGGGTCGACGACCACCTCATTGCGGACGAGGGCCCGGAGGCGGACGCCAAGCTCGAGGGTTGGGCGACGCTCGCGGCGATCGCGACGGTCACGTCGCGTGTCCGCCTCGGGCTGCTCGTGGGCGCCAACACGTTCCGGAACCCCGGCCTCACGGCGAAGCTTGCCACGACCGTCGACCACCTGAGCGCCGGCCGGGCGGTCCTGGGACTCGGCGGCGGCTGGTTCGAGCGCGAGCATGACGCCTTCGGCCTCGATTTCGGGACGGGGTTCGGGGACCGCCTCGACCGGCTCGACGAGGCCGTCGGACTCATCCGCCGACTGCTCGACGGCGAGCGCGTGACGCATGAGGGTCGCTTCTACCGCATGGATGACGCGCTCGTCACTCCCCTCCCCGTCCAGCGCCGCATGCCGATCCTCATCGGTGGATCGGGACCGACCAAGACTCTCCGGACGACCGCTCGGCACGCAGACGTGTGGAACGGGTTCGGCGCGCCTGAGCGGATCGCGGCGGTCGGCCAGACGCTCCGCGAGCGCTGCGACGAGATCGCTCGGCCGTTCGAGGACATCGAACGGACGGTGACGACCCACATCGTCATCCGGGACAGTGCGGCCGACGCGACATCGGCCTGGGACGAGACGGCGCGTCACCACGGCATCGTCGGCCGCGTGGGCGCCGACGGGACGAGCCGTGGCCTGACGGTCGGTGGCCCGCCTGCCACCGTCGATGCGTATCTCGACGGCTACCGCGAACTCGGCATCGCCGAGGTCGTGTTCGTCTTTCGCGCCCCGTTCGATCTCGAGACGATCACGAGGGTCGGCGAGCTCAGATCTTGAGCATCACGTGCTTGACGACCGTGTAGTCCTCGATCGCGTACATGCTCTGGTCCTTGCCGTAACCCGACTCCTTGAAGCCGCCGTGCGGCATCTCCGATACCAACGTGAAGTGGTCGTTGATCCACACGGTGCCGAACTGGATCGCCTTCGCGACTCGCATGCCCTTCGCGATGTCACCGGTCCAGACCGACGCCGCAAGCCCGAAGCGCACGTCGTTGGCCCATGAGATGGCCTGCTCTTCATCACTGAAGTGCTGGACGCTGACCACCGGACCGAAGACCTCGTCCTGGACGATCTCGCTGCGCTGGTCTGGACCCGCGACGACGGTCGGCTCGAAGTAGGCCCCGGGCCGGTCGGGACGATGCCCTCCGGTCACGATCTCCGCGCCATCCTTGGCCCGCTCGACCATGCCTTCGACCTTGTCCGCCTGCGATCCCGCGATGAGCGAGCCCATCTCGATGCTGTCGCCCTCGGCCGGATCGCCCCACTTGATCGTGTCGACGGCCGCGGCGAGATCCGCGACGAACCTGTCGTAGATCTTCGGACCCGTGATGACCCGGCACGGCGCCGTGCAGTCCTGGCCCGCGTTCCAGAAGCTGAACGTCTTGAGGTTCTCGATCACGGCTTCCATGTCGGCGTCGTCGAAGACGATGACCGGGGCCTTGCCACCGAGCTCGAGGTGGAGCCGCTTCACACGGTCGGCGGCGACCTTGGCGATGTGCTTCCCCGTGTCGGTGTCACCGGTGATCGAGATCATCCCGACCTTGGGGTGCCCGACGAGGTCGTCACCGATCGCCGCGCCCGTGCCGGTGATGACGTTGAGGACGCCGGCCGGCAGGATCTCCGAGGCGATCTCGCCCAGGATCACGGCCGTCAGGGGCGTCCGCGCGGATGGCTTCAGGATCACGGTGTTGCCGGCCGCGAGTGCCGGCCCGATCTTCCAGCCGGCCATCATGATCGGGTAGTTCCAGGGCGCGATCGAGGCGACGACGCCGACGGGCTCTCGGCGGACCATCGACGTCAGCCCGGCCATGTACTCGTTGACGGCCTTGCCTTCCATCACGCGCGCAGCGCCGGCGAAGAACCGCAGGTTGTCGGCGACCACGGGGATCTCGTCGATCGCCGCACCGACCGGCTTGCCCGCGTTCTTCGACTCGAGCCGTCCGAGCTCCTCGCCACGGGCCTCGATCGCGTCGGCCAGCTTGAGGAGCATCGCGCTGCGCTCGGCTGGGGTGGTGTGCTGCCACGTCTCGAAGGCGGTCGCCGCCGCGTCGGCCGCCCGGTCGACATCCTGGGCACCCGACGCCTGGACCTTCGCGATGACCGTCCCGTCCGCTGGGTTCTCGACGTCGAGCGTCTCGCCCGATGCGGAATCGACCCATTCCCCACCGATGAACTGCTGGTAGGTCTTGACGCTTTCGAGCACGTCGGTCATCGGTTCGGGCCCTCCAGTCCAGGTGGTCGGCATATCGCTCTATCGATGGTCTCGCATCGTACTCCGCGCGCCACGTCTGTCCCGTTCAGTGGTCCGCCGGCCGAGCCTCCGCGGAGACGGCTCGAGCACGGATCGGCGGCGACCACGGGACGATGAACCGTTCGACCAGGCCGACCGCGAGATAGAGCGCGAACGACACGATGGCGGTGAGCAGGATCGCCGCGAAGACGAGATCGGTCCGGAAGCTGTTCTGCGAAAGCTTCATCCAGATCCCGAGGCCCTCGCTGGCGCCCACGTATTCCCCGAAGATCGCGCCGATGACGGCATAGACGACGCTGATCCGCAGTCCCGTGAACAGCGACGGCAGGGCCGAGGGCCAGCGCAGGAACCGGAACATCTGGCGTGAGGTGGCGCCGAGCGAGCGCAGCAGCCGCGTGGCCTCGGGGTCGACTCGACCGAAGCCATCGAGCAGCGCGACCGTCACCGGGAAGAACGTCACGAGCACGACGATCACGACCTTGGGGAGCAGCCCGAAACCGAACCAGATGACGAAGAGCGGCGCGATCGCGACGATCGGGATCGTCTGGCTGGCGACAAGGAGCGGCTCGACCGCCCGGCGAACGGGACCCCAGCGGTCAAGGCCGATCGCCGTCAGGGTGGCGAGGACCACCGATACGGCGCATCCGGTGAGGGCCTCGACGACCGTCGGGACGAGGTGGCTGGCTGCGACGGCGCGTGCATCCCAGAGCGAGCCGAGGACGCGGGACGGTGGCGGCAGCACGATCGGGTCGAGGCCGGAGATGCGGGCATAGGCTTCCCAGAGGAGCACGAGCAGCGCGACGAGGAGGACTGGGGGTCCCCAGCGGCCGACGACGCCGGGCCGGTCCGTCACGGGAGATATTCGTTCGTGAACAGCGCGGCGTAGTCCGGCGGCGCGGTCAGAGGCTTGCCACCGGGGCCGGTCAGAAGGCCCTGGTCGAACAGGAAGCCCGAGTAGCCCTGCCACTGCTCGAGGGTCTGCGCACCGACAGGGCGCGTGGCGTCGCGGAGGTATCCACCGGCAGACAGGAAGCGCTGACTCGCGAGTGGCAGGTCCGGGGCTCCATCGAACACGCCCGGGTTCTCCGCGACGAGGATCGCCGCGGCAGCGTCGGGATCGTCGGCCGCGACCTCGAACCCGCGGACAGTGGCGCCCACGAAGGCGCGGGCAAGGTCGGGGTGCGAAGAGAGCCATCGACGGTCGCACGCGATCACGACCTGGTAGAAGTCGGGGAAGCCATAGTCGCCGAACCTGAACGTGCGCAGCTTGATGCCGCGCTGCTCGGCCTCGATGCCTTCCCACGCCGCGAACGTGATGACGAAGTCGGCGCGCTTCGCATAGAGCGCCTCATAGGCTGCCGTGTCGAGCGTCACGGTCTTGAACGTCCCTTTTCCGCCGTCCGCCCTGATGACCGCCTTGAGGGTCGGCTCTTCGTTGGGATAGCCGAAACCCGCGTACGTTTTGCCATCGAGGTCGCGCGGTCGCGTGACCGGCGATGCGTCGAGGACGGCGATCTCCTGGGCGGCGTGCTGGAGGACGGCCATCACCGAAACGATGGGCGCGCCACCGGCCGCTGCGAACGTGAGCGCGTCCTGGAAGCTGATGCCGCACTCGGCCTGCCCGGCGGCCATCAGGGCTTCTGGCGTCGACGTGCCGTACGGCAGGATCTCGAGATCGATCCCGGCGTCGTCATACCAGCCCTTCGCCTTCGCGACGTAGATGCCCGTGTGGTTCGTGTTCGGCGTCCAGTCGAGCGCAAAGCGGACAGGTCCACGCGCTGCGACAGATGGCGAGGCCCCGCCCGCGGACACGGACGGCGCAGTCGAGGGCAGCGCGCTCGTGGCGGCGCCGGAGGCCGTCGCCCCCGTCGTGGTCGGCGACTGGCCAGGCGTCGAACTGCAGCCGGCGAGTGTGAGCGCGACCGCGGCAACCCAGACAAGACCGCCGAGCTGCCGAGCGAATGAGTTGGTGATGTGACCTGACATCTGGTCTCCGTCGAGCGTGAAGAACGCCGCCACCAGCGATTCCGGGGACGGCGTCAACGAGTCGACGGGCCTGCTTCCTTCGCCGGTACTAGCCGGATCAGGTTCCGCGGGTCTGTGGCTGTCGCCACACTCTCAGCGCACGAGGCGCTCCCCGGAGGCGGTATTCGGTTGTGGCCCGATGGTACACCGAGCGTCCGTCCGGCCCGTATTTCCGGTTCGGGCGGCACATGACCGACGCTCGCAGGGATGACATCCTCATGGCATCTCGATCCATGTTCCGCCACGCGTCCCGGGAGGTCGTCCGATGAGACGCGTGTTCGTGGTCCTCGCAGCAACGGCGCTGGCGCTCGGCCTTGCCTCGCCGGCCGTCCTCGCGGCCCAACCCACGTTCCAGCACACCGGAACGGTGTTGATGTCGTTCAACGGGGATGTGACGGTCCCCGCGGGCGAGTCGGCCGACTCGGTCTTCGTCGCGACCGGGACGGCCACCGTCCGCGGCACCGTCGAGACCGTGGTCGTCCTCGACGGCACCGCAGTCCTCGAAGGCGCATCCGTCCATTCGGTGTTCGTCACGGGCGGCTCCGTGAGCATCGATGGCGCGAGCACGGTGACCGGCGATGTCAGGACTCTCGGAGCCACGGCGACCGTCGACCCGGCCGCGAAGGTCGGTGGCACCGTGTCGGGCCTCGAGAGCGACCTCGTTGCTGCCGGTGCCATCCTCGCGCCGGCGATCGTGCTGTTCATGCTCGGACTCGCCCTCGTGACCATCGTGTCCGGCCTCGCCCTCGCCGCGCTCGCAGCCCGGCAGGTTCGCTCGGCGGAGGCGCTGATGGACACGGAGCCCGTGAAGACCTTCGTCGTCGGACTTGCCGGCCTCATCGTCATCCCGGTCGTCGCGATCCTCGCGATGGTCACGATCGTCGGCGCGCCACTCGGGCTCGCGATCCTGCTCGTCGTCTGGCCGGCCGCGGCCGTCGCCGGCTACCTCGTCGCCGGGATCTGGATCGGTGAATGGCTGCTCGGACGGATGAGTCCCCGCGACCGGCCGACACGGCCCTACATGGCCGCTGTCGTCGGGCTCATCGTCCTCCCGATCATCAGCATCGTGCCGTTCGTCGGCGCGATCGCCAGCCTCTTCGGCTTCGGGGCCGTCCTGCTGCTCGGATGGCGGACGTTCCGCCAGCCGTCGGCACCGCGCACGGTCACGTCGCCGCCGGCCACTCAGCCCATGGGTGCGTGAGCCATCTCGTTCGAAACCGTCGTCGGCATCGGATCGGCGCGTCCGACGGGCGCGCCGATCGCCTGTCCACGGAGCCACGCCACGATCTCATCGATGATCGCGGGGCCCTCGGGTTCGTTATGGAGCTCGTGACGCAGACCCGGGTACGTCCGGCGGTCGACGAGCGGCGCGCCCGCGAAGATCGCTGACGCCGAGGCCGGCACGAGCCGGTCGTCGTCCCCGTGGAGGACGAGGGTCGGGATGCCGAAACCGCGAGTCGCACGGGACCTGATGCGCGCCTGCTCGACTTGGGCCTCGGCGGCGAAACGCGTCGTTGACACCTTCACGCACAAGGGGTCGTCGACGGTGGCGGCGGCGACGGATGGATCGCGCGACAGCGTCGTTCCGTCGATGCCGTTGGGGATCGCAAGGGTCGGGACGACGCGGGCGAGGATCGCCGCGAGTCGCAACTTCCACGCCGGCAGCGTCGAGTCGAGCGCCGGCGACGAGAGGACGGCCAGGTCGGGCGCGGGTCGATCGGTCATCAGGTAGCCCGCGACGATGAGGCCGCCGACCGAGTGCCCGTAGAGCACGACCGGGCGCCCGGCACTCCCCGCGCGAACGACCGCCAGCCGGGCGGCGAGATCGTCGTGAAGCTGGCTCCAGTGTTCGACGTCGCCGCGGCGACCGCCCGAGCCACCCATCCCCCGGTGGTCGTACGCCTGGACCTCGAGGCCGGCCCCGGTCAACTGGTCGCCGACGTGCTCGTATCGACCGGAATGCTCGCCGAGTCCGTGGACCAGCAGGACCGAACCCCACGGCGGGCCCGCCCAGGCCCCTCCGGCCTCCGCCTCGTCGGGCGGCCAATGTCGGACGAGGAGATCCGTGCCATCGGAGACACGAACGTGGCTGACGACGGACGGCATGGGGGCAGGGTACGCGACCGTTCCCGGCGACGTACCCTGCCTGCCCGCCCGCTTTCGGCCTACGCCGGTTCGCTCACAGCCTGGCCGGTCACGACGATGTCGGCGTCAGCACGGTGCGCGACGACCGCACGCGCCCCGGCTCGAGCCGGGATGAACAGTGCCGCCAGGGCGCCGATCCCGACGACGACCGCACCGACTGCGACCGCGGGCTGCATCCCCGCGACGTAGGCGGCCGGCGTCCCGTAGTCGCCGTTCGCACTGAAGATCGCCGCCAGGACCGCGACACCGAAGACGCCGCCGACCTCACGGATCGTGTTCGTGGCACCAGACGCCTTGCCCTCCTGGTCGACGTGGACCGCGGACAGCACCACGTTGGCGATCGGGGCGAAGAAGAGACCCATCCCGATGCCGGCCAGGATGAACGGCACGACCATCGCCTCGTATGCGATCGTCGGGGTGACGACGATAGCCAGCCACCCGAGGGCGACCGCCTGGAGGGCCATGCCCGTGGCGAGGATCGGACGTCCCCCGATCCGATCCGCGAGGATCCCAGCGATGGGCGCGACGATGATCGGCATCCCCGTCCACGGCAGCGTCCGGAGACCCGCCTGGAACGGGCTGTACCCCTGGACGACCTGGAAGAACTGGGCGAGCAGGAAGATCGCGCCGAACATCCCGAAGTACATCAGCAGCGAGACCACATTCGCCGCGCTGAAGGCGCGATTGCGGAAGAAGGACATCGGAAGCATCGGGTGGGCGTTCCGCGCTTCCCAGATGACGAACCCGACGAGCAGCAGGGCTCCGGCCATGAGCGTCCCGATGACCAGTGGGCTGTCCCAGCCGAGGTCGTTGCCGTTGATGACTCCCCAGACGAGCGCAAGGAGACTGGCGCTGATCAGGCCGAGGCCGGGGACATCGAGCCGGCCGTCGGGGCCGTAGCTCTCGGTCAGTCGGAGCGCCGCAATCGGCAGGACGATGAGCCCGATCGGGACGTTGAGCCAGAAGATCCAGTGCCAGTCGAGACCCTCTGCGATGGCACCGCCGACGAGTGGCCCGATGGCGATCGCCAGACCGGCGATCCCACCCCACGCGCCCAGGGCGACCGCTCGTCGTTCGGACGGCATCGCGGCTGACAGGATCGTCAGGGTGAGCGGCGTCACGATGGCTCCGCCGACGCCCTGGATCGCGCGAGCGAGGATGAGGACCTCGGTCGAGGGCGAGAGCGCCGCGAGGGCGGATCCGCCGATGAAGATGCCCATCCCGATGAGGAACACCCGCTTGCGACCGAACCGGTCACCCAGCGCCGCGCCCGTGATGAGCAGCACTGCGAAAGTCAGCGTGTACGCATTGACCATCCACTGGAGATCGGACAGGGACGCGCCGAGGTCAGCCTTGATGACGGGCAGCGCCGTGGTGACGACGAGGTTGTCGAGCGCGACCATGAACAGTGCGAGCGATGTGATGACGAACGTCCACAGGGCGTTCGAGCGAGTGCGGGCCAAGTGAGTCTCCCTTCGGGATCGACCTGTTGTTACTTAGTGGTCACTAAGGACACGGATGAAAAAAGGGGCGGCGCGGGCGTTGTCAGGAGGCGCCTCCCGTCTCGCGCTGGCCGAGCAGGCCGCTCAGAGACCACGTGTCGGGTTTGCCGCCGAGCTCGAGAGCAGCGGCGACGTTGAGGAGCATCCCCTCCGCGAAGAAGCGGTGGATCTCCTCGTTCGACGCCCCACTGTCCTTCTTCACCGAGGCATACAGGTCTGTGAATTCGTGTCGGACGACCCGCCGGACGTCCTCGTCGCCGCACGCGGCGTATGCCTGGAGCTGGACTCGAAGCAGGTCTCGGTCCGACAGGAGCTCCATGTATGCCAAGCCCATCAAGTCGAGGATCGAGCACTCCTGACTGTCATCGGGCTTTCGTCGGGCGGCCTCGTGGAAGACCAGGCGGGTCCGCTGGAACCCATGCCGGACGACCGCAAGGAACAGTTCCCTCTTCGTCCCGAACAGCTGGAACAGGTATGGCTGCGAGACACCGACGGCTCGTGCGATCGACTCCGTCGACGTGCCGCTGTAGCCACCGTTCGCGAACTCGCGCAGAGCGGCGACGACGATCGCGTCGCGTCGTTCGTCAGCGGTGAGACGTTGGCTTGTCGGCGAAGCTGCGGCGTTCATGGCGCGTAACTTAGTGAGTACTAAGTAACTTGTCAAGGGCCAGCTCCCGGCACACGCCGGATACGATGCCGCGGTGGGCGGCTGGGTCGAGATCGGCGATCGCGTGTTCGTGCGTCGCTACGCCTACTTCGACCAGAACATCGGGGTCGTGCTTGGCGGCGACGACGTCTTGGTCATCGACACGCGGTCAACGCATGTCCAGGCCCGCGAGATCGTCGCCGACCTGCGGGAGTTGACCACGGCGGCCGTGACCGTCGTCGTCGACAGTCACGGGCACTTCGACCACGTGAACGGCAACCACGTCTTCCGGCCGGCGGCCATCTGGGGGCACGAGCGATGCGTCGCATTCATGGAGCGGACCGGCCCGCGACGGCGAGCGACCATCGCCGCGCAGGAGCCCGAGATCGCAGCCGACCTCGACGAAGTCGTCCCTGATCCGCCTGACAGGACATTCAGCGAGACGGCATTCCTCGACCTGGGCGACCGACGCGTGGAGCTCCGCTACCTCGGGCGCGGACATACGGATCACGACATCGTGGTCGTGGTCCGCGATTCTGCCGTCCTGTTCGTCGGCGACCTGATGGAGAACGGCGCTGTGCCGTGGTTCGGCGACGGCTACCCGCTGGACTGGCCCGAGACCGCGCTGCGGGTCGCCGAGCTCGCGGTCGGCGTCGTCGTTCCAGGGCACGGCGACCACGCTGGGGTCGCCTTCGCTGACCAGCAGGCCGCATCGATCCTCGCCCTGGCCGAGCTGGCGCGGCGGGTGCACTTCGGTGACATGACCCTCGACGACGCGGTCGCATCGACGCCCTTCCCCGCCTACCCTGCCGAGGACATCCGACGACCGATCCAACGCGCACTGGCGCAGCTCAGGGGCGACCTGGACTGACGCGTTCGGGACCCGCTACCCGGCGATACGGACGACCCAGCGTCCGCGAGCGGCTCCCGACACGATCCCGTCGAGAGCCTCGTCCAGCGTGTCGAGCGTGACCTCTGCACAATGGACACCGAGGTCACGCGGCCGAAGATCCGTCGCGAGGCGGTCCCAGAGCTCGCGCCGACGATGGATCGCCATGTTGACCGAATCCATCCCGAGCAGGGCGACGCCGCGCAGGATGAACGGGAAGACCGTCGTCTCGAGCTTCGCGCCACCAGCGTTCCCTGACGAAGCGACGGCGGCGCCGGTCCGCAGCGTGCGCAGGACGTAGGGCAGGGTCGCGGCGCCGACCGCGTCCACAGCCGCCGCCCACCGTTCGGATTCGAGCGGACGGCCTTCGCCGGTCACCTCCTCGCGCGTCAGGATCCCGGCCGCGCCGAGCGACCGCAGCCGCTCGACCTCGTCGGACTTGCCCGTCGCGGCCCAGACTTCGTAGCCCCGCTCGGCGAGGATGGCGAGAGCCGTCCCACCCACCCCACCGGACGCCCCGGTCACGAGGACAGGCCCGTCGGACGGTGTCAGGCCCCGCTCTTCCAGCGCCACGACGGACATGGCGGCAGTGAACCCGGCCGTCCCGATGGACATCGCATCCCGCGGCGACAACCCGGCCGCCAGAGGCACGACCCAGTCGGCGGGCACCCGCTGGAATTCGGCATACCCGCCGTGCCTCGAGACGCCTAGCTCGTACCCGTGCGCAAGCACCGACGAACCGGGCGGGATCCCGGGATCGTCCGAGGCGATGACTTCGCCCGCGAGATCGATCCCAGGGATGAGCGGGCTGATGCGTGCGACCTTGCCGTCCGCGCGCGTCGCCAGCCCGTCCTTGTAGTTCACGCTCGACCAATGGATCCGGATCTCGATCTCGCCGGGTGGGAGGTCGGTCTGAGTGAACGTACGGATGCCCCGCTCAACCGAATCCCCGACCTTTTCTGCGACGTAGGCACGGAACGTGGCTGGGATGGCTGTCACGTCGCCATCCTACGGCCAGCCCAAGGTTGCGTTTCGGCACGATGGTTGACGACGCACGGATCTCTCGGCCACCATGCCCGGACCGTGACTCACACCCAAGTCTCCTGGAACATGTGTATGCGCTGGCGGCCCCGCCGTACGGAGGATGGGGTCTGAGGTCACGCGCATCCTGATCTGAGAGCGCGGGACCACAGACGAGGTCCCGGGGCTGCAGTTCCACGAGGAGCTGCGGCTTTTTTGTTTCCTCCGAGCGACGCGACGGGTGTCCGCCATGACCGCAGGCCCTCCCAGGGCCACCGGGCCTCGCAAAACACGAAACCGACGCTCTCCGAGGAGACACCGAGATGACCGAACTCGACCCGACGACCTACCGACCTGAGACCCGAGCGCTTCACTCGGGCCAGAAGCCCGACCCGGCGACGAACGCCCGCGCGGTCCCGATCTACGCCACGACCTCGTACGTCTTCGATGACGCGGCTCACGCGGCCCGACTCTTCGGGCTCCAGGAATTCGGGAATATCTACACCCGGATCATGAACCCGACGACCGACGTGTTCGAGCAGCGTGTCGCAGCGCTCGAGGGTGGCGTCGCAGCGCTCGGTGTCGCTTCGGGCCAGGCAGCCGAAACCCTGTCGATCCTCAATCTCGCGCGTGCCGGCGACAACATCGTGTCGTCGTCGAGCCTGTACGGCGGCACGTACAACCTGTTCACCCACACCCTTCCGAAGATCGGCATCACGACCACCTATGTCGACGGGTCCGATCCGTCGGCGTTCGGCCGCGCGATCAACGAGAGGACCAAGGCGGTCTTCCTCGAACTCATCGGCAACCCTCGCCTCGACGTCCACGACCTCGCGTCCATCGCCGACGTCGCCCATGCCCGGGGCGTCCCGGTCATCGTCGACAACACGTTCGCTCCCCTGCTCGCCCAGCCCATCAAGCACGGCGCCGACATCGTCATCCACTCGGCGACGAAGTGGATCGGCGGTCACGGCACCGCGATCGGCGGCGTCGTCGTCGACGGCGGTACGTTCGATTGGGCCGCGAGCGAGCGGTTCAAGGAGGACTTCGTCGACCCTGACCCGTCCTATCACGGGATCAGCTACACGGCCGCCTTCGGGAACCTCGCGTTCATCCTCAAGCTGCGTGTCCAGGGCCTCCGCGACCTCGGGGCGGCGCTGAGCCCGTTCAACGCGTTCCTGTTCCTCCAGGGCCTCGAGACGCTGCCGCTCCGGATCACCCGCCACAGCGACAACGCACTCGCCGTCGCCAAGTGGCTGGAGACCAGGCCCGAAGTGACCTGGGTCAGCTACCCGGGTCTCGAATCGCATCCCTCGCACAAGCTCGCCAAGCGCTACCTGACAGGGGGTTACGGCGGGATCGTGACGTTCGGGGTCAAGGGCGGCGTCGCGGCCGGCCGGCGCCTCATCGACAACGTCCAGATCTTCTCGCTGCTCGCGAACGTCGGCGATGCGAAGTCGCTGATCATCCATCCGGCCTCGACGACGCATTCGCAGCTCGAGCCGGAGGAACAGCTCGCGACGGGTGTCACCGACGACCTCATCAGGCTTTCGGTCGGGCTGGAGCACGTCGATGACCTGATCGCGGACCTTGAGCAGGCGCTGGCCGCAGCCACCGCCGAGAACCCGGCCGACGGCGAGCTCGTCGGCGCCGCCGGGTGACCGTCGAACTCCAGGGGGTCGAGGCGGCCGGTCCTTCGATCGGGACCGGCCGCCTCGAAACGATCGCCCTGGGGCAGTTCGAGCTGGACAACGGCGAGACGCTGCACGACCTGGTCGTCGCCTACCGCCACGACGGTCCGGGTCCGGCGCTCGCGCCGCAGATCGTCGTCATCCATGCCCTGACCGGGTCGGCCGATGCCGCGGGCGACTGGTGGGAACCGCTGATCGGCCCGGGCCGTGCGCTCGACACGGACCGGTTCGGCGTGCTGTCCGCGAACCTCCTTGGCGGCCGCTACGGCACCACCGGTCCGACATCGGTCGACCCACGCACTGAACAGCCATATGCGGAACGCTTTCCGGCGATCTCGACACGTGACCAGGCCCGCGCCCAGTGGCGTCTGCTCGACGAGGTGGGGATCGGCGAAGTCGAACTCGTCGTCGGCGGCTCCCTCGGCGGCATGGTCGCGCTCGAAGTCGCGCTCGCCCGGCCGGCGGCGGTTCGGACCGTGATGCCGATCGCCGCACCCGCCGCGACGGGTGCGATGGCCGTCGCCTGGAACCACCTCCAGGTCGAGCTCATCGAACACCTCGGATCCGACGGGCTCGCGCTCGCCCGTGCTCTCGCGATGACCACGTACCGGAGCGAGGCCGATTTCGACGAGCGGTTCGGGCGCCGGATCGAGCCCGACGGCCGGCCCTCGATCGTCAGCTATCTCGATCACCAGGGCCGGAAGCTCGTGGACCGCTTCGATGGCGCGACGTATCGGATCCTCGTCGGTGCGATGGACCGTCACGACATCGGTATCGGGCGAGCTGGTCCCGTCGCTGCGCTGTCCGCTCTTGCGCCCGCAGGCACGCGTCTCGTGGGCGTCGGCATCGAGGACGACATCCTGTATGGGCCGCGTCAGGTCCACCAGCTGGTCGACGCTGCGCTCACGGCCGGTGTGGACGCGACCTACCGGGAGATCCACTCGACCAAGGGCCACGACGCGTTCCTGGTCGAATGGGAACAGTTGACGGCGATCCTGCGCGAGGCGGTCTCGGCTCAGGCGGGCTCGGGCCCCGCCTCAGGCCACGACCGTGTCCGCTCGTCGGGCGAGAGGAAGGAACCATCGGCCTGGACGACCCAATCGTCGCCGGGTGCGACGTAATCGACGGGTTCCCAGCCCTCGTCGCCGAACACGAACGTGGAGCCTGGGTCCAGCGCGTCAAGATCCTCGTCGGCGCTGTCGTTGACGATGATCGGAGTTCCCATGCCACACCTCCGACCTGAATCCTAGCCCTCTCCTCAAGGCCTCGCCACGCTCGATCTGATGTCAACCAGCGGACACCTCCGTCCCGGGCCGTAACACCGCGGCCGGCGGCACGTCTGCCTCGATGTCGAACCGCCCAAGGCCGATCGTCACGCACGAGAGGGCTTCCGATGAACGGGTCCAGGCCGGGAGAAACATCCCCGCCGACTCCGCGTCACACCCGGCATGGAGATGCCGTTCAACGCCATGGATGAGATGGTCGTGGCGATGGTCGCAACGACAGCGCCTCGGATCGATACCGCCGACCTGATCGCATCGACCTACGACGCGCACGAGCGCGAGTTGTACTCCTTCGCCCTACGCGCCACGCACGATCCCGAGATCGCCGGAGACCTCCTCCACGAGGCGTTCACCCGGCTCATCGTCGAGGTCGAGGCCGGCCGAACGCCCGACAACATCCGCGCCTGGCTCTATCGGGTGATCACCAACCTGATCGTTTCCGCCGGCCGACGAGCGACGGTCGCCCGGCGACAGCTCGGGGCCCTGATGAACGAAGAGATCGACACGGGGCCAGAGCCTGCGTATCTCGCGCAGGAGCGCCGCTCCGATCTCGAGATCGCCCTCGCCGAGCTCGGCGAGGCCGAGCGAACGGCGCTGATCATGGCCGCGAATGGCTTCAAGGGCATCGAGATCGCGGAAGCGATCGGCCGGAGCAGCAACGCGACGCGAACGATGATGTGCCGCTCGCGCGTCCATCTGCGGCAGCGGCTCGGCTCGACGGGATCGCCGGCATGATCGACCACGAGGCCGCGCGTGTCCTGGCCGCAGCCGCACTGGACTTCGACTTGTCCGACGAGGACGACCAGCGGCTGCTTGCGCACATGGTCGGCTGCGACCGATGCCGCACGTTCGCCGATGGCCTCGGCACAGACAACCGGGCGATCGCCGGGCTCCCGAGCGAGGACGCCCCGGTCGCCCTTCGAGCGCGGATCCTTGACGCGATCCCGGCAGCCACCGCGCAGCCGACCGACCTGCCGGTCGCGCCGACACCAACGCCTCGGACATCACGTGGACTCCTCTCGTCGATCCCACGGCGGTACCAGGGGCCGCTGGCGCTCACCGCGGCGGCGGCGGTGATCGTCGCGCTCATCGGCGGGATGCTCGTCTGGGGACCTTCCTCGAGCGTGACACCGACCACGGCAGGTGCGTCAGCGAGCGGATCGCCGTCTGCAGGCATACCATCGCCGTCCGGCGGCGTCGAGACCCCGGTCCCCACGGTCGAGCCGGGCTCACGACTCGCCGCGGCTCCCTGGACGCCCGTCGCCGAGCTCACCGCAGACGACGCATCAAGCGCGGTCGTGGCGCTTGCCAGCGGCTTCCACCTGAAGCTGCTCGATGGCCGATCGGCCGTCGAGGCTGCCCAACGCCTCGCCGTCGATCCACCGATCGCGTTCTCCACGAAGGCTGAGGCCGACGGGACCGTCCGGATCACGCCCGCCGAAGCGCTCACCCCCGGAACGGCGTACCGGTTCACCCTCAGCGCGCCGGACGGCCGAGAGATCGGGAGCTGGGCCTTCCAGGCGCACCAGCCACTGCGGATCGTCGGGAACGTTCCGGCGGACACCGAGGCCGGTGTCCCGAGCGACACCGGGATCGAAGTCCTCTTCGATCAGGACGGCGTCGTCGATGCCGAGAGCCACTTGACGATCGAGCCGTCGATCGACGGGCGGTTCGAGATGCACGGTCGGACGCTCGCCTTCGTCCCGACCAAGCGGTTGGCCGAGGGCACCATCTACACCGTCACGGTCTCGCCGGGCGTGGCGGTCGGAACGACCGGCGAGCGACTCGAGCAGGAAACCACATTCCGCTTCGAGACGGCTGCGAAGGCCAGTAGCGCGCCCACATCCACCTTCCAGTTCTCGCAGGATCTGTTCGAATCGTCGACCACCGATCGACCGATCGTCGCGCTGTGGTCCTTCCAGGACTCCGACGATGAGGAGAACCTGCCACCACCACCGACGAACGCTCGGCTCGAGGTCTACCGGGTCGATGGGTTGGCGACGGCGATGGAAACGTATCGCGCCGTCCGCGCCTACCCGCGCTGGAGCAGGCTTTCGGCCGCCGACCTCGTCCCGACCGCAGGACTCAGCGAGATCCTGTCACTCGACGCCCGGCTCCAGGAATCCGACGGCGTCCTGTGGACCGAGCTGCCCGACCGTCTCCCGGCCGGTTGGTACCTCCTCCAGGTCCCCTCCTCGACCCGGCCGATCCAGGCGATGCTCCAGGTGACCGACATCGCGAGCTACCTCGTGGTCTCCGATACGAGGACACTCCTCTGGGCCAACGACCTTGCGACCAAAGGTCCCCTCACGGGTGCTGTGGTAGCGACGCCAGACACCGAGCTTGGTCGGACGGGCGCGGACGGGACGCTGCTCGCGACGACGCCCGCCGGTCTCCGCCCCGAACCAGAGGGCACGTGCTCGACCGCATGCGTCGCGCTGGTCACCGTCACGGACGGGGGTCGTTCTGCCTTCGTCCCTGCGAGCGAATCGAGCGATCCCGACGGCAAGGATCTCGGTTCGCGCCCTGCTCAGGATGACGGTCTCGGTTACTGGCATACCTTCTTCACCGACCGATCGCTGTATCGCTCGACCGACACGGTCAATGCGTGGGGCGTCATCCGCGACCGGGATACAGGCAAGGTCCCCGACAAGGTGACGATCGCGCTGACGCACGATGACGGCTCAGACCACGCTCGGCCGGCGATCGTCACGAACACCGCTCACCCGAACTCGATCGGCGCCTTCACGAGCTCGACGCGTATCGAGTCCCTGCCCGAGGGCTCCTACGCCCTGGAGGTGCGGACCGAAGGCCGCCTGATCACGTCTGTCGGATTCCAGGTCGGTCGCATCCTCAAGCCCGCCTACCGGCTGGATGTGACGACGGGCCGCCGGGTCTATATCGAGGGAGACCAGATCCGGATCACCGCGCAGGCCACCTTCTATGAGGGCACCCCGGTTCCTGGCATCGCTCTCCGCTCCGATGGCCTGACGGGGATCCGGTTCAAGACCGATGCGACCGGGACGGCCTCGCGGAAGGTCATCGCCCACGTCGCTCGCGAGGAAGGCGACGACAACACCGGGTCGGAGGTCGAGTCCGTCACGATCACGCCTGCGACGAGCGAAGAGGGCGAGATCACGTCATCAAGCCGCGAGATGGTCATCTTCCCGAGCCATTGGACGATCGGCGGGACGGCGAGCCTCGGCGATGGACGTGTGCGTGTGAAGGGCACCCTCAACGAAGTCGCCCGGGACAGGCTCGAGCGCGAGGTCGCGGGCGGAGCGGATCCCTGGACGCTCGATCCTGCCGGAAAGGCGATCGCGAACCGGACGGTCACCCTGACGTTCGTCGACGTCACGACGAGCCGCGTGCAGAGTGGGACGCGATATGACTTCATCGAGAAGAAGGTCGTCCCGACGTATGCGTACGAGACATCCGAGCGCATCGCCGACACCATCAGAGTCCGGACCGATAGCAAGGGTCGGTACTCGGCGTCGATCCCTGCTCGAGACGGGCACGCCTACCGGATCCGCGCGAGCGCCAGGGACATCGACGGCCACACGACTCGCTGGACGGCATGGGCGAACCAGCCCGACGAGCAGGACGAGACCAACCGGGACCCGATCCTCACACTCGCAGCGGATCAGGAGAGGAGCCAAGGCGACTTCGGAGTCGGCGACACGATCGACATCCGGATGTCCGACCCGACCGCGGCCGGCGAGGAAGCGACCGACCGATACCTCTTCACGACCGCCCAACGCGGGCTGCGTGATGTCACGGTCCAGGACGCATCCCGGTTCCGGACGACATTCGGCCGCTCGGCCCCTCCAGGTCTGCGCATCGACGCCGTCCGGTTCAACGGCACCAGATACTCGATGACGGCGACATTCCAGGCCGATCTCAAAGTGTCGGAACGCGCACTCAAGGTCGGGCTGTCGACGGATGCCGCGCGGTACGCACCCGGCGCCGACGTCCGACTATCCGTCACGACCCGCGACCCGTCCGGAGATCCAGTCGCGTCGACGGTCGTCCTGCGAGCGGTCGACGAGAAGCTGTTCACGCTTGGTGGCGCCGATGCAGCCGATCCGCTCGGTGAACTGTATGCCGGTGTCGACTCAGGCATCAGGGTCATCTACCGGTCGCACAGGTCCCCCCGCCCGCAGGGCGACTACGGCGGGGGCGACACGACGGGTGGCGGCCGAGACGACTTCCGCGACTCGCTCTTGTTCACGAGCGTCGATACCGGCCCGGATGGTCGTGCGAGCGTCACGATGCACCTGTCCGACGATCTGACCTCATGGCGCGTCAGTGCGTCGGCGATCGGCTCTGGACTCACCGCTGGCGAGGGAACGACCCTCGTCGCCGTCGGGCTGCCGTTCTTCGTCGAGGCCACGATCGCTCCGGAGTACCTCCTCACGGATCGGCCTGAGATCGGGCTCCGCACGTTCGGGACCGCGTTCGACGCCACGTCCGGCGTCACATTCGCCATCCATTCAGACAGCCTCGGGCTGCACGTGGACGGGCTGACGGCACGCGCCTTCGACACCGTCCGGGTCCCGTTGCCGGCACTCTCGCTCGGGCGGCACGAACTGACCATCACGGCACGTCACGGGAAAGGCGCGACCGCCCGGGTCGATCGGCTGACCAGGACCTTCACCGTGGTCGGATCGCGACTCGAAGGGACGCGGACCGGCTATCGCGAGGTCACCGGGACGACTCACCTCGATGGCGGCCAGGGCCTGACGGAGATCACGGTCTCGGATGCCGGAGTCGGCCGGTACGCACCA
>JBJMMQ010000147.1:0-27228 GCA_045804705.1 Chloroflexota bacterium
GGGAGCCGCCGACCTCGCGGTGATCGTCCGCGGTGGTCAGATCGAGGCGACCGTGCGACCTGGCACCCCCGATGCCGATGCCGGGTCGCTCGAGCGCGATCGGCTCGAGCGCGAGCTCAGCGAGGCCGAGGGCTGGCTGGCAGCAGCGCGCGAACGCCTCGCCAACGAGTCATTCGTGTCGCGGGCCCCGGCCGCCGTCGTCGAAAGCGCTCGCGCTCGCGAGGCGGAGCTCGCGGAGCAGGTCGCACGCCTAAGCGAGCGCGTCCGGCGGTAGCGCCCCCGTCGCGGCGCGCGGCGCGAACCGTCCGGGGCCAGGCACGTTCCTGGCTGACCCGCATGATTTTGTTTGTCCAGCGTCTTGACAAAGCGCCGGGACGGACGCACCATCCGACTTTGTCAAGTCTCTTGCCAAAGCACGTGCTCGGCAGGAGTCAGGGTCGCGGTTGGAGGAGTGCCCGCCCGGATGACGATCAGCGCGACCGTGCTGCCCGAGAAGGCGACGCACCAGCAGACGCGAACGTTCAACCAGCAGCTGCTGCTTCGCGCCCTCCACGATCACAGCCCGCTCTCCCGTGCCGACCTCGCGAGGCTCACGGGCCTGACCAGGACGTCCGTCGGCGACCTCGTCGGCACTCTGATCGAGGACGGCCTGATCGAAGAGGTCGGTCGCGGTCGATCAAGCGGCGGGAAATCGCCCATCCTCCTGCGCGTCGCTCCGGACGGCCGTCATCTGATCGGACTCGACCTCGGCGAGGCGCAATTCAGCGGCGCCGTCGTCAATCTGCGCGGGGAGATCCTGCGGTCGATCCACCTGCCGCTCGATGGTCGTGACGGTGACGCTGCTGTCGAGCTCGTGTTCCGCCTTGTCGATGCCCTCCGCGGCGACGACCGGTCTCCTCTCCTCGGGATCGGCGTCGGCGCGCCGGGCGTCATCGATACGAGCACGGGCACCGTTCGCTGGTCGGTCTTGAACTGGGCCGAGCTCCGCCTCGGGCCCCAGCTCGAGGAGCGCTACGAGATGCCCGTCGTCGTCGCGAACGACAGTCACGCCGCGGCACTCGCCGAGCTGACGTTCTTTCGCCGGCCACGGCCGAACAACCTGATCGTGATCAGGGTGGGCCGCGGCGTCGGGGCGGGGATCATCCTGAACGGCCAGCTCTTCCAGGGCGACGGCTATGGTGCGGGCGAGTTCGGTCACGTCTCGATGAGCGGTGGCGACGCGGCGTGTCGCTGCGGGAAGACTGGTTGCCTCGAGACGATGGCGAGCATGCGCGCCCTGCTCGACGCGTCGACCGCCGCTGAGCCGTCGATCACCGACGAGAACGGCCTTGTCGCCGCCTTCCTGGCCGGAATGACTGCCGTCCGGCGGATCGTCCTCGACGCCGCGCGGGAACTCGGGATCGCCATCGGCTGGCTGATCGGGGTGCTCAACGTTCGCCACGTTCTGCTCGTCGGCGCAGTCGCCTCTTTCGGCGACGAGTGGCTCGGCGAGGTCCGGCGGTACGCTCGATCGAGCGTCCTGGGTCTGCTCGCGGGCGATACCCAGATCGAGTTCGGGCACGTCCACGACGATGTCGTCGTGCTCGGCGCGTCGGCGTTGCTCATGGAGCAGCAGCTCGGCCTCGGGCTGGTTCGATGATCGCGACCCACGAGCCCGGTTTCGCGGGCCTGGCTGCCGGCATCGACGTCGGCGGCACCAAGATGTCGATCGTCGTCACCGACGACCAGGATCGACTCCTGTTCGAGTACGTCGAGCCGACCGACCGCTCCTCGCTCGTCGACCAGATCGTCGCGCTCGTCGAGGGTGCCCGCCGGCACCTCGACCAGGACATCGTCGCGGTCGGCGTCGCGATCCCCGGCCGGGTCGATCCCGAGGACGGCTCGGTCAGCATGGCCGTCAACCTCGGCATCACCCACCTGCCACTCGGGCAGATGCTCCAGGAGGCGCTCCGGCTCCCGACATTCGTCGAGCACGATGCGCGAGCGGCGGCACTCTGGTTGAGCGAGCGGGCAGCCGAGGGCGTCGACGCCGCCGGGTCGAGTCTCGCCTTCGTCGCCATCGGCACGGGGATCGCAGCCGGCGTGGTTCTCGACGGCACGCTCCTGCGTGGCGAGAACGGGTTCGCAGGTGAGGTCGGGCATATCACCGCCGATCCGGATGGAGTCGTCTGCGCCTGCGGCCTGCGGGGTTGTCTTGAGACGATCGCTGCGGGTCCCGGCATCGCCCGCCAGGCGGACGAGGCGATGGCCGCGGGCCGGGCGACCATCCTGTCAGCTCATTCGGGCGCCGCAGACGTCTTCCGTGCGAGTTCCACCGGCGACGAGGTGGCGGTCGAGATCACCGACCGGGTGGGCGAGCACATCGCGCGCGCGATCCGATCGCTCGCCCTGACGCTCGGCGTCAAGCGGATCATCGTCGGCGGCGGTGTCGCTGCTGCCGGACCCGCGCTTCTCGAACCCATCCGAGCGCACATCGCTCGCGAACGCGCGGCCTCGCCCGTGATCGAGGCCGCCATGGGCGATGCGACCGTCGAGCTGCTGTCACCGACCGAGGCGCCTGGCGCCCGCGGCGCGGCGGCAGTCGCGCGACACCGCATCGGCTTGCGAGAGGGGGTGAGCGAGCGATAACCTCACGCCCGCCCATTTGCATGGGTCGGATATTCTCTCGTGAGCCAGGGAGCCACTCGTCAACCCGCAGTCGCGGGACGTTCTCAGGAGGAGGAATTCATGGCCAAGACACTTAGGACGACTTCCGCTCTAGCGGTCGTCGTCATGACGCTCGTGAGCGCCTGCGGAAGCAGCAGCGCGTCGCCGAGCACGGCAGCGAGCGCTGCCGCACCGAGCGCGGCGGCACCGAGCGCCGCAGCGCCGAGTGCGAGCGCATCTGCTGCAGCGAGCGCCGCACCTTCTGCGGCGGCCGCGGCAAATCTCCCGGCGGTCCCGACCGGCTACAGCGAGCTGGACAAGGCACTTGGCGCCGACAAGCCGTACAACGGCAAGAAGGTCTCGATCCAGACGCAGTGGACCGGCGGCGAGGGCACAGGCTTCGCCGCGGCGATCGCTGACTTCGCGAAGGCCACTGGCATCAACATCCAGGTCGACAGCATCGGCTCGAGCCACGAGACCGTGCTCAAGACCCGTATCGAGGGCGGCAACCCGCCGGACATGGCGGCGCTGGCGCAGCCCACCGGCGTGCTTGCGTATGCCAAGCAGGGCAAGGTCAAAGACATCGCCGCGATCGTGGGCGCCGACGGCGCCGCGAAGCTCAAGGCTGAATTCCCGACGACCATCGCCCTCACCAGCGAGGGCGACCACATCTGGAGCATCCCGACCAAGGCCGACGTCAAGTCGATGATCTGGTACCCGGTCAAGGCCTTCCAGGCCAAGGGCTACACGGTTCCCAAGACCTGGGACGAGCTCGTTGCCCTGGCCGACAAGATCAAGGCCGACGGCAGCCATCCCTTCTGCGTCAGCGCCGGCGGCCCCGGCACGGCGACGGGCTGGGAGCTGACGGACTGGGTCGAGGAAGTCCTCCTCAAGAGCGAGGACCCGCAGGTCACCGCCGACTGGGTCAGCCACAAGATCCCCTTCTCAGATCCCAAGATCAAGGCTGCCTTCGACAAGGTTGGGTCGCTCCTGTTCAAGGACGGCTACGTCGATGGCGGTGGCCCGGCCATCGTGAACGCCGATCTCAAGACCGTCATGGATCCGATGTTCAACCAGGACACGGCCGCGCCCGGTTGCTGGATGCAGAAGATCCCCGTCTGGTACGGCCCGGATTTCTTCCCGGACAAGCGGACCAGCGGCACTGACTCGAAGTACGTCATCGGCGACGATGGCGACATCGGGATCTTCCCGTTCCCGACCATCAGCGACACCTTCAAGGGCGCTGAGGGATCGGCCGACTCCTTCATGGTCCTCAACGACCGCCCCGAGGTCCGCGCGTTCGCGGAGTTCCTCGCGACGCCGGAGGGCCTCGAGGGCTGGATCAAGAGCGTCGGCGTCCTGTCGCCGAACGTCAAGGTCCCGGCCGAGTGGTACGCCAGCAACTACAAGCTGAAGGTCGCGAACGACATCGCCAGCGCGGCGACGTCGATCGGTTTCGACGCCTCGGACCTGATGCCCCCGGCCGTCGGCCAGGGCAGCTTCTGGACCGGCATCTCCGACTGGGCGAACAGCAATGGCTCGAACACCGACTCGGTGTTGAAGGCCATCGACGACAGCTGGCCGAAGTAGGCGGCGAAATCGTCTCGTAGCTAGATCGCGGGCGCCTCACCACCGGTGAGGCGTCCCGCTACCATTCCCGCAACGTCAACGGAGGAGCACGGTGGCGGTCGCGCAGGAATCCGGCTCATACGGCTCGTCGCGCGTCGTGCTGGTCGGCAGCCTCGTGGGATTGGCCCTCGCGGCCATCGGCATCACGGTCCTGATCGACCACGAGGGCGGTCAGAAGCTCCTCGCCTCGATCTACGACATCCTGGGCAATTCCGAGGGCGCCGAGGCGCTCCGGAACGGGCAGGGCGACCAGTTCTTCGCGAAACTGCTGCTCGCGGCGATCGCGCTGCTCGTCGGCGTCGGCGGGATCTGGCTCCTGTTCACGGGCGCGAGCGCGGTCGTCGAGCGCCTGCGACCGTCGCTTCGGGACCGCATCCTCCCGTTGGTCTTCATCGCACCGGCGGTGGTCCTGCTTTCGATCTACCTCGTGTATCCGGCGATCGTCACGGTGATCGCCAGCTTCCAGGACGAGGCCGGCGCATTCACGCTCGCGAACTGGGAAAGCCTCGCCACGCCTCCGTTCCTCGAGATCCTTCGCAACAACGTCCTCTGGCTCGTGGTCGGGACGTCCGGCAGCGTGGGACTCGGCCTGCTCACGGCCGCTCTCTTCGACCGCATCCGGCGCGAATCCCTCGCCAAGGTCTTCGTCTTCTTGCCGCTCGCCATCTCGCTCGTCGGCGCCACCGTCATCTGGAAGTTCGTCTATGCCTGGGCACCGCCGAGCCAGCCCCAGTACGGGCTCCTCAACGCCATCTGGACGGCCTTCGGCGGTCAGCCCGTCCCGTGGATCACGCAGTTCCCGATCAATCTCCCATCGGAGATGGTGATCCTGATCTGGCTCCAGACGGGCTTCGCCATGGTCGTGTTCTCGGCGGCCATCAAGGGCGTGTCGACCGAGATGATCGAGGCGGCCAGGCTCGACGGTGCGTCTGAGCGCCAGCTGTTCCTCAGGATCGTCGTGCCGAGCATCCGCGGCACGATCGTGACGGTGACGACGACGATCGCGATCGTCACGCTCAAGATCTTCGACATCGTCATGTCCGTCAGCGGCGGCCGCAACCACGACGACGTCGTCGCGGTGCGGATGTTCGCGGAGATGTTCCAGTTCTTCAACGATGGGCGCGCCGCGGCGCTGGCGACCGTCCTGTTCATCGCCGTGCTGCCGGTGATGATCGTCAACCTGCGCAACTTCCGACGTCAGGCGGCGATGTGATGGCTGCACCTGCGGAGCCCATCGTGGCAACCTCCAAGACACGCACCAGGTTCTGGCGGGCGCCGATGCTCCAGAGCCTCCCGCTTCGTGTCTCGGTCCTCGTCATCTGCTTCCTGTGGACGCTGCCCACCGCGGGGCTGTTCATCAGCTCCTTCCGGAACCCCCAGCTGATCACCCAGACCGGCTGGTGGACCGCCCTGATCCACCCGTTCGAACAGGGGTGGACGCTGCAGAACTACCAGCAGGTCATCGGGTCGAACGGCATGGGTGAGGCATTCCTGAACAGCCTCATCGTGACGATCCCGGCCACCGTCATCCCGATCACGATCGCCGCATTCGCTGCTTACGCCTTCGCCTGGATCCCATTCCGCGGCCGGGGCATCCTGTTCACGATCGTCGTGGCGCTGCTCGTCGTGCCCCTCCAGATGGCGCTGATCCCCATCCTCCAGCTCTACAGCGGCCTGTCCCTGTACGGCACCTTCATCGGGATCTGGCTGGCCCACACGGCGTTCGGGCTGCCGCTCGCGATCTTCCTGCTCTACAACTTCATGTCGCAGCTGCCGCGCGACCTGTTCGAGTCGGCCTCGATCGACGGCGCGTCCGCCTTCCAGACGTTCATCCGGATCGTGTTGCCGCTCTCGATCCCTGCGCTCGGGGCCTTCGCGATCTTCCAGTTCCTGTGGGTCTGGAACGACCTGCTCGTCGCCCTCGTCTTCCTCGGGCCCGGGGCCGACGTCCGGGTCATGCCGACGGCGCTGTTCAACTTGCTCGGTGCCTATGGCGGCGCGTGGCACCTGCTGACCGCGGGCGCGTTCCTGACGATGATCGTGCCGCTCACTGTGTTCCTGCTCCTCCAGCGCGCATTCGTGCGAGGGATCCTGGCCGGCTCCGTCAAGTGACCCTTGCGCGGCTCATGATCGCCTTCGACGGGACCGAGCTCCCGCCGTCGGCCGCCAAGCGGATCGGCGAACGTGGTGTGGCGGGGGTGACCCTGTTCTACGCGCACAACATCGCCGATCCGCCTCAGATCCGGGCGTTGACCAGCGCGATCCAGGCCGCCAGACCAGCAGGGGCGCCGCCTCTCCTCATCGCGGTCGATCAGGAGGGCGGGCAGCTGGTCGCGCTCGGCGGTGGGACGACGCAGTTCGCCGGCGCGATGGCTCTCGGCGCGACCGGCGATACGGACCTCGCTGAACGCGTCGCCGGCGCCATGGCCCGCGAGCTGCGTGCCGTCGGCGTCAACGTGAACTACGCGCCCGTGTGCGACGTCGCCAACAACCCGGCGAACCCGGCCCTCGGGATCCGCAGCTTCGGGGATGACCCAGAGACGGTCGGGCGGTTCGCGGCGGCGACGGTCCGTGGCCTGCAGGCCGAGGGCGTGGCGGCGACCGTGAAGCACTTCCCCGGCGCAGGCGATACGACCGCGGATCCACATCACGGGCTGCCGGTGGTGCCACGGACGACGGACGAGCTGGACGCTCGCGAACTGGTGCCTTTCCGCACGGCGCTCGATGCGGGTGCCCGGATCGTCATGACCGGTCACTTCGCGCTTCCCGGCGGGGAGGCCGACCTGCCGACGAGCCTGTCCGCCACGATCCTGCGGGCCCTGCTCCGCGACCGGTTGGGGTTCGACGGGGTGACCGTCACCGATGCCCTCGACATGCGTGCCCTTGCCCAGGGCTCGGCCCAGATCGTCGATGCCATCGCCGCACTTCGTGCCGGCGAGGACGTCCTGCTCGGGACCGCCGACGAGGCTGCCCTCGAACGATTGGAGGAGGGCATCGCCCAGGCGCAGCGGCGTGGCCTGATCGATGCCGACGACGATGTCGCGGCCCACGGTCGACTGGACGAGCTCCGTCGCTGGCTCGGGCGCCTCGACCAACCGCCGATCGACATCGTCGGGTGCGGTGAACACCACGCACTCGCAGCCGAGCTCGCCCGTCGTTCGATGACCCTCGTCCGGAATGACGACCACCTCTTGCCGCTGACGCCGGCAGCCGAGGCGCGGATCGCCGTCGTCCAGTCCGTGCCGACGGACCTGACGCCTGCCGACACGTCGTCGACGGTCACGCCGACGCTGGCGTCGTCGCTCGGTCGGCGCCTCACCCACGTGGAGGAGATCCTCGTCCCAGCCGCCCCGGCCGACGCCGATATCGCAGCCGTCACCGAGCGACTGCGGACGGTGGACATCGCGATCGTCGGCACGATCTCCGCTCACCTCCAGCCGACCGAGGCCGCTCTCGCCGCCGCCGTCCTGGCGTCCGGCAAGCCCACCGTCACCGTCGCTCTCCGGACACCCTGGGACCTGCTGGCGTACCCCTCGGCGCGAACCCATGTGTGCAGTTACGGGATCCTGCCGCCGTCCATGGAGGCGCTCGCAGCAGCGCTTCTCGGTGAAGAGCCATTCGCCGGCCGGTTGCCCGTCGATGTCGCCGGTCTCTACCCACGCGGTCACGGGCTGATGGCATGGGGCTGAGAGACGAGATCCTCGAGCAGCCCGACGCCATCCAGCGACTGCTCGACTCTGCGCCGACCGCATTCGCTCCGATCGCTGCCGCGCTCAGCTCGCGGCGGCCGCGGTTCGCGGTCATCGCGGCCCGCGGCACGTCGGACAACGCCGGCATCTACGCCCAATACCTGCTGGCGATCCGCAACGGCCTGATCGTGTCGCTCGCGGCTCCGTCCACGATCACGCTCTACGGCGCGCGCCCGAACATGACAGACGCTCTCGTGATCGGGATCTCCCAGTCCGGCCGCTCACCCGACATCGTCGCGGTGGTCGAGGAGGCCCGGCGTCAGGGGGCGCTGACCGTCGCACTGACCAACGACGCGCGTTCTCCGCTGGCGGACACCGCCGACCATGTGGTCGACCTGCGGGCCGGACCCGAGCTCGCAACCGCCGCGACGAAGACCTACACGACCGAGCTGCTGGCGGCGGCACTGTTGTCGGCGGCGCTCGATCCGCCATCGCGCCGCGAAAGCCACGACCTCGCGAGCCTGCCGGCCCTGGTCTCGGAAGCGCTGACAGCGGAGGGTCACGCCAGGGACCTCGCCGCGACGCACGCCGACCGGCAGCGCGCCGTGGTGCTCGGCCGCGGCTACAGCTACCCGAGCGCTCGCGAGTGGGCGCTGAAATTGCAGGAGATGGCGCTCGTCGCGGCGATGTCCTATTCGGCCGCCGACTTCGAGCACGGGCCTCTCGCGCTCGCCGAGGCCGGCCTGCCGGTCCTGGCGGTCGCCCCGACCGGCCCGGAGCTCGATGCCCAGCTCGACCTGCTGACGCGGCTCAAGACGGAACACGCGGCGCATCTGCTGGTCGTGTCCGACACAGCCGCTGCACGGGACATCGACGAGGGACTCGCGTTGCCCGCCGGCATCCCGCCGTGGCTGGCGCCGATCGTCGAGATCCTGCCGGCGCAGCTGTATGCCTACCACCTGACCGTCGCCCGCGGCCTCAGTCCCGATCACCCGCGCTCGATCAGCAAGATCACCGAGACGCGGTAGCGCGCGGCCGCGCGACCAGCCTGCTGCCGAGGCGACCTAGCTGCCCGTCGCCAGCCGCTGATACCAGCGCGCGCTGTCCTTCGGCGTCCGCCGCTGAGTGTCGAAATCGACGTGGACCAGGCCGAAGCGTCGGCTATAGCCGAGGCTCCACTCATAGTTGTCGAGCACCGACCAGGCGTAGTAGCCGGTGAGCGGCACGCCAGCGTCCAAGGCATCAGCGGCCGCGGCGATGTGCCGGGCGAGGTAGTCCCGGCGGCGGACATCGTGGACCTCGCCGTCCCCCTCGACAGCGTCCGGGTATGCGGCGCCGTTCTCGGTGATGACGATCTCGCGTGGTGCGTAGGTCCGGTGAAGGTCCATCAAGGTGTCGCGCAGCCCGTCAGGTGCCACGTGCCAATCCATCTGGGTCTGCTCCGACCCGGCCACCGCTCCGATCTCCCAGTCGAACAGGAGGTCGGACCTGGTACTCACGGAGTCGCGCCGGTAGTAGTTCAGCCCGAGGTAGTCGAGGTCGCCAGCGGGCGGCACGGCGAGTTCGATGCCGTCAAGGTGGCCGGCGTCACGATGGACCTCGAGTCCGAGCGCGGGATAGCCACGACCGAACAGCGGGTCGAGGAACCAGGCATCCCGAGCGGCGCTCCACGCTGCTGCGGCGACCCGGTCCCGTTCCGAGTCGGTCGCCGGCGCGACCTGGTTCACGTCCATCGCCACGCCGATCCTCGCATCACGAACGTGAGCACGGATCGCCTGGGAGGCGGCGGCGTGAGCGCGGATCTCGTTGTCGGCCACCCGGATCGCCGTCGGCCAGTCCGTGATCCCCGGCGCGTGGATCCCGTCGGCGTGACCAAGGAAGGCGAAGACCGCCGGCTCGTTGAAGGTCATCCAATCCGTCACACGATCACCCAGGCGTGACGCGACCAACGCCGAGTAGTCGGTGAACCAGTCGACGACTTCGGGGTTGGCGAAGCCGCCGCGATCCTGCAATGCCTGCGGGAGGTCCCAATGGAAGAGGTTGACCATCGGTCGGACGCCGGCGTCCAGCAGCGCGTCGACCAGTCGCTGATAGAAGTCGAGGCCGGGCTGATTGATGGCGCCCGTCCCGGTCGGCAGGACCCGTGGCCAGCTGATGCTGAAGCGGTATGCCTTCGCGCCAAGCTCGGCCATCAGCCGAACATCGTCCGGGTAGCGGTGATAGTGGTCGCAGGCGATGTCGCCCGTTGTGCCGTCTGCGATCGCGCCCGGTTTGCGGGAGAAGGTGTCCCAGATCGACGGTCCCCGGCCGTCCTCCGCCGCCGCGCCCTCGATCTGGTAGGCCGACGCGGCGAATCCCCACGTGAAGTCGGTGGGAAATCGCCCCGCGAGGCTGCCGGGGTCGGAGTCGAACGAGGCCGGTGTCACCCATCGATCGTAGCCTCCAGATCCCGGTCGCGTCGGACGGGCGCGGTCGCTGCGCGGGAACGTCGGGGATTTGACCGGTCACGGGGGCGTGTGGAGACTGAGCCGACCGCCCCACCCATTCCGTGATTGGAGGCTCCCGGTGCGATCTGCGCCCGCTCCGTCCGTCGTTCGATCGCCCCGCTTCGGCGATGACTGGTGGCAGCGCGGCGTCATCTATCAGATCTACCCGCGAAGCTTCGCTGACACGGACGGGGATGGGATCGGCGATCTCCAGGGGATCATCGACCATCTCGACCACGTCGGCCGCGAAGGGCTCGGGATCGACGCGATCTGGCTTTCGCCGATCTACCCATCGCCCGGACTCGACGTCGGCTACGACGTCAGCGACCACACGACCGTCGACCCCCTGTTCGGCAGCGATCACGATTTCGATCGCCTCGTCGAGGAGGCGCACGCGCGCGGCATCCGCATCGTCCTCGATCTCGTCATGAACCACACGAGTGACCAGCATCCGTGGTTCATGGCGTCCCGGGCGTCACGGACGGGCCCGTACGCCGGCTGGTACCTGTGGCGCGACCCGTCCGGGCATGCGCCGGATGGGACGCCGCTGCCGCCGAACAACTGGGTCTCCTTCTTCGGGGGACCCGGTTGGGAATGGGAGCCCGCGCGCCAACAGTTCTACTTCCACACGTTCCTGCCGCAGCAACCCGAGCTCGACTGGCGCAACCCGGCGGTCGAGAGGGCGCAGCTCGAGATGGTCAACGGGTGGCTCGACCGAGGCGTCGACGGTTTCCGCCTCGATGTGTTCAACGCCTTCCTCAAGCATCCGGAGCTGCTCTCGAATCCATCCCAGGCGGGGACCTCGCCGTGGCGCCGGCAGGTGCATCGGCACGACCGTGACCAGCCTGACTTCCCGGACCTCATCGCCCGGTTCCGGACGATCGTCGACAGGCAGCCCGGGCGGATGTCGGTCGGCGAGCTCTTCGATGGGACCGTCGAGACCGCAGCGCGCTTCACATCGGGTCACCACCTCGTCTTCGACTGGGAGCTTCTCGGGGCTCCGTGGAACCCCCAGGCCCTCCGAAGGACGATCGCGACCCGCGACGCCGTCTTTGGCAGCGGTCGCTGGCCGACGGTCGCGCTCTCCAACCACGATCAGCCGCGCCACGCGTCGCGTCTTGCCGCATCGGCCGGCGATCCCGACGTGGACGCAGTCGCTCGCGCCGCAGCCGTCCTCCTCCTCACGGTCCGGGGAACGCCGTTCCTCTACTACGGCGAGGAGCTGGGCCTGCGCGACGTCGACATCCCACCCCATGAGAGCGTCGATCCACCAGCCGCGATGGTCGATGCCGATTTCGAGTGGTGGGATCGGTCGCGCTGTCGGACGCCGATGCCGTGGTCGTCCGATCCCGGTGCCGGTTTCACCGATGGGCGTCCCTGGCTTCGGGTCGGTCCGGATGTCGAGACCCTCAACGTCCGGACGCAGGCGGCGGAGCCGGGCTCGACGCTGTCGCTCTATCGGCGGCTGATCGCACTGCGGGCGGCCACGCCAGCGCTCCAGATCGGCTCGCTCGAGCCCGTCACAGGCGCTGACGGGAGCGTCGTCGCATACACCCGAGAGACCGCCGATCAGTCGGTCCTTGTCGCGCTCAACGTCTCGCGTGAGCGGACCCGCTGGACGTTGCCCGCGTCTCCACGGTCGACACGATGGCGCCTCCTCCTGAGCACTGCCGACCCGAGGGCCGCAGCTGTCGAGGTGGCGGCCGGGGAGGCGATCGAGATGTCGGGTGACGAGGCGGTGATCCTCGAGGCGGTCGGACCGTCGTGAGGTCGACGGGACGCGTGAGCGCCCCTGCTACCATGACGGCCGGATCCAGCCCAGATATCCCGGGGAGCACCACGTGCCGCTTGATTTCCTGAAGCGCAAAGGCAACGCGGACGCCGCGCCCGTGGCACCGCCGTCTTCGGCCGCGCCGTCGCCCCTCATGCCCGAGGAGGTCGTCGCCCAGGACCACCAGCTCAAGCTCTACTACGCCGGCAAGAGCAGCGAAGGCGTCCGCCTCAAGGCCGGTCCCGCCGCGATCGCCGAGCTGCCGACGATGCTCGTCGGGCTCGCTCGTTCCGAGATCGAGGTCGTCGAACCGCTGCCGATCGAGTTCAGCCAGGCGACGCCGACGATCGTGAGCCCGTCGGAAGCGATGCAGTGGCTCAACGCACATCACGTCCACTCGCCGATCACCAGGCACGCGCTCGTCGTCCTCGAGTCGATCGACGCGGTGGATCTCGCCTTCGACACGTTCGTCTGCGCGCTCCTCGACGGCGAGGTCGATACCTCCGGCTATCCCGAATACAACGCGATCGTCGGCGGCGTGTCCGCACACTGGGATGAGGCGACCGGCGACATGATCTGCCGCGCCGTCGTCGGCTGGGGCGGCAAGGGTGTCCGTGGCGACACCGACAGGATCGGCACGAAGCTCCTCGGCGGCCTGCTGAGCAACATCCTCGCGAGCCAGTACGCGCTCGGGCTGACACCCATCGAACGGCCGGTCCCAGCCGCGGGCCGCGGTGGGCTGGTCTGCGCGCACTGCGGGTTCGCGTCCGCCCACGAACGCGCTTTCTACTGCCCGAAGTGCGGCATGCGCCTCCTGCGCGGCTAGGATCCCGAGCGCACATGCCCCTGTACGACTACGACTGCGCCGCGTGCGGCCGTCGCTTCGAGCTGGTCCACGGCGTCCACGCCGAACCGCCGAGCGTCTGCCCGTTGTGTGGCAGCGGGCCGATCCGAAAGGCGATCAGCGCCCCGGCCATCCACTACAAGGGATCGGGTTGGGCCAAGAAGGAGCGTCGGTCGACCGCGGCCGCCTCCTCGAAGTCGACGGCCGACGGCGGGACGGAGGGAGACGCCGGATCCGCCGGGAGCGCGTCGGACGACAAAGGGTCATCAGACGGCGCCGCGGCGCCCAAGGATGGCGCCGGGACACCCAAGAAGACGACGACCGAGACCGCAGCCGCAAGCTCGACCGACTGACTCCGATGGCCGCGCCGACCGACTGGATCACCCTTGGCGAGGCGGCCGAGATCCTGGCCGCCGCGAACATCCACTTCGCGCCGGGGACGATCGGTGGTTGGGCCCGCGCGGGTCGCCTGCAGAGCATCAAGCTCGGCGGCCGGAGGTTCGTCCGACGCGGTGAGGTTCGCGCGCTGGTCGCCGCCCCGAGACGCGTCCGGATCGAGGACGTCCAACCCGTCCTGTTCGAGGACCTCGGGAGCTGACGCCCGACTGGCAGGCACGGCTGCTGGCGCTGCTCGGGCGCTTCCTCGACGTCCCGCAGGTCGCTCGCGTCCGCGCAGTGCTCGACATCTACGGAGCCGCGGCTGGCGGCCTCCTCGCCAACGGCCTTGCGTTCTCGTCGCTGTTCGCCGCGATCCCCACGACGCTCCTGATCGTCGGGGTCGCCGGTCGGATCACCGATGACCCGGCCGTTCGCACGCGCGTCGCCCAGGCACTCGCGGAAGCGTTCCCACCGCTCAAGGACCTCATCGATGAGTCGCTCGAGGCGATCGCCGCCGGTGCGGCGCTCACCTCGATCCTCGGCGTCCTCGGATTGATCTGGACCGTCAGCCAGCTGTACGGGGCCCTCGACCTTGCCTTCGCTCGGATCTTCTCGACCGATCCCGAGCGTGACTTCTTCCGCCGGACATTGCGGGGCTTTCTCGTTGTCGGGATCCTTGTCGTCGTCATCGTGGGGTTCATCGTCACGACGGCACTGACTTCGGCCTTCGAGGCGATGTCGCCGGGTGACGATCCGATACCGAGCGCGATCACGACGTTCATCGGCTCGACGGCATTCCTGATCGTCGGGTCGATCGTGTCGGTGCTCGTCGTCTACCGCGCACTGCCGCCGCGCGCCCCTCGATGGGGTTCGGTCGCGATCCCGGCGGCCGTCGTCGGGCTGGCGCTGGTCGTGCTGACCCAGATCTTCATGTTCGTCGTGCCACGGCTCGTCGGCGTGGCGGCGCTCGCGGGATCGCTCGCGTCGGCATTCATCGCGCTTGCCTGGCTGTCCTTCGGGTTCCAGGCCGTGCTCTATGGCGCGGCGTGGGTGCGAGTCCGGGAATACGGGATCCCGACCCGGCTACCCCTGAGCGGTGCCGCACCGCCGGCAGAACCGGGCGGTGGCGGAGAGTGACAGCCCGCAGCTGACGCACGGCTGCACCGCACTCGCGGGCTTGGCCGCGCTGCGCTGAGCGGCGACTTCGCGGTTCGACTCGGCCCACAACGCATCGACTCCGCCCTGTGGCGCGGCTGGTCGATTGAGGAACGGCAGTCCGACTCCTGGTGCCTTGCCGAGCCATTCCGGTCGCGTCGGCCACTGTGGCTCGGCGGCCGGGTCGCCGGTTGCAGCCGCGGGGAGGGTCGTCGGTGCGGACTGCGCGTCGTCGTTCGTGTCCGGGGCGACCATCCGCCAGGTGGGCTGAGGAATGATGTCTTCGACCGGGGGAGCGGGCTCGGGTGCGACGACCGGCTCAGGTTCGGCTGCGACGACCGGCTCCGGCTCGGCTGCGACGACCGGCTCAGGCTCGGGTGCGACGACCGGCTCAGGCTCGGGTGCGACGACGGGCTCCGGCTCGGCGATCTCGTCGGCCACGACAACGGCCTCGACCGGCTCGGGCTGTGCGGCCACCACCATCTGCGGCTCGGCGATCTCCTCGGCCTCGACGACGGCCTCGACCGGCTCGGGCTGTGCGGCGACCACCATCTGCGGCTCGGCGATCTCCTCGGGCTCGACGACGGCTTCGATCGGCTCGGGCTGTGCGGCGACCACCGTCTCCGGTTCGGCGATCTCTTCGGGCTCAACGACCGCCTCGATCGGCTCGGGCTGTGCCGCGACCACCGTCTCCGGCTCGGCGATCTGCTCGGGATCAACGACCGCCTCGATCGGCTGGGGCTGTGCCGCGACGACGCTCTCCGGTTCGGCGATCTCCTCGGGCTCGACAACGGCCTCGACCGGCTCGGGCTGTGCGGCGACGAGGGCGGCCGCACCTGCCGCGGCGGCTGCAGCGTGTTCACGCTCGTACGCGTCGAGCTCGGCGTCGATGTCCTGGCCGGGTCGGAATCGATGGAAGAAGCCCCTCGAGCGACCGGCTGGTTTGGCCGGCGCGACGAGCGCCGCGGGCGCGTCCTCGCGAGGATCATGGTCCGCGAGCAGCACGGCAGCCGCGAGATCGACCGCCGGCTCGGACTCGATCGGTTCGGGCTCGGACGCGATCGGTTCGGGCTCGGACTCGAGCGGTTCCGGCTCCGGGTGCGCCCCCGCGATCGCGGCAGTCTCCGCGGCGAGGTCCAGTGGCAAGGCCGGCTCGTCGACGTATTCCGGTTCGACAACGGGTTCCGGTTCCGCGACAGCTTCGGTTTCGAGGGCGGCGACGTGGACCGGCTCGACAGCCGCGACCTGCAGAGGTTCGACCGCGTCCGGCTGGACGACCGCGTCCGGCTGGACGACCGCGTCCGACTGGACGACCGGCTCGGGCTGGATGACTGGCTCGGCCTGAACGACATCCTCCGGCTCGGCGACCTCGCGCGGCTCGAACGTCATCGTCAATGCCGCCAGCCGCGCTGCGACGTCGATCTCGTCGTCAGGCGGGGCAGCCGGCACTGACTCAGTGGGGTGCGCGCCGTTGCCCTCGACGCGGATCGCCCCGCCGGCGGTCAGATCCTCGTAACCGACGGCCCCCGCAACGGCGAGATCGGGGAAGGGCGCCGCCAGGACGTCGCGACCGAGGTGCGGCGCGCAGGTCAGGCAGCGAGCCTCTGCCTCGTTCCAGCAGTTCGGGCAGGTGTACTGCCGGCACGACATGCAGAAGTTGAAGGTCTTGTGGAAAGCGTCGAGCTGGTACGAGGTCGCCTCGCGCTCGGTATCCGCTCGCGCGGCGGCCATCGCCTCGTCCATCGAGGTCTCATCGGACAGGACGAAGTTCTTGAGGCCCCGCGAGACCGTCTTGACACCCTTCAAGCGAACCCGAGGGCGCGCCGATTCGAAGGTGTAGCGGGTGCCACATCGTTCGCAGAACGATTCGGTCAGGATCTCGGTCATCTTTCCCCGGATACCGCGCAGTCGAAGCCCGGTCGGGCCCAAACCGCCCGAACGGTTCGAGAGTATAGCGCAGGGTTTTGGGCGCCCTTCCACCGTGCGTACCCCGTCGAGCCGCCGATTGTCAGGGTCTGGACCTCGCGGACCGGGTTTCTCAGGACCCTCTGGTAGACTCCGCGACCGACTATGCCGCCTCTCACCGCCATCGAGCGGTTCTTCGAACGCCTGTTTGAGCGCCCCTCGGCTCGCCTCTTCCGGGCGCGTTTGCAGCCCGTCCAGCTGCAGCGACGGATCGAGCGAGCGATGGAGGGCGAGCGGTTGACCACGTCCGATCGGACCCTCGTCCCGAACCGCTACATCGTCCACGTGCATCCGGACGACCTGGCCGAGTTCGGCGACATGACGGGGACGCTCGCGACCGAGCTCGCCGACGGTGCGCTCGCATTCGCCAGAGCGCATCGCTACACGGTCGTGGACCGGCCGCGTGTCGACCTCGTGGCAGATCCGAAGGTCGAGCGCACCGACATCCGGGTCGACGCCCGGTTCGCCGACGCCGTGCCGGGACGCGCCGGGCACGGACCGGTCGCTCTCGCCTACGAAGACGACCGTGCGCCGAGCGCCGCGGACCCGACCGCGACGCGCGTCTACGCGATCCCGAAACCGGCTGCGCCGCGGGCCGTGCTGCGGGTCAGCGACCCGGACGGGCGCACCCGCGACGTCGTCGTCCCGCCCGAGGGCCTGACCATCGGCCGGGCCACCGACAACGATCTCGTGGCGATCGACGGACGCGTCTCGCGGCACCACGGCCGGATCGTCGGCCGGCGTGGGACGCTGGTCTACTCCGACCTCGGGAGCACGAACGGCTCGCGGGTCAACGGAGTGCCCGTCAGGGAGGTCGTGTTGGGTGTGGGCGACCGGCTCGAAGTCGGTGACACCGCGCTCGTCGTCGAGGTCGCCGGGGCGCCCGACTGATGGACGGCTTCCTCCTCGTCCTGTGGGCCGTCCGGCTGCTCTTCCTCGGTCTCATCTATCTGTTCCTGTACCGCGTCATCCGGGCGCTCCTGCGTGACCTGCGGGCCGCCGCGAAGGAGCCGGCGGACCGGCCCGGCCGCCTGGTCATCCTCGAATCGCCGAGCGGCGAGCCGGCACCCGGCCTCTCGTACGGGCTCGACGTCATCACCGCGCTCGGGCGCGACGTGAACAACGCCATCGTCATCGACGACCCATTCGCCTCCGCGGAGCACGCTGTGCTGACCTATCGGGGGCAGTCCTGGTACATCGAGGACCTCGAAAGCACGAACGGTTCGTACGTCAATGGCCGTCGCGTCGAAGGCGTCGCCCCGCTCGGCTTCGGGGACGAACTCCAGATCGGGCAGGTCCGGATGCGCCTCGAGCGCGGCCTCCGATGACGCCCGTCCCCGGCGCGAGTGCCGTCCGACTCCCGCCGCTCCCCGGGACGATCGGGCGGATCCGGCCCAGACCTCGCTGGCTCGAGTTCAGGCTGCTCGCGCTCGTCGGCCTCGCGCTCGTCGCGGGCAGTGTCTCGCTCGGCGCCACGGTCACCGGCACTTTCAGCCTGTACGACACCGAGAGTCTCGCGATCTACATCGCGGCCCTGTTCGTCGCTCATGCAGCACAGGTGTTGGCCGGCCGGCGGACGGATCAGATCCTGCTGCCGACCGTCGCGATGCTCGGCGGTCTCTCGCTCCTCCTCATGCAGCGGCTGCCACAGGACCTGGTGACGCAGACGTTCTTCGGAACCAAGTTCGGTCTCGCCGAGGTCCAGCTCATCTGGCTGCTCGGCGCGCTCATCGTCGCGACCACCATCGGCATCGTCGTCCGGTCCGATCGCTGGCTCAGGCGGTACAAGTACACGTGGGCCGCCGTCGGTGTCGGCCTGCTGCTCCTGACGTTCGTCCTGGGGACCGAGATCAACGGCCAGCGTCTGACTCTCCAGCTCGGTCCGGTGAGCGGGCAGCCCAGTGAGCTCCTGAAGGTCATCCTCGTCGTCTTCCTGGCTGGATATCTCTCGGAGAACCGCGAGCTCCTCGTCGAACAGGACACCAGGCTCGGGCCATTCCGGCTGCCACCGTTGCCGTATCTCGCGCCGATGGTCGCGATGTGGGCGATCGCACTCGGCATCGTCGTCATCCAGCGTGACCTCGGGGCCGCCCTGCTGTTCTTCGGAGTCTTCCTCGCGATGCTCTATGTCGCGACCGCGCGGGTCGGCCTGGTCATCATCGGCCTCGTCCTGTTCCTGCTCGGCAGCGCACTCATGGCGATGCTGTTCGACCACATCCGGACGCGGGTGGACATCTGGATCGACCCCTTCTCGGACCCTCTCGGCGCCGGTTTCCAGGTCGTCCAGGCGCTCCACGCCTTCGCACGCGGCGGACTCCTTGGGGTCGGCCTCGGCAGCGGGCTGCCCGAGATCGCGGGACGCCCGCCGATCCCCGAGGTCCATACCGACTTCCCGCTCGCTGCGATCGGCGAGGAGCTCGGGATCCTTGGGGTGGTGGCGATCCTCGGGCTCTACCTCGTCGTCATCGAACGCGGGCTCCGCATCGGGGCGGCAGCGGCCGATGACTTCCGGTCGCTTCTGGCGATCGGTCTCGCGCTGGTCATCGGTGTCCAGGCGTTCATCATCGCTGCCGGAAATCTCAAGGTCCTGCCGCTGACGGGCGTGACCTTGCCGTTCATCAGCTACGGCGGCTCCTCGCTGCTCGCCAACGCCCTTGTCGTCGGCCTCCTGCTGGCGCTGTCCGACAAGGGGGTGGAACCGCCACCACCGCCTCGGGTGACCTCTCGCTGGCGACGGATCGGCCGCCGCCGGAAGGCGACCTGATGCTCGGCACAGGGACGGCACGTCGGCCGCTCGGCCGGACGACGGTCCACGTCCTGGTCGTCATCTCGATCGCGTTCTTCCTGCTTGCGGGTGCGGTCGGCTACTGGGGCATCGTGGAGGCACCCGACCTCGTCCGCTCGCCCAACGACGCCGCAGTCATCCTCGCCGCGAGGACAGTGCCTCGCGGACTCATCAAGGACCGGTCGGGCAAGGTCCTCGCCGACAACAAGAAGGACAAGAACGGCGAGTCGTACCGCGTCTATGCCGGCCGCCAGATCAGCCAGGTCGTCGGCTACGCCTCGACGTCGTATGGACGCGCGGGTCTGGAGCGCGCATACGACGCCGAGCTGGCAGGACTGGCGGGTGATCCCCTTCGGGACGCGTTCGCGAAGTTCGGCGCGGACCGGTACGACCCGAAGGACCTGACCCTGTCGCTGTCGTGGGACCTTCAGAAGGCGGCCGTGGCCGCGCTCGGCAAACGCCGGGGCGCCGTCGTGATGCTCGATCCCTCGACCGGCGAGGTCCTCGCACTCGCGTCCACGCCGACGTACGACGCGTCGGCGATCGCGAATCCCGACACGGCCAAGGCGACCTTCGAGGGCCTCCAGGACGACGCGAATCAGCCGCTCCTGCCGCGCGCGACGCTCGGTCGCTATGTGCCGGGGTCGATCTTCAAGATCGTCACGGCGGTGGCGGGCCTCGGGTCCGGCTCGATCACCCCTGACACGACGTACAAGGAGCAGCCGCCGGCGGAGAAGGCCGGTCTCCTCGTCGAGGGGTTCCGCGTGCGCGACGGGCACCATCCCGAGACGGGTTCCACTCGACTCGATCTGACCGGCGCGACCGAGGTCTCGTGCAACATCTACTACGCCCTGACCGGGCTCAAGACCGGTGGCGCGGACCTCGTGGCGTACGCGGACCGGATGGGCTTCGGGTCGCCGCTGCCGTTCGACCTGCCGACCGCCGTCTCGCAGGTCACCAACGGTGACGGGAAGCAGCCCGGTGGCTTCACCGATGACGTCGAGCTGGCGAACGCGTCGTACGGTCAGGCCGAGACGTTCGTGACACCGCTCCAGATGGCGCTGGTCGCGTCGACCGTCGCGAATGGCGGCGACCTCATGCGGCCGCGGTTGGTCACCTCGATGACCGGCAAGACAAGCGGGACGCGCACGATCGGTCCGACGTCGGTGGGCCGGGTCATCTCGACGACGAACGCCGACGCCATCACGACGGCGATGGTCGCCGCCGTCGAGGGCGACCTCGGCAAGCAGTTCACCTCCGGTGCCAAGGTCCCGGGCATCACGACCGCAGGAAAGTCCGGGACCGCCGAGCTGGGCGGGACAGGCGAGCCCCACTCCTGGTTCATCGGTTTCGCCCCGGCCCAGGACCCGAAGATCGCCATCGCGGTCCTCGTCGAGCAGGCGGGGCGTGGCGCGGAGGTCGCGGCACCGATCGCGGGAGACCTGATGACGCTGTATCTGAAGGGCGGGCGATGAGCGATCCGGCCGGATCCGGCGAGACTCGCGACGGGCGCGACCCGAGCGCGCCGCCGGCCGCGCGGGAACCGCGCCCGATCGTCGAGCGTATCGGCCTCGCCGCCATCGCCGCGGTCCTTGCGCTGCTGTTCGGCGGCGTGGCTGCCGCATCGTGGGTGGGCGGCGAGGTGTTCCTTGCGGTGATGGGCGCCGTCGGCTGCGTGATGACCGCGTGGGTCGGCATCCTCACCCTGATCCGCGGCTAGAACGAAGGGCGGCTCGCGAATTTCGAACGATTCGGGGCTGCGCGGCGTCTATCAAGGTGAGGCCCGGAACCATTCTCTGGCTCCGGGCGTACTATCTGACATCCGCGTCGGCGCTCGGCCGATCCGGACCGACCCCCAGCACGACCCTGGCGCCACCGCACTCGGCGCCCGAGACCGCGAGAGAGGCCGATGACCAAGATCCAGGAGACCGGCGACAAGGTCCTCGCCAACGTCGAACGCGTCATCGTGGGCAAGCACCTCGAGGTGCGACTCGCCCTCGTCGCCCTGCTCTGTCGGGGCCACCTGCTCATCGAGGACGTGCCGGGGACCGGCAAGACGGTCCTCGCGAAGGCGATCGCCCGGAGCCTCGGCGGGTCGTTCCGGCGGATCCAGTTCACCCCCGACCTGCTGCCGTCGGACGTGTCGGGCCTGTCGATCTACAACCAGAAGACACAGGAATTCGAGTTCCGGCCGGGCCCCATCTTCAGCCAGGTCGTGCTCGCGGACGAGATCAACCGGGCGACACCCAAGACCCAGTCCGCGCTGCTCGAATGCATGGAGGAGCGGCAGGCGACCATCGACGGCACGACCTACACGATGCCCGATCCGTTCCTCGTCATCGCGACCCAGAACCCGATCGAGTACGAGGGCACGTTCGCGCTGCCCGAGGCCCAGCTCGACCGGTTCATGCTCCGGCTCCGTCTGGGCTATCCCCAGCCGATCGAGGAGATCGTCATCCTCGACGAGCAGAAGCGGGCGCACCCGCTCGACGTCCTCGAAGAGGTCCTGACGGTCGAGGACCTGCGGGAGATGCAGGCGGCGGTCCGTGAGATCTATGTCGACTCGACGCTGTCGGACTACATCGTCCGGCTGGTGAACGGGACGCGGAACCACCCGGACGTCTATCTCGGCGCATCGCCGCGCGGCTCGATCGCGCTGTATCGCGCCGGACAGGCGCTGGCCGGACTCCTCGGGCGCGACTACGTCATTCCCGACGACATCAAGGCTCTCGCGGAGCCGGCCCTGGCGCATCGGCTGATCATCAAGACCAGCTCGTCGATCCACGACGTGCAGGCCGGGCAGGTCGTCCGCGAGCTGCTCGAATCGACGTCGGTCGAAGGCATCCGACCGACCGGCGGGGGACCGGTCGAGCTTCGTGCCGCCGGCCGCGCGTCGTCCACGGCCGCGAGCTCCTAGCGCAGATCGACCAAGCGACGTGGCGGAAGGGACACCACGGTGATCCGCAAGCTCGAGCTGCTCGTGATCACGGTCGTGCTGATCGTGGCCGCCTTCTCGACGGCCGAGCCATTCCTGTTCTACCTGCTGTACCTCGCGATCCTGGTCATCGGTGGGTCGTACGTGCTCGTCCGCCTCGGTCTCTCGGACCTCGAGGCCGGCTACGCGGTCAGCCAGCTCCACGGCCACGTCGGTGACCGGATGCGTGTGACCTACACGCTGCGCAACACGAGCCGGATGCCGAAGCTGTGGCTCGAGATCCACAATCCGACGACGCTGCCGGGCGGACTTCCGGGTCGAGCGATCACGCTGGGCGGGCGGAGTGAGCGCTCGTGGCTCATCCGGGCGCCGCTGTCGCGCCGGGGCCACTTCCGGATCGAGCCGCTGCACATCCGGACGGGCGACCCGTTCGGGTTCTTCGAGGCGTCGGCGACGGTCGGGCAGGGGATCAGCGTGGTCGTCTACCCGCGCATCGAGCCCTTGCCGCGCTGGCGGCTGCCGGCGGCCGCCGTCGAGGGCAGCCACGCTTCTCCCGTGCGCACGTTGCAGACGACGCCGATGGCGACATCCGTCCGGCCGTACGCACCCGGCGATGCGATGAACCGGATCCATTGGAAGACGACGGCGCGCCACGGCGAGATCCAGGTGAAGGAGTTCGACCTCGAGCAGACCGCGGACGCGTGGATCATCCTCGACCTCCAGCGGGGGATCCAGACCGGCCGCGGGGACGAGTCCACCGTCGAGGTCGCGATCCGGGCCGCGGCGTCGATCGCCGACCGAGCGATCCAGGAGAACCGGGCCGTCGGGATGACCGTGAACGTGGGCAGGACGGCGTTCCTGCCACCCGACCGTGGCGGGCGCCAGCACCTCAAGATCATGCAGCTCCTCGCCGCCGTCGAGGCCGATGCGAGCTCACCGCTCGTCGAGACGCTCATCGCGACGGTCGGCCGGCTGCGCCGCGGCATGACGGCAGTCATCATCACGGCCTCGCTCGACCCGGCCTGGGTCCGGCCACTGGCCGCGCTCCGGACCCGTGGTGTCGCGTGCGTCGTCGTGACGGTCGACGCGCCCGCCTACGCGAAGGTCGCCGCGAGTGCGCTTGCGGCCTCCACCGGCGACAGCGTCCAACCCGACACCGAGGCCGAGGAGATGGCGGCCAAGCGGATGCGCGCGCTCCGCCACGCGCTCGCAGAGTACGAGCTCCGGTCGTACACGATCACCCCCGGCAAGGCGCTCGGGGAGGTGCTCGCGCGATGACGATGCGGAAGATCCCGCTCGCACCTGTGGAAGGCTGGATCACCTTCGCCCTGGTCCTCGTCATGTGCGTCGTCCTTGCTCTCGCTGTCGACGACTCGCGTTGGGTCCTCGGTCGCGCGGAGTACCTCGACATGCTCGTGTACACCGCGATCGGCGGCGTCCTCGTCGGGTTCATCGGCCCGAAGGTCGGGTGGGGCCGATGGCTGACGTATCTCATCGGCGTCATCTTCGCGGCACTCATCGTGCCGATCCTGACCGGGCTCGTGCTGCACCCCGAAGGCGCTTCCATCCACGACCTGTACGTCGCGACGGCAGACTCGGTGGTGCAGGCCGGGTTCGACCTCACGATCCGGAATCTCGCCGCGACGCAGCAGTACCTGCATTTCGTGTACACGTTCGGCCTCGTCGTCTGGGCGACCTCGATGTTCGCGTCCTATGCGGTCTTCGGGCATCACCGCCCGCTCAACGCGGTGATCGTCCTCGGCGTGGTCCTGCTCGCGAACATGGCCCTGACGGTCAACCCGCAGCTGCCATACCTGATCGTCTTCAGCATCGCGTCGCTCTTCCTGTTGATCCGGTCACACGTCTTCGACGAGCAGTCCGAGTGGATGCGTCGCCGGATCGGCGACCCGGCGTCGATCTCGTCGGTCTACCTGCGCGGCGGGACGGTCTTCATCGTCGTCGCCGTGCTGGCATCGGCCGTGCTCACGCAGACGGCCGCATCGGCCCCGCTCGCGGGGGCATGGGATGGCGTCGAGGACGGCCTGCTGAGCGTGTCCCGATCGTTCTCCCGGTTCCTCCCGACTGGCGGGTCGTCGAGGCCGGTCGGGCTGACCTTCGGGGCGGATTCGCAGATCGGGCAGGTCTGGAACACGGACCCCAAGCTGGCGGTCACGATCACCCGGAATCCGACCGACAAGACGACCTATTACTGGCGAGTCCGGACGTACGACAAGATCGAACCGCGGGCCTGGAGCACGTCGACGGCGGCGACGACTGATCGAAACCCGTCCGCACCGCTCTTCGCGGGGCTGACGGACAACGTCGACGCGACGGCCCGGAAGACGTTCCAATTCACGGTCACACCCGCCGACTTCCGGGAAGCGAACGTCATCTCGCCCATGACGCCGGTCTCCGTCGACCAGCCGACGAAGGTGCAGACGATCGGCACGGGTCGATACACGTCCCTCGAGCGCGCCGGCGGCTCGGAGTCGTATACGGTCTCGGCCCTTGTGCCCGTCCCCGGGAACGACCCCGGGCAGCTCAACGATTCTGCCCTTCGTCAGACGTCGACGAACTATCCCGACGACATCAAGGCGCTCTATCTCGACCCGGGCACGTCCATGGGCCCCGAGTCGCTCAAGCTCAAGGCGAAGATCCTCTCGGTGGCTGAATCCGACGCGCCGATAGACATCGCCAATGCGGCGGTCAAGGTGCTTCACTCAGGCGAGTTCCACTATGCGGTCGACGTCCGCGACCTGAAATGCGAGTCCCTGAGCACCGTCGAGTGCTTCGCGACCTTCAAGAAGGGCTTCTGCCAGTACTACGCGGCGACGATGGCGGTCATCCTGCGTGACCTCGGCATCCCGACTCGGATCGCCCAGGGCTTCCTGCCCGGGACCAGGGATGCGTCCGGGGCGACGGAGCGGATCCAGAACAACGCCGCGCACGCCTGGGTGGAGGTCTACTTCCCGGACTACGGCTGGGTCCAGTTCGACCCGACCAGCCCTGACGTCTCGCAGCTCGCCCCGTTGCCGTCCGGCCCGCCGGCCGCGAGCACGAAGCCTCGAGCGTCGACGAGCGCCGGTCCCGCGGCATCACGGTTCATCCCGGGCGAGCGCGATCCGGGACCGAACGGCAGTGTGCCGGGGTCGACGCGCACGAATCTCGGACCGCTCGTCGGCGTCGGGTTCCTGCTCCTGATCGTGGTCGCGGTCGTTGCGTTCCTTGCCTGGCGGCGTGGCCCGCGTGGTCCGACGAGCGCCGAGGGTGCGTACGGGACGGTGACGCGGATCGCGTCGCGGTTCGGGTTCGCGCCGCGCCCCGCAGAGACGGTCTACGAGTACGCCACCTCACTGGGTCAGATCCTGCCCGATGTCCGTCCCGAGCTCCAGACGGTCGCGACCGCCAAGGTCGAGACGACGTACGCGCGTCACCTCATGAGCGACGAACGACTGGCGAACCTGAACGCCGCCCAGCGGCGGCTGCGCGTGTCACTCCTGCGACTCGCGTTCCGACGCAAGGAACGACGCCGCCGGCGCTGAGCGTCTACTGGGCGCCGCTCCGCTCGCGTTCTTCGGCTTCCGCCTTATGCGCGGCCGCCTCGCGGTCGACGTCGAGCGCCGCGAGGTGGGCGGTGAGGTTGTGCGCCCGGAGGACCGGGCGCCCGGCACGGAACTCGACGACCGTGACGGCGCACAGGTCCATCGACCACATCCAGTACCGCTCGAGCTCGAGCCCGAACAGCGTCAGCAGGACGATCTTGAAGACACCGTCATGGCCGACCACCACCGACCACGGGTGGACCGCGGCGGGATCGCCGTAGCCCGAGACCTGTGAACGGTCGAGCGTTCCGGGCGCTCGGCCCTCGGCGAGGGTCGCCAGGATCCTCGCGAGGGACGGCCGGACGCGTGCCTCGACCTCGGGGAGTGCCTCGCCGCCGGGTGCCCAGACCTCCAGCGGCGTCCGCCGCCAGGCGGCGAGCTCCGCCGCGTATCGCACCGCGATCTCGTCGCGATGGAGCCCCTGCCAGTCGCCCTGGCCGATCTCGGGGAAGCCATCGTCGGGCCGCGTCGCGACCGACCAGCCGACATCACGCATCGCCACGTCGATGGCGTGGGCCGTCTCTGTCGCCCGTCCGAGGGGGGAGTGGACGATCTCGACCGGGGGCCCCGTTGGGACCGGCAGCACGGGAGCGGCCCGCGGCGCAGCCAGCCTGACGGCGACGAGGCCCGCCTGGCGTCGCCCGATCTCGGTCAGGGGCGAATCGGCGCGGCCCTGGAAGCGGCCTTCGGCGATGAGCGTCGACTCGCCATGCCGGACGAGGACGAGCGTCGCGTCGAGGCCGTCCGGGATGAGCGCGTCGTCGTCGGGAGCGGTCAGTGTCCGGCCCCGAGCCTGATCGTCCAGAGGTCGGTGACCGCTTCGTGGGTCCTGATCGCGTCCGCGACCGTGTCCGGCACGTCGTCGTCGAGCGCGAGGATCATGAACGCGTCCTCGCGCGGCCGGGTGCGGGCGAGGTGCATCGCGCTGATGTTGATGTCGGCCTCGCCGAGCATCTGGCCGACGCGACCGACGGTCCCCGGGCGATCCATGTGCCGGGTGATGAGCATGTAGTCGGCAGGCTCCATGTCGAGGCGGTAGTCGTCGAGCCGGGTGATGTGTGGCTCGCCGCCGGCGACCGTCCCCGCGACGACGGTCGTCCGCCCGTTCGTCTCACCCGACAGGCTGAGCTGGGCGGCGTATGCGCCGGCATCGGGTGTCTTGCGTTCGATGACGGTGATGCCGCGGGCCTTCGCGAGCGCGCCTGCGTTGACGAGATTGACCCGCTCGGTGATCGACGTCTCGAGCAGGCCGCGCAGGACGGCCGCCGTCAGGGACGACGCGTCGAACTCGGCGAGCTCGCCGGCGATCTCGAGCGTCAGCGTCCGGACGCCACCACCCGAGA
>JBJMMQ010000148.1:0-13231 GCA_045804705.1 Chloroflexota bacterium
TCCTGACGCGGCTGTTCATGGACCGCGGCGTCCGGCTCGATCGGACGTACCAGCTCAACTTCGGCGGCAACACGGACTTCCTGAACATGCTCGAGCGCGAGCGCCTCGAGTCCAAGAAGATCTCGAAGACGAACGCGGTCACCTCGATGCTCGACTACGAGATGGACAGCGACAACGTCCATGTCGGGCCGAGCGACCACGTGCCGTGGCTCCAGGACCGGAAGTGGTGCTACATCCGGCTGGAAGGCACCACGTACGGCGATGTCCCGCTCAACGCGGAGCTCAAGCTCGAGGTCTGGGATTCGCCGAACAGCGCCGGCGTCATCACCGACGCCATCCGCTGCCTGAAGCTCGGCCTTGACCGCGGCCTCTCGGGCACGCTCGTCGCGCCGTCGAGCTACTTCATGAAGAGCCCGCCGATCCAGATCCACGACGACATCGCGTTCAATCGCGTCGAGGCGTTCATCCGCGGCGACGACAACGAGACCCTCGTGGGGACGGAGGCGCCGGTCAAGAAGACCGTCAAGCGCCTGGCCGGGACCAAGGCCAAGGTGGCCACCGCCGCGCGGTGACCGACGGCGAACGGCGTCTCGAGGCGCCGCACCGGCGCACTGGCGCCAGCCCGCGGATCGTGGAGCGGTCGGCCGTGATCGGCTACCGCTTCGCGTCGTGGCTGCTCCGGACGCTCCCGGCGCGGCCGACCGGGGCGGTCCTCGGCCTCGGCGCACAGGCCTCGTACCTCCTCTGGCCGACCAAGCGCGACTGGTCGAACCGGAATTTCGGGCACGTCCTCGGGCTGCCGCCGGACGATCCACGTGTCCGCCGCGTCGCGTTGCGCGCCTACAGGCGGTACGGGACGTATCTCGTCGAGCTCATGCGCGTGCCGTTCATGCCCCAGGACGAGGTCATGGGGCTCATCGAACCGATCGATCCGGCCGAGGTCGCCCGGATCCGCGCGGCTGCGCCGGCCGGCGGACTCATCGTGACGACCGGTCATGTCGGCAACAACGACGTCATCGGGGCGGCGATCGCGCATCTCGGCATCCCGCTCAACGTGGTCGCCGACGACTCGTCCTTCCCGGAGCTTTTCGCCTACCTTCGCGCGCAGCGCGAGCAGTGGAGCGCGACGCTCATCCCCTGGCGCAACCTGCGGGCGATCTTCGGCGTCCTCCGCCGTGGCGAAGTCCTCGGGCTGCTCGTGGACTGGGGATATCGGGGTGACGGCATCCCCGTCCGGCTGTTCGACGCCTGGACCGCGTTGCCGGCCGGACCCGCGACACTGGCAGCCAAGACCGGCTCGGTCATCGTTCCGGCCATCAACACGCGCCAGCCTGACGGCCGGATCCGGGTCCGGTTCGGCGAGCTCATCACGGTCCCATCGTCTGACCCCGCCGAGCTGCAGCGCGCGACCCAGCTCATCGCTGACGCACTCGCCGAGATGATCCGGCCGGCCCCGGAAGACTGGTACAGCTTCAAGCCGATCTGGCCCGCGACCGACGCCGAGAGCGCCGATCTCGAGCGGCGGGGGCTGGAGATGATCGCCGGGCGCCCCGACCCGGGGCCGGCCCGCGACTTCGTCGCCGAGGTCGCGCCGCCTGCACCGCTGGTGGCCGACGCGTGACAGTGCGCGGCCGTCTCCTGCTCGCGTTGTCATGGCTCGCCTGCCGGCTGCCGGAGGGTCCGGCGTTCCGATTCGCGGACTTCGCCGGCGACCTCTGGTATCGCTTCGCACCCGATCGCGCCGACCAGGCTCGACGCAACCTCCGGCGCGTCTGCCGATCGCTGGCGGCGTCGGGGCGCGGTGGGGCGAGGGTCCGCGCGGCCGCCGATGATCCGAAGGCGCTGGAACGTCTCGTGCGATCCTCGTTCCGTCACGCGGCGCGGTACTACCTCGAGGTCGCCCGGAACCCATCGGTGACACCCGCCTACGTCGATGAGCGCCTGACGCTCGATACGCCCGAGCTGATCGCCGAGGCCGTGGTGCCGGGCAAGGCCGTCCTGTTCGTCGGGCTGCACTTCGGCTCGCTCGAGCTCGCGGTCATCTTCCTCGCCTTCCGCGTCGGCGAGACCGTCACGCCGATGGAGACGATCGAGGACCCGGGGATGCAGGCCTACTTCGAGCGGACGCGCGGGGTCGCCGGGATCCGCCTGGTCGGGTTGCGCGAGGCGCGCCGGGCGCTCACCGATGCCCTCCGGAAGGGCATCCCGGTCGGGCTCGTCGGCGATCGCGACCTGACGGGCGGCGGGACGGAGATCACGCTGTTCGGAGCACCGGCTCGCATGCCGATGGGTCCGGCGATGCTCGCCGTCGAGAGCGGCGTGCCGACCTACGGGATGACCGTCAGGCGGTCTGGCCGCGGCCAGTACCGCGGCAAGCTCATCCCGATCGACGTCCCGGTCGAGGGAACGCGTCGCGAGAGGTTCACGACGACGATGACCCGGCTGGCCGCCGCCTTCGAGGACCTCATCGCGGACGCGCCGGACCAGTGGTGGGCGATCTTCTTCCCGATCTGGGCCGACCTCGAGACCGACGCGGCGCAGGCCGGGGTCGCGGCGGCCGATGAGCCGACGGACGCGGCGGCATGACCGACCCCGCAGCCACGACCGGGCGAGGCCGCGCCGATCTCCACATCCACACGCTCGCCAGCGACGGCACGGCCGGCGTGACGGACATCCTCGACCACGTCGAGCGCCGGACCGACCTGGACGTGATCGCCATCTCCGACCACGAGCGGATCGACGCTGCCGTGGCCGCCCGCTCCATGGCTCTCGATCGCGGACTGCGCGCCGAGGTCATCGTCGGCGAGGAGGTCACGACGCTCGGGGGGCACCTGCTCGCGCTCTTCATCGACCGGCCCATCCGTCCCTACCGCTCGCTGCGAACCTCCATCCTCGCGGTCCACGAGGCGGGCGGGCTGGCCATCCCCGCCCATCCGCTCGTCCCGTATCCGCTGTGCGCCCAGGGCTGGATCCTTCGCCGCCTGCTCGACGACCCGGATCCAGCCGCCCACCCGGACGCGCTCGAGACCTTCAATCCGACGAGCCTTGGCAAGCCCTGGCATCACCGCGTCGTCCGGTTCGCCGACCAGCATGGCCTCGCCCGGGTCGGCAACAGCGACGCGCACGCGCTCGAGGCGATCGGAACGGGCTGGACGACCTTCGACGGCTCCAGCGCCGCGGACCTGCGGACGTCCATCGAGATGCGAACCAGCGATCACGGTGGCTCGTTCCATGCCACGGCGGGCCAGCTCGGGACGTTCGGACAGCAGCTTCGCAAGCGCGGCCGTGATGCACGGGCGGAGGTCGCAGGCCGCGTCCGTCGCGACGGGACAGGTCGAGATCACGGCTACCCTGGCGGGCAACGCCGGCCGCCGAGCTACGAGGCCGGCGGCGCCGGTCCGGCGGCGGGTCCGGGCGCGGGTCCCGGCGCGACCAAGGCGGCCGGGCGATGAAGATCGGCCTGGTCTGCCCGTACATCTATCCGGAAGCGGGGGGCGTCGCCCAGCACGTTCGCAACCTCTACGAGAACCTGCGGCTGCAGGGCCATGACGTCCGGATCATCACGGCCAGCCACGGCCCGCAGCGGGCGTCGGAGGGCGACATCCTGCGGATCGGCGTCGGCTTCACCGTTCCCCTCAACGGCTCGATGGGGACGCTCACCTTCTCGCCGCGCTACATCAGCCAGGTCCGCGACCTTCTCGAGCGCGAGCGCTTCGACGTCCTCCACCTGCACGAGCCGTTCGTGCCATTCCTGTCCCTGTTCCTGCTGCGCGAGTCGAAGAGCGTCAACATCGCGACGTTCCACGCGTACGCCGGCTTCTCGCCGTCCTATGAGCTCGGTAGCCGGGTGATGAAGGCGCATGCGGCGAGGCTGCATGGCCGGATCGCGGTCAGCGCCGCGGCGCGCCACTTCATCGACCGCTTCTTCCCGGGCGACTACAAGGTCATCCCGAACGGTGTCGACATCCCGCGCTTCGAGAGCGCCGTTCCGATCGCCCGGTGGCAGGACGGCACCCCGAATGTCCTGTTCGTCGGCCGGCATGAGCCGCGGAAAGGGCTGCTCGATCTGCTCAAAGCGCACCGGATCCTGCGCCGGACGGGATACGAGGAGCGCCTCCTCGTCGTCGGCAGCGGGCCCCAGGAGCGCGAGGCGCGTCGCTACGTCGCGACCCGTGGCCTCAAGGCCGTCGAGTTCCTCGGACGCGTGAGCGACGCCGAGAAGGCGCAGCTCTTCCGCACGGCCGACGTGTTCTGCTCGCCTGCGACCGGCGGCGACTCGTTCGGCATCGTCCTCCTCGAGGCGATGGCAGCAGGGGCGCCGATCGTCGCATCGGACATCCACGGCTATAAGGGCGTCGTCCGCCGCGGTCGGGAGGGCCTTCTCGTCCCGCCGCACGAGCCCAAGGAGCTCGCGCGAGCGATCGCCCGGCTGCTCGATGATCCGGTCATGCGCATCGAGATGAGCGCCGCGGGACGCCGTCGGGCCGAGGAGTTCAGCTGGCCGCGTGTGACGGCAAAGGTCGAGGACTACTACGGCTTCGTCATCCGCCGACTCGCGGCGACCGGGTCACTGCCCGAGGACTTCCGATCACCGGTGCCTCAGGCTCCGCCACTCCGTGCGAGGCCGCCGGCATCCCCGGGATCCGACGCATCCGGCCCGGCAGGCGCTTCCGACGCGGCGGCCTTCCTCTCGGCAAGCGTCAGCCGCCAGACCCACGCCGAGTAGGCGACGACCAGGCAGGTCACGGTCACGGCCACCAGCAGGACGGCCAGCATCGGCGTCAAAAGCGGCGTGTCGGTCGCCCGTGTCACCGTGCTCACCGGGAACTGGAAGGCGTACAGGTAGGTGGGCAGGATGCCCTGATACGCCGCGACGACCGCCGCGGGGAGCGGCAGCGCGCTGATGTTCGGATAGAGGATGACGAACCAGCCGACGACGGCGACACCGAAGCCGACGACGAAGCGGCGCGGGTCGTGCGAGCTGAAGATCTGGACCGCGAGGTAGCCGAGTGGGATCGCAACGACGAGCGCGATCGGCTCGACCGGGATGCTGGTCAGGGTCAGGATCACCGTGTCGGGCAGGAACGAGACGACGACGAGCGCGATGACGACCGCGACGCCCGTCAGCAGGAGTGAGCGGTAGGCGGTCGTCAGCTGGTCACGCCCGGCGTCGTGCCCGTCGCGCGGCTCGAAGGCGAGGAAGCCCCGAATCACGAAGAGAAGGCCCACCACGGCGACGATGGCGAGACCGGCGGTGCGGAGAGTCAGCACGAAGTCGGGGATGACGGCCGGGCAGGCCTGCGAGCCGGGATTGACCGACTCGACGCCGACGAGCGCGCACAGCGGCCGGTGGAGGAGCCAGAGCAGTGCCGGGCCCATGATCGCGACCGCCGCGGCGCCACGGGCGAGAGCCCACGTCCGTCGCGATGCCCCGTGCCAGATCTCGGCCACGAAGTACGCCAGGGCCATCACGACGAACGGCAGCGACGTGTAGTAGTGGTACTGGAACGCGGCTCGGTCGATGCGGGCCCACGGGATCCACTGTGCGGCGAAGCCGACGGCGATGAGCGTCAGGGCGAGGCTGCGGCGCTTGAAGGCCATCCAGGCGACGAACGCGAGTGCCGGGACGCCGAGCCACCAGATCACGAGGCTCCCGGCGTCATAGAGGGCTGCCGAGGTCCCACCGGCGAGGGCCTCCTGGTAGAACCACACGGGCTTCAGGTTGAACGGCCAGGCCCACCAGGGCGAGGACGCCGGATGTGCCGACGTCAGGCCGTTGTGGTAGCCGTACATCTGCCCCGTCAGGTCGAGCAGCGTCTGGCCCGTGTGGCCAGGCGGCCACCCTGGGACGATCTGGGCGTCCTTCAGCAGCGCCCAGGGTACGTACGAGGCGATGTAGACGCCGATCGGCAGGGCGATGAGGCAAAGCGCCATGAACACGACGGGGATCCCCAACAGCCAGCCTGGCCTGAGCCACCCGTCAGGCGGAGTGCCGGGCGGTTCGAGCAGGCGGATCGGGTCGTCGGGGGCAGGCGGCGGCGCGAGCGGCCCGACCCCGAATCGGCCGCCGAGCACGAACAGTCCAGCGACGACCAACGACCCGATGCCGAGGGCGATGGCGACGAGGAGCGGCGTGACCGACAGTGGGCCGAGGGTGACGGCGGCGTTCAGCTTGCCCCCAGCGAGTGCCAGGAAGAAGACGAGCGTTCCGAGGACGACCGGCGCCCCGACGGCGAAGCGCAGCTCCTCGTCGGTCCACGAGATCGGGTGGACGACGGCGACGACGACCGCGAGCAGCGTGAGCGCGATCATGATCAGCAGGAATGTGAGGTTCCCGAACCCCGGGTCCGCCTGGCCGGCAGTGACCGGGACGCTGATGGCCATGTAGCCGAGCACGCCGGTCAATCCGATGAGGCCGAGGATGGCCAGGACCCGCCCGAGCGCGCTGCGCACGAGGATCAGCAGGAGCAGCGCACCGATGGCGTAGGCCGCGACCCACTTGCTCGCGAGCGCGAGCCCAAGGAGGAGGCCGATGACCGGCATACCGATCCAGAACGCGGCACGGCCGCGCCACCAGCCCGTCCAGAGCGCGGCGAAGAGCGTGTAGGCGGCCACGATGAACAGGCCGACATAGACATCGTTCATGCCGATCCGGGACTGGACGAAGAACATCCCGTCGAACAGCACGAACAGACCGACGAGCCCCGCCACGAACCGGCGCCGGAACAGGATCCGGGTGAGGAGGAAGAGAAGCCCGATGGTGAGCCCGCCGGCGATCACGCCGGGGAGGCGCCAGGCGAACGCGTGTGACCCGGTATCGATCGACGCCGAGGCGCCGTCGCCGGTGAACAGCAGGATCTGCTGGCGGTCCTCGGACGGGTAGTCGGGATTGAAGTCGGAGCCCCAGGCCGCCGGGATGAAGCCGTCGGGGAGCTTCGCGTCGGCGAACGTCGCGTTGCCGTGCGGCTCGATGACGTAGACCGTCCAGGGACCGCTCGCCGGCGCGCCGGGCGCCAGCCCGAGGATGTGGACCATCTGGCTCGCCTCGTCGTAGGTGACGCGCGAGCCCAGACCGGGCAGGGGCTGGAGGCCGAGACCCTGGTGGCCCTTGTCAGTCGGGCCGTCCTTGGCGGCGTCGCCGCCGACCGCGATGACGTCGTAGTGGGGATCCGCGGCCGTCCCCGAGGTCGCATACAGGCGCGGGTCCTCGATGCCTGTCACGTTGGCGAGACCGTGGGCACCACCCTCGAGCGGGATGGTCGTGATCAGCGACGCCTGGGCGGGGTCGACGAAGGCGACACCCGACGACGTCGCCACCGCGACCCGGTCGACTGAGTCGACTCGGAGCCCGTCGAGCGTCCCGTCGGCGATGGCCGCGTTCAGCGCGGTGAGCGCCTCGCCTGTGCCGGTGCCGCCGAGGACGACGGTCGTGCCGGGAGACGCGTCGTCGAGACGCGCCTGGTAGTCCTCGGCGTTGCCATCGAGGATGTCGGCGAGGGAGGAGGCGACCGCCGCGTGATCGCCGACCGCATCGACGTCCGCGACCAGGGCCGAGCCGTTGCCACCTGACGCGAGATCCGCGATCCCGTGGAGGTCGAGGACCCCGACCGTCTTGCCGGTGGCGATGTCGACCGAGGTCAGCCGCTCGTCGGACGCGGCGACGACGAACCGCGAGCCGGTCGTCACGAACAGGTGCCCGATGGGGTGGTCCACCGTCCCGAGGGTCGTCGGCTCGAGACGCGTCGATAACCCGCCGTCACCGACCAGCCCGAGATCGAGGGTCGCGATGTGCCCGTCCTCGTAGCCGATCACGAGCTGCTTGCCGTCGTCATCGATGGCGAGGGCGGTGGCGCCGGCCGCGGGCGTGACCGCGATGAGGTCGCGGGTCACGAGGTCGTAGGTCCGGATCTCCGTTCCCGTGGCGATATGGAGCCGTTCCCCGGCGCGAGCGCCCGCCGGGTCGGTCTCGATCCGTCTCCGTTCGACCGCCGCAGCGACGACAGGGACACCGAGGTCGCTCGTGCCCGCGACGTCATCCTCTCCCCAGAGCACCAGCCCGGCCGCCATCGCGTACTTCGCGAGATGGGGGTGGGTCCACTCGTAGATGTCGTGCGGGAGGCCGTAGCGCCAGTCCTGGAGGAACTCGGTCGCCGTCCGCGCGTGATAGACCTCGTCGAAGTGCATCTGGTACGGCTCCTCGAGCCGATAGGTCCGCAGCACCATGGCCCCGACGACGAGCACGATCACGAACCACAGGTCCAGCCTGTCGAGACGACCGCCGCGCTCGGCGCGGAGCAGCGCGGATCGGTCGGGTCGGATGGGCAGGTCGGCGACCCTCGCTCGGAACCAGCCGAGGACACCGAGATCATCGAACCGTCCGCGAGGCGTCCACGTCGGCAATGGAGCCGGCACCGGGGCGACGGCCGCGGCAAGGGCGATCGTGCCTGGCGCGCCCGGGACAGCCGCTGCCGGCGACAAGGAACCGGCGGTCGCGAGCGCGGAGGCGAAAGCAGGGGCCGGCACAGCGTGCGGCTCGGGGGACCGGCCGTCCTGGTCGTCCTCGTCGATCTGTCCGGACGCCGCGTCGTCGTCGACCCATTCGTCGTCCACGGACGCCGCGGCTAGCTCGTCCGCGAGCTGCTCGCGGGCCCCCCTGCGCAGCTGGACGAACGCCCAGGCGAACGCGATGGCATGCATGAGCGAGAACAGCACCACGCCGAAGGTCGACCGGATCGCGGGCCCGAGCCCGAGCCAGTCCGCGACCGATGGGTTGTCGGGGTAGAGCGTGGTCAGGACGACGTACATGTTGGCGAACGTCGCGATCGACAGGACGACGTAGGCCAGCCGCCAGCGCCACGAGATCGCGGCGAGGATGACGGCCATGGCGAAGAACGGGTAGCCGTAACGCTCGTGGACGCGGGTCGGGACGACGAAGAAGGCGAGCGCGAGGACGGCGAGCCCGACGAGCAGCGTCAGCCGATCCGGGCGACGCGCGACGACCGCCAGGATGATCGCGATCGTGGCGAGCAGCAGCGCCGACCCGATGACGACGGCGGGGATGCCACCGAAGACGGCGACACCCGAACCGCAGTCGGCCGCCGTCCCGGCGTAGTCGCAGACCCACAGCCCAGCCGTTGCGAGGCTCTGGCCCAGATCGCCGGGCACGAGGGCCCAGGGGTTGTAGGCGTTGACCGTCAGGTACGGGTAGCCGCCCGCCGCGACCGCGACCTGCTGGAGGAGCCCTGAGCTGACGTACGGCGCTTCCGTGCTGATCGAGATCACGGAGAGCCCGAACGGCAGGCACAGGACGACGGCCGTCACGAAGCCTGCCAGCGCCGTGGTGAATATCCGGACCGGACGGCCGGTCCGCTCGCGGTCGCCGAACCCGCCGACGGGCCACAGGGCGCGGCGGATCGTCACGACGGCGACGAGCGGGATGAGGATCCCGAGCTGCGGCTTGATGACCGCGGCGATGACGGTATAGATCGCCGCGCGTTCGGGACGGTCGCGCCACAGCTCGCGCAGCCCGAGCATCAGGAAGACGACGCCGAACGAGTCGACCTGACCCCAGACGACGCTGTCGAACCAGCTGATCGGGTTGAGCACCGCGACCGCGGCGGCGGCGAGGGCGAGCCGGTCGCGCCCACCGAGCTCGCGGACCATCGACCAGGCGAGGTAGCCGACGGCGAGGTCCGCGAGGATCGGCGGCACCTTGATCAGGTCGCCGACACCGCCGACCGCGTTCCCCACGATCCCGACGAGCCACAGCACGTACAGGTAACCGGGCGTGTAGTCGTGGAAGAAGTCTCGGCCGTAGAACCCACCCAGACCCTCGTCGGCGAGGTTCGACGCCCAGAACCGGAAGGCGTTGAGGTCGACCTCGAAGCCGGAGCCCGGCAGGAGGCGGACGAGGATGAGGCGGAGAAGGAGGCCGATGACGAGGACCACGAGGACAGCGCCGACGGCTCCCAGCGCCCCCGGCAGCCGCGTCGTCGCTCGTGTGCCTCGCTCGGTCCCGCCGTTCGCGAGGCCAGTCACCAGGAGCGGCTCCTGCACGAGCGTGGAAAGGTCGGCCGGAGCGTAGCACAGGGTCGCCCGGGCGACCCCGGACGCCCGGCCAAGGACCGGTGGTGTTCCGCTAAGGATTCGGCAACGAACCACCGGCAGGTCGTGCCGATGCGGCATCCTTCGCACGATGACCCACGCCACCGTCACCGGGGACGACCCGATCCGGACCCGGCTGCTCCCCGCGCTCCTCGTCGCCATCGTCGCGTTCGTGGCGGCGTGGGTCGCCCTCTTGCCAGGCGTTGCGTTCTGGGACACCGGTGAGCTCCAGACCGTCGCGCCGCTGATGGGCACGGCGCACCCGACGGGATTCCCGACCTATGTCCTGCTCGGCTGGCTGGCATCGATCCTGCTCCAGCCGTTCGGTGAGCCCGCGTTCCGGATGAACCTTTTCTCGGCCATCTGCGTCGCCGTCGCGGCGGGCGTGACGGTCGACCTCGTCCGGAAGCTCACGGGCTGGGCGATCCTCGGGATCGCGGCGGGGATCGGGCTCGCGCTGACTCCGATCGCGTGGGCGATCGCCACCCACGCCGAGGCCCACTCCCTCCATCTCGCGCTGTTCGCGATCCTGCTGTGGCTGCTCGTCACCTGGGACGAGCGCGTCCGGGACGCGCGCGGCCGCGATGAGCATCGCGGCGACCGGTATCTCCTCGCGGCAGCGATCGTCTTCGGGCTGGCAGTCGGCAATCACTCATTGACGCTCCTGCTCGCGGTCCCGATCGGCCTCTACGTGCTGTCGGTCGATCCCGGCATCTGGCGCCGCGGGCGGTTGGTCCTCGGGTGCGTCGCCGCGTTGACGGTCACGATCGTCCTCGTCTATCTCGAGCTGCCGCTGCGCGCCGGTCCGTTCCGTGCGGGCCTCGTCTACGGCACGCCGAACACCTGGGACGGCTTTCGCTACATCGTCCTCGCCGAGCAGTTCCAGGGCAGCCTGTCCGATCCGTTCGGCGACCTGCCGCGAAAGGCCGGGGAGCTGATCACGCGGACCGTCGCCCAGTTCGGGATCCTCGCGCCTCTCATCCCTGCCGGGTTCGTCGTGACCGCGCTCCGCCGGCCCCGGTACGCCCTGCTCACCGGGACGGCCGTCGCGATCACCTGCTTCTTCAACGCCTCGTACGTCAACGCCGACATCAACCGCTACTACCTCGGGCCGGCGCTGATCGCGTGGACCTGGCTTGCCATCCTCGCCGCAGTCGCGATCGAGCTGTTGGCGAGCGCCGCCGGCGAACCGCCGCTGGCCGAACCGGACGACGAGCTGGCACGCGAGCGCGCGGCCGCGGACACGGAAGCCGACGCTGTCGACCCGCGGTGGGCCGTCCCCGGTCCGCGCGCGACCGCCATCGCGATCGTGATCTCCGTCGCCCTGCTCCTCCCCACCCTGCTCGATGCGCCGGCGCGCTATGCCGCCGCCAACCAGACGGGTCAACACACCGCGGAGATCTGGGTCGACCGGGTGCTGGGCGAGATGGAGCCCGACTCCGTCATCGTCAGTTGGTGGAGCTACTCGACGCCGCTCTGGTACGAGCAGCGCGTCCTCGGGAAGCGACCGGACATCGCGATCGTCGACGACCGCACCCGTCTTGACGAGAACCTCGGCGAGATCACCGACGTCATCGACGCAAATCTCGGGAAGCGTCCGGTCTACGTCCTTCGGCTCGACCAGCGCGAGGTGGCGCTGCTCGCCGCTCGCTACGACCTCGAGTACATCGACGGCACCGACGCGACCTCCCTGACCAAGGTCATCGCCAGGAAGGCGACCTAGCTCTCCCTCGAGCCGCCTTCGGGGTCGACATCGAGCGAGTTCACGAAGTCGCGGAAGACGTCGAGGCGTGGGTCGACGATGCTCTCGCCGGTCGTCTCGAGCGTCGAGCCCTCGCCGGCCTCGACCTCGTCCGCGAGCGAGCCGTCGCCGAGTGCCGCCTGCTCGAGCACGGTGTCCGCCGCGTAGATGCGGACCCCGGTCCGGACCGCGAGCGCCAGGGCGTCCGACGGGCGTGCGTCGACCTCGACGGTCCGGCCGTCGCGCTCGAACTGGATCCGTGCGTGGAACGTCTCATCGGCCAGCTCGCTGATGACGACGCGATCGACGGACGCGCCGACGGCTTCGAGTGTCGAGGCGAACAGGTCGTGGGTCAGCGGTCGCTCGGGGGTCAGACCCTGGAGCTTCATCGCGATCGCGCTCGCCTCCCAGGGTCCGATCCAGATCGGCAGATAGCGGTCGCGGTCGGTCTCCTTCAGGATGACCACGTGGCGGCTGGAGAGCATGTGGACCCGGACGCTCTCGACGACCATCTCGACCAGCCCGTCGTCCATGCCCGGATTATCCCACGGGCGCAGGTGCCGACGGAGCCGATGGGGCGGCAGGTCCACGGCGCGCGCCGATCGTGACGATCAGTTTGGCGAGCAATGCGCCCACGACGAACCCGCCGATGTGGGCGAAGAACGCGACGCCACCCGTCTGGACGACGCCGAGCGAGGCGAGCCCGTCGATCAGCTGCAGGACGAACCAGAAACCGAGCACGAGGACGGCTGGAACGTCGATCAGCTGATAGAAGAAGCCCAGGAACACGAGCGACGTGACCCGGGCCCGTGGGAAGAGGACGAAGTAGGCGCCGAGCGTTGCCGCGATGGCGCCCGACGCACCGATCGTCGCGACCGTCGAGGTCGGGTCGATGGCGACCTGGGTGAGCCCGGCGAGCACCCCGCCGAGCAGGTAGAAGCCGAGGAAGCCGGCCCTCCCGAAACGATCCTCGACGTTGTTGCCGAAGATCCAGAGGTAGAGCATGTTGCCGAGCAGGTGGAACCAGCCACCGTGCAGGAATTGGCTCGTCACGAGCGTCGCCGTCTCCTGGGACACGTAGTCGCCACGCGTCCACGCGGCGGTCAGGTCAGCCGGGACCACGCCCCAGCGCTCGATGAACCCCTCGAGCGCGGACTCCCCGCCGTTCGCGAGGAGGCCGAGCTCCCAGGCGAACACGACGAAGCAGGCGACGATCAGCGACAGCGTGACATACGGCGTCCGCCGCGTCGGATTGGCGTCCCGCAGGGGGATCATGGGTCGCCCCGATCAGGGCTTCTTGGGCTTCGGTGTCGCTTTCGCTGGTTTCGTGGACTGGCTGGGAGCTGCGGACTGGCTGGGGCTCGCGGAGGGGGCCGTGTCGGGCAC
>JBJMMQ010000149.1:0-7722 GCA_045804705.1 Chloroflexota bacterium
GGTCGAGCGGGCGCGTAGCGGCGGTGGTCCGACGCTGATCGAGGCCAAGGTGACGCGCCTGACGGCCCACTCGTCGGACGACCAGCAGACCAAGTACCGCTCCGAGGAGGAGCTGGCGTCAGAGAAGGCGCGCGATCCGCTGCCGCGCTTCCGCGAGGAGCTCCGAGCCGCCGGGGTCCTGACCGACGAGGCCGAGGCGAAGATCAAGGCCGAGATCAAGGCCGAGGTCGATGACGCGACGACCTACGCGGAGGAGGCCGCCGATCCGGACCCGGCGACCGCGATGCAGTGGGTCTTCGCCGAGGAATGGCCCGGCGAGACACCGCCACCGTGGGGCTTCACGCTCCGCGGCTCGGCCGGGCACTGAGCCGCCGGGGCCGTTGAGATGCCGATCAGGACGTACATCGAGGCCGTCCGCGACACGCTCTTCGAGGAGATGCGCCGCGACGAGAGCGTGATCGTCCTCGGAGAGGACGTCGGCAAGAAGGGCGGCGTCTTCCTCGCCACCGATGGGCTGTGGGCTGAGTTCGGCGACGACCGGGTCATCGACACGCCGCTGACCGAATCCATGATCGTCGGCGCCTCGATCGGCGCGGCGATGAACGGCCTCCGACCGGTCGCCGAGATCCAGTTCGCCGACTTCATCGCGCCGGCCTTCAACCAGCTCGTGAACGAGGCGGCGCGGATGCGCTATCGCTCGAACAACGGGTTCGGCGTGCCAATGACCGTCCGAGCCCCGTACGGCGGCGGCGTCCACGGCGCGCTCTACCACAGCCAATCCGTCGAGGCGTTCTTCACCCATATCCCGGGCCTCAAGGTCATCGTTCCGTCGACCCCGCACGACGCGCGCGGTCTGCTCCGGTCGTCGATCCGCGACGAGGACCCCGTGCTGTTCTTCGAGCACAAGAAGATGTACCGGTCGGTCCGCGGCGAAGTGCCGGATTCGGACTACACCGTGCCACTCGGTAAGGCGAAGATCACCCATCCAGGGTCACAGGTGACAGTCGTCGCGTACGGGTTGATGGCGCATTACGCGCTCGAGGCCGCCGATCGCGTCGCGGAGGACGGCATCAGCGCCGAGGTCGTCGACCTCAGGACGCTTCGGCCCCTCGACACCGAGACGTTGCTCGACTCGGTGCGCAAGACGGGCAAATGCCTGGTCGTCTACGAGGACAACAAGTTCGGCGGCTATGGGGCCGAGGTCGCGGCGATCGTGGCCGAGGAGGCGTTCGACTACCTCGACGGCCCGGTCACCCGGATCGCCGGCCCCGAGGTCCCGGGCGTGCCCTACAACCACGTCCTCGAGGACTGGTTCATGGTCGACGCCGAGAAGATCGCGGACGGGATCCGGGCGCTCGCAGCGTATTGAGGTTCAGGCGGACGGCGCGGCGTCAGGCTCCGTCTTGTCCGACGCCTCGTGTGCGCGGGAGTGCCAGGCGTCGAGCGCCGACTCGATCCGCGGCGGCAGCCGGAATTCTCGACCTGGTCCGGACTCCCACATCGCTCGTCGCCGCCGGCCGGCCTTGGCGATGATCATCACCGCGGGGATCAGCAGCAGGAGTCTCGCATCGGGGCCCTTGCGCGTCTGTGTCTCGTTCATGTCGACCTCCATGGATCGTTTCGATGCGGGTCGTTCACCCGCTTCATGGACGATCCTTGCGGTCGGCGATGGAGTTCCTGTGGAGGCGCGACGGAGAGATCAGGTCGACTCCGCTACCTCGGTCACGTAGGCGTCACGCAGGTCGGCCACCTTCGCAACCGCCTGGTCAAGATCCAGGCTCCGGCCGAGGGTGTATGCGGCGGCGAATGCCTCGGGTGTCAGCGCCGCACGGGTGGTGGCGAACGGGTCATGGGTGGCGATGAACCGGCCCAGCGCAGCTGGCGGGCGGACGCCGTATCGCTCGCATGACGCATCGAACGCCCCGATCAACTCGGCCGCGTCCTCGAAGCGTCCGACCATCGATGCAGCGAGGACACCGATGTGCAGCGAGATCGTCGTCGTCGCCAGGTCTCGCATCGCATGAGACTCCTCGAGACCTTCGATCGCGAGTCGGATCGCGGAGCCGACGTCACCCATGGTGAAGGCCGCCCAGCCGAGGCTCGCCACGGACATGGCGTGATACTGGCGGTCGTCGAATCGTTCGGCCTCGACGATCGCTTCCCGCATGAAGGCTGCTGCCTCTTCGGCCCGGCCGCTGCCCATCGCGAGGATCCCGCGTGACCAAGCGGCTCGGGCTTCGCTGCGCTGATCGCCCAATTCGCGGAAGCGGCGTTCAACGTCATTCATGTAGTCGAGCTGGATCTGCTCGTCCTCCCCGTCGAGGAAGAGGACGTGACCGAGGTTGAACAACCCATCGGCGACGCAGGCGTCATCGCCCACGGCCGTCGCGAGATGGACCTGCTCCTCGTACCACTCCCGTGCATGATCCGGCTCCGCTTGCCAGTACGCGAGGCTGCCCAGCGCGCCCGCAGCCCAGGCACGAGCGGAGCTGATGCGTTCGGCTCCCGGCATCGCCAGGGCGGCTTCAGTCAATGCCCTGCCCTCGGCTCCAAGCCCGAATGCGTTCCAATATCGCCAAAGTCGCGCAGCCAACCTGAGAGCGAGGTCCGACTCGCCGCTGTCGATCGCCCAACGCTGAGCGGCCCGGAGATTGGCGACGTCGGGCCCGACCCGATCGAGGACGGCTGGGTGCCGTGAGGTGTTCAGTGAGGGCGCCTGGTCGACGAGCAGCGCGAGAAAGGCCTCGGCATGGCGGCGGCGGGTCGCGGACTCATCACCGTCCATCGCCAGAGCACGGAGAGCGTAGGTCTGGATGGTCCGCAACAGGCGGAAACGAGCTCGGCCGCCCGGATCCGAGACGGGAACGACGAGGCTCCTGTCGACGAGCTCCAGGACGTCGTCGAGACGGTCGGGCGAGTCGCCGGCCGCTGCGCTCATCGCGTCGACCTGTTCGACGTCGAAGCTGCCTTCGAAGACAGCCAGCTCGTGGAGGAGGCGCCGGAGGTGGGGCTCGAGCAGGTCATGGCTCCAGGCCACTGCGGCCTCGAGCGTCCGCTGCCGGCTCGGCATATCTCGGACGCCGGGGCCGGGCAGCGGCAGCCGTGCGGTCAGCCGATCGCGGATCACCGTCGGCGGCAGCTTGCCGATCCGTGCCGCGGCGATCTCGATCCCGAGCGGCAGATCGTCGAGGAGGGAACAGATCTCACGGACGACCCCTTCGTCGGCCCCGGGCTCCCAGCCGGGCTGAACCGCGCGCGCTCGATCCCTGAAGATCGTCACCGCAGCTGCGGTGACCGGACCGAGGTGCAGCTCCCGCTCGCCGGCAACGTGCAGTGGCGCCCGACTCGTGACGATGAATCGGCTCGCGGGCGATTCGCGGACGAGGACGGCCACGTCGCCGGCTGCCTCGAGGACATGCTCCATGTTGTCGACGACGATGACCATGGAACGGTCGGAGATGTACTGGGGAAGAGCGCTGGCGGCCGTCCGTTCCGGGCCATCGAACAGCCCGACGGCGTGGGCGATCGTCGCTGTCACCTGGCTCGGATCCTCGATGGCAGCGAGGTTGACGAACCACGCTCCGTCGGGGAATCCGTCGGCGACCGTCCTGGCCGCCTCGATCGCGAGACTCGACTTACCGATCCCGCCGGGCCCGGTCAGCGTGACGAGCCGGGCCTCCTCGAGGAGCTCGACCAGCTCGGAGAGCTCGTCGTCGCGCCCCCGGAACGATGTGAGTCGATCCGGAAGGTTGCCGGATCGTGCGGCACCCGTCCGAAGTGGCGGGAAGTCCGACACGAGTCCGGCGATGTCGAGCTGGTGCAGCCGCTCCGCGCGCGGGACATCACGGAGGATGTGCCGACCGAGATCCTGCAGGGTCGTGCCGTCCGGGAGGGCGTCGGCGACGAGGGTCGCTGTGGTTTCGGACAGGAGGATCTGGCCACCGTGCCCGGCGGCAGCCACCCGAGCCGCTCGATTCACGTCGAATCCGCCGTAGTCATCACCGGCGAGGTGGGCCTCACCGGTATGGAGACCCATCCGGACTCGGATGGGAGCGTCCCCCTGCCATCCTTCAGAGGCCAACGCTCGCTGTCCATCGGCGGCGGCTGTGATTGCGCTGACGGCCTCCGGAAAGACGGCAAAGATCGCGTCTCCCTCGGTACGCACGATCGTGCCGCCGTTCCTCTCGATGACACCGCGGATGAGCTCGACGTGCCGGGCGTTGACGGCATCCCAGTCCGATCCGAGCGTGCGTGCATGGCGCATCGAGCCTTCGACATCGGTGCGCAGGAACGTGATGGTGCCGGTGGGCAATGTCATGTCTGGGTACTCAGCCGCTCGGCGAGTGTCGCGAGCATGGCCATCGCCGCATCAGGGCGCTCGCGGAGGATCATCGTCAGGCCGTCGCCGCCGATGACAAGGGTTCGAACACTGCCGCCGTCGGCAACGACGGTGGCCACACGCGGCTGCGCCCGAAGGACGGCTAGTTCGCCGATGTGGTCGCCCTCACCATAGGTTCGGAGTGTCCGCTCGGTCCCGTCGTCGGCCCGATGGACGACGCGCACCCGCCCCTCGACGATGACGAACAGCTCGTCGCCTGGCTCGCCCTCGCGGACCAGCGCCGCTCCCTCATCGAACCAGCGTTCGACCGCGACAGACGCGATCCGCTGGAGGTCCTCGGGGGACAGCTGCTGGAACAGCGGGACGCGACGGAGCTGGAGCATCGTCGCGATGTCGGCGGTGACTCGGCCCGTATCGGTCAACTCATCTCCGGTCGGCTGCAGGCGGCGGGCCATGGTCCCGATCCACTCGTCGTCATCATCGCGCAGCCGTCCGAGCACCGTCGCAACGTTCTCGGACACGCCGGTCGGCGGTTCCTCGATCAGACGCGCGACCGTGCGCCCGAGGCGGCGATCGCCGATCGAATCGAGGGCTTCGATCGCCTGGGCGCGCACGTCCGGGTCCGACGAGCCCAGGCTTCGGCGGATGACGCCACCTGCGGCTGGAGCACCGAGCGCGGTCATCGCCGCGAGAGCCATCGTCTCGGCGTGCCTGATCCGGTGGTCGAGGATCGCGCACAGGAAGTCGGCATCGGGGTCGGCTGCGCCGCCGCCGCCGGCCCGGAGGATGCCGCGTGCCTGGCTCAGCTCGATCGCCCGGTTCACCTCGCGGTCGGCCCAGGGATCGATCCGGTCGCGCACCGCCTCGCCGTGTCCGGCGAGGGCGGCGATGGCAGCCGCCTCGGTGGTCATCCCATCGGACGCACCGAGGAGATCGACGACTCGCGGGTCGACCTCCGCCCGCGAGGCAAGGGTTGCGGCGGCTGCCGTGCGGACGCGGACGGACGGGTCGTGGAGGCCGGCCAGGAGTGCGTCGGCGGCCTCCCCGGTCGCCAGATCGCCGATGGCCGTCATGACGGCGGCGCGGACCTCTGGCGCGGGATCGACGGCCGCTGTTCGGAGGTGCTCACCCTCGAGCGGCCGGCCAAGACGGCGGCCGGCGTCGAGACCGGCCACCCTCGCTGGGATGTCGCCCTCGGCCAGCGCTGCGAGGGTCGCCTCGGCACGGGCCGCCTCGTCGGCGTCGGCGGCATGACCGGACGCGCGGCTGCCGAGGATCGCGCCGGCTGCAGCGCCGCGGACGGCGGGTGTCCCGTCATCGAGGGCTGCCGCCAGGGCCCGGCGAGCATCCTGTTCGGGGGAGCGGGCCAGGAGCTCGGCCGCCATCTGCCGTGTTCCAGCATCGGATGCCCTGAGCGCGCCGATCAGCGCGGCGCGGACGTCCGGAGCTGCGAGCAGGTCCCCGAGACCCCGGCCGCCTTCGAGGATCTGCTCGCCGACACCGCTCCGAAGTGTGTGCAGCAGGGCATTCGCGTAGCGGCGACGGACGGCGACGACGACGACGACGCAGGCCGCCGCCGCGACGAAGCCCAGCAAGAAGACCTGGTCCGGCGCGAGGAGGCTCGTCGAGAGCAGAAGCAGGACGCCGACGAGGACCGTTCCGATCTGGCCAGGCACGCCGTCCATGAACGCGATGGCCTGGGCTCGATGGGTCGACGGCAGGACGTTGTACGTCGCGCTCCAGGCGGCGTTCGAGATCCCCCGCTGGGTCACCTGCTGGACGATCGTGAACGCCGCTGCCGTGACGAACGTGAATGAGACGATCCAGACCGCGAAACCGCCGACGTAGACGAGGGGGAGCAGCAGCGCTGCCCCGGCGATGCCGAACCGGCGGTAGAAGCGGTCCGCGAGACCGAGAGACACCACGAACGAGATCGCCGTGATGGTCGCGGCGATGATGCCGAGGATGCGCGCGAGCTCTGCCTCGTCGGGGTAGGCCGCGCGCGCGGCGCGCAGGTATGGGAACGAGACCGAGAAGAGCAGGATGGCCAGCAGGACGTACGCGACAGCGACGAGCCGGAGGAGTGGCGACGCGCGAACCTCGTCGAATCCGACGCGGACGTCCGCCGCGATCGAGCGGTGGGCGGTCCGTTGCGGGATCCACCGGCCGCCGGTATGCCGGCTGGCGAGGCGGGCGATCAGGGCTGCGGCGACCGCGAAGAGGATCCCCTGGATGCCGATGAGGGCGGCCGCTCCGAGCGTTCCCGCGACTGGTCCCGCGAGAAGGCTCCCCGCGAGGTACCCGGCGATCGCAGCGGCAGTGCAGATCGGGAACAGCCGTTTGGCCTGACGGACATCGAGCGATGACGTCGCGACGGTCCACGTGATGGTCGCCGCGATCGTGCCCGCCGCCATGACGGTCAGCCACGCGATCGGCACCATGTCGGGGACGGCGGCGAGGAGGACGAACTCCGCGACCAGGAGCACGCCCATGACGACGAGCGTGATCCCGAACAGGCGCGCCTTGGCGATTCGGCCGAGGGCCGCCCCGAACGCGACCGCGATCACCAACGAGATCAAGCCCAGCGGGATGTACAGCCAGGGGAGCGCGTCGGCAGGAAGCCGGCTCAGGACGAGCGTATTGACGCCGACCTCGCCGATGCCACGACCCATCTCGAGCGCCGCAAAGACGAGCGCGATGAGCCGGATGACCGCGACTTCATCATCGCGGATGTTGGCCGCGCTGCGAATCCGGGAGCCCACCGTTCTGGTCGCGGCAGTCGGCATCGTCGGAGGGTACCGGACCGCATCCGGCAACGGACGTGGTGTCGGGCGCTCGACCAAGGTCCGCCGGATGGGCGACACTACGCGAAGAGATGACACGGGCCGCGACTGGCGGCCGCCAGCGGAGGACCTGCGATCGTGGCCAAGGTGACGATGCCCCAGCTCGGCGAGAGCGTCGCCGAGGGAACGATCGGGAAGTGGCTCAAGCAGCCAGGCGACCATGTCGCGAAGTACGAGCCCCTGGTCGAGGTCGTCACCGACAAGGTCAACGCGGAGGTCCCGTCGCCGTTCGAGGGCGTCCTGCGCGAGATCCTCGCCGAGGAAGGCTCGGTCGTGCCGAACAATGCTGAGATCGCCGTGATCGAGACCTCTGATGACGGCGCGGGCTCCGCCGCCGCTACCGCACCGGCCGAACCCGTCGCTGCATCCGAGGCGCCGGCGCCGCCGACCGCGTCCGCGACGCCGACCCCGAACGAGACGCCCGCCGCCGCTCCCGCCCAGGCCCCTGCACCGCCAGTCGCGACGGGACCGGCCGGGAGTGATGAGCGTGGCCCTGCGGAGATGTCGGCCGCGGCCCATGCATCTCCGGTCGCGGCACCT